>NZ_AP023272.1:1864815-2182254 GCF_013426735.1 Agrobacterium vitis
CTTTTCTTGGCGCCGCCAGCCGGGCCTTCGAACTTGCCCTTTGGCTTTCCTGCATAAGCGGGCTTGTCGCCCTTGCCTGCATAAGCGGGCTTATCGCTCTTGCCCGCATAAGCTGGCTTGTCACCTCTGGGCTTGCCCGACCAATCGGCCTTGGGCTTGTCCCAGCTGCGGGCGTCACCAGCCGCATTGGATTTTTTCTTGAAGGAAGACGCAGGCTTGGGGTTGCCCCAGACATCGTCATCGGCCTTGGCGAGGTCGTCCTTGTAGGGGCGGCGCTCGGTGGCTTCGGCCTTGGCGGCATAGGGCTTCTTGTCGCCTTGGGGCGCGCGGGGCTTGCGTTCGGCAAAGTCGCTATCGTCGCGTGGCGGACGGGCTGCGCGCTCCTTTGGCGGCGCGTTGAAGTCGGGCATGCCAGGCAATTGCTTGACGATAATGCCGCGTTCCAGCGTCTTGTTGGGGCCAAGTGCCGTCAGGAACTGCTCGAGATTGGCCTGGGCGATCTCCACGAAGGTCTCTTCCGGCTGCATCTTGATCGCGCCGATTTCGTTCTTGGTGATATTGCCGTTGCGGCACAGCATCGGAATCAGCCAACGCGGCTCCGCACTTTGGCGGCGGCCAACGGACAGCGAGAACCAGACGCTGGGGCCAAACTCGCTGCGCGGACGCGGCGGGGTGTTCGGCTCATAGGTGTCATTCTCGCGGCGCGGACGCTCTGCCTGAATCTTGACCTCCATCAGGTCTTCCGGGGCAGACCGGGTGCTGCGATAGGCGCGCAGATAGGCGGCCGCGATCTTGTCGGCACCGTGGGCTTCCAGCAACCGGGCAATGGTGGCGGCTTCTTCCTCGCTGATGGCTTCGCTGAACACCGGATCGGCCAGCAGGCGCTCATCGTCGCGGGCTATCACTTCATCGGCGGAAGGCGGCTTGACCCAGGCGGCCTGGACATTGGCGCCGCCCAAAATACGTTCGGCCTTGCGGCGCTGGCTCATCGGCACGATCAGCGCCGAAACGCCCTTGTTACCGGCGCGGCCTGTGCGGCCTGAGCGGTGCAGCAGGGTTTCGGAATTGGTGGGCAGGTCGGCGTGGATGACGAGTTCCAGGCCCGGCAGGTCGATGCCGCGGGCTGCAACGTCTGTCGCGACGCACACACGGGCGCGGCCATCGCGCATGGCTTGCAGCGCATGGGTGCGCTCGCTCTGCGAAAGTTCGCCTGACAGGGCCACGACGGAAAAGCCGCGATTGTGCAGGCGGGCGGTCAGATGGTTGACATTGGCGCGGGTGGAACAGAACACGATGGCGTTGCGGGCTTCATAAAAGCGCAGCGCGTTGATGATCGCGTTTTCCTTATCGGCAGGCACGGTCAGCATGGCGCGATATTCGATATCGATATGCTGCTTCTGTTCAGAAACAGTCTCGATCCGCTTGGCATCGCGCTGATAGCTGCGGGCCAGATCGGCGATGGAGCGCGGCACGGTGGCCGAGAACATCAGGGTGCGGCGCTCGTCCGGCGATTCCTTCAGGATGAATTCCAGATCCTCGCGGAAGCCGAGATCCAGCATTTCATCGGCCTCGTCCATCACCACAGCGCGCAGGCCGGAGAGGTCAAGGGCGCGGCGGGTAATGTGGTCGCGCAACCGGCCCGGCGTGCCGACGATAATATGCGCGCCACGCTCCAGCGCCCGGCGCTCATTGCGGATGTCCATGCCGCCAACACAGGTAGCGAAAATCGCGCCGGTGTTTTCATAGAGCCATTCCAGCTCGCGCTGCACCTGCAAGGCCAGCTCGCGGGTAGGGGCAATGCACAGGGCCAAAGGCTTGACGGCCCGGCCAAAACGGTTCTCACCGCCCAGCAGAGTAGGCGCCAGCGCCAAGCCGAAAGCCACTGTCTTGCCGGAGCCTGTCTGGGCCGAAACCAGCGCATCCCTGCCTTCAAGATCGGTATCGATCATTGCTTGCTGAACGGGGGTGAGGGTGGCGTAGCCACGTTTGCGCAAGGCCTCGGCAATCGCCGGGACGATGCCGTCATAATCGGTCATGGGGGTCATCTCTCGAAATGTCTGTCTTCAGGTCGCGCCAAAAAGCACGACGCCCGCCGATTGCGGGCATGTTTGGGCTGTTCCTACCCTCCAAACCACGGAAAGTACAGGGGGACGGTGGAAAAAGGGGTGAAATGGTGAAGAGGGGTGGGTGCGGCCCCCCGTCACCTGCTCGTTTAAACCCGCACCCGCGCCATGGCATAGGCATCGACAAAGGCGCCGGAGCGGAAGGCAAAGGCGCGGTGTGTGCCTTCACGGATGAAGCCGAGGCGTTCGTAAAGGGCGATGGCGGCGGCGTTGTCGGTAAACACCGTCAGCTCCAGGCGACGAATGTTCAGCCAGTCCTCGGCAATCGTCACCAACTCGCTCACCAGCGCCCGGCCAATGCCGCGCCCCTGATAGGCATCGTGAACGCCGATGCCGAGACTGGCTGTGTGGCTGCGGCGACCGATGCCCTGCATGAAGCCTGCATTGCCAACCACGATATCATCCATCACCGCGACCAGCGATATACCGTTCGCCTGACGGTTTTCGATATATTTGCGGACATCCTGTTCCGCCGGATAGGGCAGGCGCAGCGTACCGGCGCGGACGCCGGGCAGGCTTTGCAGGGCGGCAATGCCAGCGGCATCATCAGGGGATTGGGCGCGAATAAGCAGCCCATCCGGCCAGCTTGCATTTATGGCGACGGGGGAATTTGCTTCAACGGGCGAGGCGGATAGTGCAAGAGAGGACTTGTCTGGCACGGCTGGTCTCCAGGTGAGGCGAGGGAGCAGCGGTGCTTTCAAAACCCTGCTCTACTCGGCAGGGTTTGTGGGATGATCGCTTTTACATCGTGACGATGTGACGACGGCCCCACGTTCCCTGCGGAACGGTGGTGAGGACGGTCATCAGATGGGTCGAGCGATTTGCGATCATGTGATGAAGTGTCCCGCACGACATGACGCATGTCAAGACATCCGGAGGTATTGATACAAAAAGGCGGCCTTCTCTTCGATCTACAATTTAAACTGCATATTTATTAGCGATATTTAAATAACTATCCTCGAAAACTGACGGGTGTATTAGCGTTCGCATTCGCTCAATCATCTCGATTGCACAGATGGCAAATGTCCTCGCTTGGCTATTGACGGAGTAAGACAGCATGGCACGATTGAGCCTTTCCCGCAGCCTTGCGCTTTTCGGAGCCAGCCTGTTTCTCGGGCTTTTACTGTCCAGTGGCATTATGTTTTATGCTTTGGTGACACTGAAGGTGAATGGGCCGGTCTATGAGCGGATTGTGTATGCGAAGGACGTGATTGCCGATATCCTGCCGCCGCCGCTTTTCGTCATCGAGGCCTATGTGGCGGCAGTGGATGCGGGCGCCGAGCCGCAAAGGCTTCAGACCAATGCCGAGGAACTCGCGCGGCTGCGGGTAAGCTTTGACACGCGTATTGCGTTCTGGCACGGCGTGACGCTGCCGAAGAAACTGGACACTCTGCTGCGCAATGAGGTGGAACCCGCGAGCGCCATCTTTTGGCGGGAAGTGGAAACCGTTCTGCTCCCGGCCTTGAAAGCGGATCGCGCTGCCGATGCCGGGCAAAGTCTGGTGAAGCTACGTACGCTGTTTCTGGCGCAAAAGGCCGCGGTAGAAAAGCTGGTGCGGGCCTCCAATGAAGATCTGCAGACCGTGGAACACGATGCAGCGTCGAAATCCATGACCTGGCAGGTGCTTGCCGGCACGGCGACGGCGGTTTCCATCCTCGTTCTCTGCGTCGGCCTCTATGCTTTCCGCCGCTCCGCCATCGGGCCGATGCAGGACTTCCAGCGGTTCATGACAGTGCTTGCGGAGGGGAACTTCGATCTGACCGTGCCGTTCCTGAACCGGCATGACGAAGTCGGAAAAATGGCGAGAGCCGGTGCCGTGCTGCGCGAAGCCGCCATTGAGCGGCGGCGGATGCGCGAAGCCGAACGTATGCGCGCCGAAGCCGACTTGCAGCAAGGGACGGAGCGATTGGCAGAGCAGGCTGTGCAGGCTAAGGCGCTCAAGCACGTCGTCGATGATCTCGGCGCGGCTTTGGAGCGGCTGGCGCAATTCGATCTGCGCATGACGCTCGATCATCCTTTTGCCGATGATTTCGAACCGCTCCGGGTCAATCTCAACAAGTCTCTCGGACTGTTCCAGGCGACCGTCGCGGATATCCTGGGCAAGGTGGAACATGTAAAAGCCAACTCCGCTGATCTCTACAACCAGGTGACCTCGATTGCCGAGAGAACGGAAAGCCAGTCTGTGGCCCTGAAGCAAGCCGCTTCGGCGATCAGCCAGATCAGCGGCAATGTTGATATCAATTCGTCGCGGAGTGCCGAAACGAAGGGCCAGACGATTGAGGTGCGTGGTGCCGTGGAACGTTCGGCCACCGTGGTGCAGCAGGCGGTGGCGGCTATGTCTCGAATCGAGGATGCCTCAGGCAAGATTGCCTCAATCACCGGCGTTATCGATGAAATTGCCTTCCAGACCAATTTGCTGGCGTTGAATGCGGGCGTGGAGGCAGCCCGGGCCGGAGAAGCGGGCAAGGGCTTTGCCGTCGTGGCGCAAGAGGTCCGCGATCTGGCGCAGCGCTCTGCCAATGCCGCCAAGGAAATTGACGCCTTGATATCGACTTCCAGCGCGGAGGTTACGCAGGGTGTCGAACTGGTTCGGCGGACCGGGCAATCCTTAAGCGAAATCCAGAACCGGATTACGGGGATCGCCGTCGGCATTGAGGCGATCGCCGACAGCTCCGCGTCACAATCCGCCAGCCTCAAGGACATGACCGATATGGTCCGGCAAATGGACCAGATGACCCATGAAAATGCAGATCTGGCCAATGCCTGTAGCGGCACAGCTCACACGATGAGTGACAGTGCCGAAGGGTTGAAAAAGCTTGTCGATCGCTTTCTTCTGGCTGACAGGCAAGGCGGGGTCACGACGGGGCGGCGTGATCGGGCGGCTTGATGGGCGCTCCGCTCGCTCGGTTGTCCTGTCCTTGTCTCTTGCGTGTCAGCTCGGATCAGGTACCGGACACAGCGCGTCTCGCAACATGTCGTAACCATTCCTCCATCAAGGCCAGATCCCGTTCCTGCGGGTCCCAGCCGTGGCCGCAGGGCAGAAGATGATAAGAAGTTGGTGCCCCGGCCGCCACGAGTTGCGACGCGAGGATCGCGCCGTCCTGAGGGGTACGGCGACTGTCGGCTTCCCCTGATATAACCAGCACTGGACAGGTCACGGACCAAGGAAAGGGTGACGCCGGAGCCGGTGATAAGCCCCGCAGAAGGATGGCGCCGTCGATCAAGTCCTGAAAATCGCGAAGAACGGCTGCGGAGAGAATTGCGCCGTTCGAATATCCGATCAGGATCGGCTTTCGCTCGGCGAACCGTTGCGTCAGGCTTTCGAGCAGCAAGCTGATTTCGCTGGCGGAGCGCGCCAGGTCGGCCAGATCCAGCGTCCTGTCCGGATTGCGCCGGAAAAATGCGTATTTGCCTTCCCAGATGATATTGCCGCGCACACGGACGATGGGCGAGCCGGGGCCGATGCGTGCCGGAATGTCTCCCCAGCATGTTTCATCCTGGCCGCTGCCATGCAGCATGACTATTGGGCTGCCGGTTTCATCCGGTCGGTCTATTTCGCAGTGGAACCCCGAGATTTTCGACATGCCCGTCCCTCCTCACATTGCTCGAATCGCTCTCGCACCATAAAGGGGATCGATGTCAACGCCATTGCAGCCCAAAATCATCGCAATCGATTTCGAGACCGCCAATGAAGAGCGGGGCAGCGCCTGTTCGGTCGGGCTGGCCTTTGTCGAGAACGGGCAGGTGGTGCGGGTGGAGGAGCGGCTGATCCGGCCAAAAACCATGCGGTTTTCATCCTTCAACATCGCCATCCACGGGATTCGGCCTGATCATGTCGAGGATGCGGGCGAGTTTCCCGAGGTAATGGACGAATTCGCCGATGATTTCTCGGGCGCGATGGTGGTGGCGCATAATGCCGCCTTCGACCTGTCGGTGTGGCGGGCTAGTTGCGATCTCTATCGCCAGCCCTATCCAAACCTGTCTTACGTGTGCAGCGTCAAGCTGGCGCAGAAGGTCTGGCCGCAATTGCCCTCCCATCGGCTGAATGTGCTGGCGGCACATCTGCAACTGTCCTTCCGGCATCACAATGCAGCCGAAGATGCGTCGGTTTGCGCGCAAACGGTGATCGCGATGATGGAGCGCCGGGGCGCGCAGGACCTGGGCGAGCTTGCTGGCATGATGGGGATTTCCATCGGACGGCTGTTTCCAGGCGGGTATCAGTCCTGCTCGGTGCGCAAGCCAGCGCGGGTTTCGGCTTGACGGTTTTGACATGGGGTGGCGGCGCATCTTGTAACGTGATGGCGAAAGCATATCTCTGCCTGAGTATTTCTCGGAGGCTGTTATGTTCAAATCACCGAAGCTGCTGCTGGCTGCCGCTTTTGCCGGACTTCTTGGTACGCCTGCCATGGCTGATGTGGTCGGCAAGGTCGGTGTCGATTGGGTGGGCAACGATATCGTGGTTGAGGCGGTGGCAGATCCGCAGGTGAAAGGCATTACCTGCCATGTCACCTATTTCGACCGTTCACTGATCGACCGGCTGCATAAGGGCAATTGGTTTGAGGACCCATCCAACAATTCCATCGCCTGCCGCCAGACCGGGCCTATTGAAATCGGCGACATCAATCTTTCCAAAGGCGGCGAAGAAGTGTTTCGCCAGGGCCGGTCGCTGATCTGGAAGACGCTGGTCGTCAACCGGATCTATGACAAGGACAATGACACGCTGGTCTATCTCATCCACTCCCGGCAGGTGGTGGACGGGTCCGCCAAAATGGCGATTTCGACCGTGCCGCTGTTCAATCAGAGCGTAACCTGGAAGAATGGCAAGCCCTGATTGTATGGCTTGCTTTGACGAATGCCCTGGAAAATACCAAAAAAGGTCAGAATTCGTATCGGATCGGCCGCGAATTCCGCCGTATCGCGGCTTTATCGGCGGGCCCATATGATGCAGATTGCCGCCGCGCGGGGGTGCTGGGGAGTTGCAGCGCCATGGACCTGCTGTAACGCTTTTTGTCTGCTTATCGTCTGTTCCTTAAACCGTCGCTGGCTTGAGGAATTTTCCGGTAATGTCAGGGTTGTTACGCCAAGCTCGTGGTCCACCGCTTGTCTGCCAAGGCCGTTGATCCTTCTCCTGGGATCACAGGCCTGGAGATGTTGAAAGTCGCCTCCATGCCACCGGGGCTGACTTCTATATTCGAGAGTCTGTCCGGCTCAGATTAAACCGGACAGACTCTCGATTGTTTTGTTTCCGTTGTCTTTTCGGGAAACGTCGGTTCCACGTTCTAAAGCAAACTCCAAGCTTGTCCGCGTGGCATCTAGCTATGATCCCACACTTTTTGAATTATCTAACGTAGACGATCTTGCCGCCATTGGCGGCGGTCTGCACCCAGATGACGTTTTTCACCAAAATGCCCCGAACCTTCATGGCCTCGCGCAACACGGGGCTGCCACTGACTTCGGCCTGCGATGTCTCGATCATTTGGCGCGAGGGATAACGGACCAGAAGCGGCAGGTCATTGCCGTGGCCGGGCGGATGCTGATAGACACGCTCCACCGACACGCCGTCATTATAGCGCTTGCCGAACAGGATATCGGGGAGGGTAAGCTCTCCCGCCATTGCCGGCAATGTAAAGCTTATCGCCAGGCTTGCTGCGATTAGAAGTGCTGAAATCTGTTTTTTCATCATCATATTCTCCTTACAGGCATGTCGCGCAAAAGTGTGCAGCGGTTTTGCGATCACGATATGCCCAAACAAGCCATGTCGCGCAAAACTCCTAGGCCGTTTTGCGGCGGAACCCCACGTTTCATGACTGCGACCAACGTGCAGATCTCTTAAGACATATAGAGAGCCGATAGCGGCAATTTCAGCCCTGTCACCATCATAATTTTAAACGCACGAAACCACCGGTTCGGTGCCATCACGTCCGAACCGGCGGTTTCTTGTTTTTTCGACTTTTCAACCGAGCTTACGCTCGACCGACCAGACACCTTGCCGATCAGGCGGCGTTGGCCAACTCGTCGGCGATAACCGTGTCGAGGTTGAGGAAGCAGACCATGGATTTTTCCAGCGCCACGATGCCGCGGCAGAAGGCACGCTGCATTTCCGGGATGATTTCCGGAGCGGGCTGCAAGTCTTCACCGCGAATGGTCATCATGTCGGAGACCTGTTCGACCAACAGGCCAACCAGCTTGCCGGCGATGTCGGTGACGATGATGGCCGAGCGCTCGGACGGTTCTGTCATGCTCATGCCCAGCCGGCAGGCCATGTCGATGACCGGGATGACGGCGCCGCGCAGGTTGATCAGGCCCAGTACGTATGGGGGGGTATGTGGCATCGGGGTGACCGGTGCCCAACCGCGAATTTCACGGATCGCCATGATGTCGATACAGAATTCCTGATCGCCAAGATGGAAGGAGACGATTTCAAGATAGGCGCCGGACTGCTTGATGGCATTGGACATGGTTTAGAACTCTTCCCAGTGGTCGGTTGATGGGGCGGCTGCCGTTGCACGGGCTGGCGTGGAGCCGCTGCCTTTGGTGAAAGCCCCCGCAACCTTGCTCATGAGCTGCTTTGCGGGAGACTGCGTCGGTGCTGAGGTCGGTCTTGCCGGCTCAGGTCTGCTTGATGTCGGTCGCGCCGGGTGTGATCCTGGCCGCGTCTCACCCGCGCCGCCGATCTTGAATTGCCCAACGAGCTGTCCAAGATTGTCTGCATCGCTGGCAAGCGTATGACTTGCCGCATTGGTCTCTTCGACCATGGCGGCATTTTGCTGCGTCACCTGGTCCATCTGTCCGACGGCGGAATTGATTTCACTCAGGCCAACTGATTGTTCGCGCGCCGAGGTTACAATCGACTTAACGTGATCGTTAATTCGCAGCACATCTTCGCCTATTTTATGCAAAGCCTCACCGGTGGCGGTCACAAGCTCGACCCCGGTGCGCACTTCGTCGTTGGATTTCGTCACCAGATCCTTGATGGTGCGGGCGGCGTCGGCGGCCCGGCCTGCCAGGGCACGAACTTCCTGGGCGACGACAGCAAATCCCTTGCCGGCCTCGCCAGCGCGGGCGGCTTCGACGCCTGCATTCAGCGCCAGAAGGTTGGTCTGGAAGGCGATCTCGTCAACGACGTTGATGATCTTACCGATTTCGCCAGTGGCACTTTCAATCCGCTCCATGGCCGCCATGGCATCGGAGACGACGGCACCGGACTGTTCGGCATAGGTCTTGGCATTATCGACCATGTGGCTGGCATCTTCTGCACGTTGCGTGCTGGTGCGGACCGTTTCGGTAATCTCGGCCAGTGCCGCCGATGTTTCTTCCAGCGATGCGGCCTGCTGTTCGGTGCGGCGCGCCAGATCGTCGGCTGCGGAGCGCATCTGATTGGCATTGGCCTGGATGGAGCTGGAATTGATGGAAATTTCGCCCATGACATTGCGCAGATGGGTGGTGACAAGATTGAAATCTGTGCGCAGGCGTTCGACTTCCTGCGGGAACGCTTCATCGACCGCTGCCTGCAAATCGCCCTCGGCCAGTCGGTTCAGGCCCTTGCCCAGGGCATCGACGGCGGCTTTCATCCGGTCGCGCTCGGCGGCCGCTGCGGCCTCGCTCTCGCGCATCTCGGTTTCGCGGCTCTTTCGGTTGGTTTCAGCCTCGGCCTCCAGCGTGCGTTTGTCGATGACGGCCTGACGGAAAATATCAGCCGATCGGGCAATGTCGCCGATTTCATCACCCCGCGCCAGGCCGAGGATCTCGCGGTCGTAATTACCCTCGATGATATCCTTGAGGCTGGTGCGGACATTGCGGATGCCGTTGACGACCGAACGAGCATGGATGATCTGCAATCCGAGAACCAGGAAAAATGCAATCAATCCGATGGTGATCTGCATGGTGATGGCGCTTCTGGAAGCGCTCGTCGCGTCTGCCACACGGCTCTCGACAAGTTTGCCAGCGGCGGAGGAAAGATTGGCCAGCGTGTCGCTCAGCTTGCCGCCCGCGCCATCGATGACATCGTCAATCCGGGCGTAATTCTCTTCCGGAGCCTGGGTTTCCACCAGCTTCTTCAGTTCCACGGTGACTTCCTGGCGGATTTTCTGAACATCGCTGTCATAGCTTGCAACGTTTGCCGATAGGCCAACATCAGCAGCCACCTCTTTTACGATGGCAGATCCATTGGCAAGTGCCAGGCCAGCCTTGTCGAAAATGCTCTGGCGGTCCGGCTGTACCTTGCCTTCGTCACGGTCGATGATCGTATCCATGGCAGCAAGGGTAATTTCGCCATTGGCGAGCCGAAGTTCGTTGATCGTTTCCAGCTTGTTCTTGAGTTCTATCGCCCGATGCAACGAGTGATCCAATTGGCTGCTCTTATAATAGCCGACGGCCAGCATGGCCGCGATGGCGCAGATGGCAGCACCGCCCAAGGTCATCAGGCGCTGGCCGACGGAAAGGCTTCGGCCGGAAATTGCGTTGCTCATGAATATCCCCGCATGGCTCAGTTGACGTGACCGGGTCGGTCCTATGGAACATGCTGTGCGGAGTTTAGAAAGACTGCGCTCTCCGTTACAGAGTGCGGCTGTCATTGCTGAAACCGCCGCATCTTTCACGTCCAGCCCTCTTGCTGGCGAGCGATTTTTCAGCAATCCTCCAAGGACGTCATGTCCTGACGGCGTAAGGCCGACATGCAGGTTGACTGTCTCTCAAGACTATTAAGCTTATACTAATACTATTCTCGATTGATGATTTAATTCTATCGGGCGCTCCAAGCAGCCTGTGATGCGGTTTTCCGCCAGCCCGTATGACGGTTGCGGGCGACGATATGTCTCGGGGTCGAGGTATTTGATTTTCACGTTTTGCGGTTTGTTTGATTTGCCTTGCCTATCTCCGGGCTTGTATGGAAGAGCATGGACCCTGCTGGCACCGGCGATTGTCAATCCTGCCGCCGGGCTAAGGACATATTGAGTGAAGCGATGAAGAGACTGCGGATCGGGCTTTGGATATTGGTGGCGGCCTCGGCAGCTTTGCTGGGCTATCTGACGCTTGAAATTGGCCAATCGAGCCGCACGGTGGGCGAGGCGGCCTATGGCGTGCCATTCCAACTGGTGGACCAGCGGGGGCAGCCGGTGAGCGAGCAAGTGCTGCGCGGCAAGCCGAGCGCGCTGTTCTTCGGCTTCACCCATTGCCCTGAAGTCTGCCCGACCACCCTGTTTGAATTGGATGGCTGGCTGAAGCAGGTCGATCCGCAGGGCGGTCATCTGAATGCCTATTTCGTTTCCGTCGATCCGGAACGCGATACGACCGAGATCCTGAACACCTATGTTTCGAATGTTTCCGACCGGATCATCGGCATCACCGGCGCGCCCGACAAGGTGATGGAGATGGTCAAGGGCTTCCGTGTCTATGCCAAGAAAGTGCCGGTCGATGAGGCCAATCCGAACGGCGATTACACCATGGACCATACAGCCTCTGTATTTCTGCTGGATGCGCAGGGCCGGTTCAAAGGCACGATTGCCTATGGCGAAAACCCCGAAACCGCCGTCCAGAAGCTGCAAAAGCTGATGAAGGGCTGAGCGCTTGGCGATGCTCGGAGAGGCGATGCCTGTCCCGCTTTGATGTTGCAACAGCGCGTCAGGCATTGTACCGGAAGCGACAGGAACGTGGGCGTTCAATCAGCCCACCCCATAGGGAATATCGACCGTGAGCGAACTTCGTTTTTTCACCAGCACCACTGAAGTGCAGGCCAATCACATTCTCGACCTGTTGAGCCTGGAGTTCGGTGAAGAAGATTACGCAATTGCCACCACGGAAGTCGATGAAAAACGGGATATCTGGGAAACATCGATCTACCTGATGTTCGATGAGGAAGACGATATACTGGCGCGGGTGAAGACGGCGCTGGTCGCGGAATTTCCGGACCTGCCGGTCGAGCGTGAAGTGATCCCCGATATCGACTGGATCGCCAAATCGCTTGAAGGCCTGACGCCTGTCAGAGCAGGGCGGTTCCTGGTGCATGGGTCCCATGACCGCGACAAGGTGCGTCCCCATGATCTGGCCATCGAGATCGATGCCGGTCAGGCTTTCGGCACCGGCCACCATGGCACGACGGCTGGCTGCCTGGAAATGATCGACAGCGTGGTGCGCGCCCGCAGGCCCCGCAACGCGCTGGATCTGGGCACCGGCAGCGGCGTTCTGGCCATCGCTGTGCGCAAGCTGGTCAACGTACCGGTACTGGCCACCGATATCGATCCGATCGCGGTGCGGGTGGCCAAAGAAAACGGCACGCGCAACGGCGTCCCCAACGGTATCGAATGGCGTACCGCGCCGGGTTTTCATTCAACGGCTTTTGGTGAATTCGGGCCTTTCGACCTGATCATCGCCAATATTCTTGCTCGCCCACTGATGAAGATGGCACCGCAGCTCGTCACTCATCTGGCTCCGGGCGGTTCCGTCATCCTCTCCGGCATTCTGGCATCGCAGCGCTGGAAAGTGATCGCCGCCTATAATGGCGCGGGGGTGAAGCATGTGCGCACCATCTGGCGCAATGGCTGGGTCACTATTCACCTGCAATAGTCGGACCTTTAAGTGGTTTTCGGCTTGCGATGATTGTGTGCGGTGCAGCAGTGAATAGCGCGCATGGCTTGTGCGGGCCAAATCCCGTCAGACTTATGCCGTTAGACTTACGCTGGCAGACTGGCGTTTTCAGAAATGTCGCTTTTCACAAAAAACAAAAAAGGCGGCACCGCCATGCCGCCTTTTTCTCGATCAGGTTTCCCTGATCAACCCGCGAACCTTGGGAGGAGAGGCTCAAGCGGGTCCCGTAGCCGGGACTGTGTTCGATAGGTAAAATGGCCGCTCGACATGCCTCCACAGCGGTGGCGTCGCATAGGCCATTTCAGGATGGTATTAGATTGCAGCGCGAACCGAGCCGTTGCGGACGGTGCCAGTGCGGGTTTCGCCGGCCAGAATGTCACGCGACAGGGAGGAGGCGCCGGTCAGACCGTTGCGGCCAATCTGACGGCCGAGCGGCATGGCGCGGGTCGGAGCAGAGGTGCGGATCGGGCTGGTCATCGGAGGTCTCTTCGGTTTTGTTTAGCATGTTGCGTTGCGGTGCTTCTAATCGGTTTAGCTGATTTGCGACAGCGTTTTGCTGGCATGGGAGCCATGCGCTCAGCGCATCGATTATGATGCTGTCAGGCTTTTTGTGGTCAAAAAACCGTCACAATCTGCCTTTGACGGGCCGGGTAAGGCGAAAAGCGGGGCAAAGGTGATGGAAAGGGTGTCATTTCAGCGCCGCTGTTATAGGTTGGCAGCAGTTTTTGACAGTGTCGGACAGGTCTCATGTTCCAAAGTTTTGACGTTACCTCCACTCCTCAATTCGGTCGCGACCGTGTCGCGGCGCTGCGCGACCGGTTTTCGGGGCTGGGTATCGATGGGTTTATGATCCCGCGGGCCGATGAATATCAGGGCGAATATGTCCCAGCCTCAGCCGAACGCCTGTCCTGGCTGACCGGCTTTACCGGCTCGGCGGGCGAAGTTCTGGTAACGCAGAGCCAGGCCGTGGTCTTTGTCGATGGCCGCTATGTCACGCAAGTGCGCCAGCAGGTGGATCTCGACGTGTTTACGCCGGGCGACCTGATCGATGAGCCTCCGGCCAAATGGATCCCGGCCCATGCACCGAAGGGCTTCCGGCTGGGCATCGATCCATGGATGCATACGGTGGTGCAGGTGTCGCGGCTGGAAAAGGCGCTGAAAGAGATCGGCGGAACGTTGGTGCTGGTCGATGAAAATCCGCTCGATGCGGTCTGGACCGACCGTCCTGCCGAGCCGTTGGGCGCAGTATCGATCCAGCCGATCTCGGCCGCCGGGGTCGAGGCAGGTGAGAAGATTGCCAAAATCGCCGATGGCCTTGCGGCAAAAGACGTAGCGGCGGTGGTGATCACCGATCCATCGTCTGTGGCCTGGATCTTCAATCTTCGCGGTCAAGATGTGCCTCACACGCCGCATCCGCTGTCGCGCGCAATCGTCCATGCTGATGGCAAGGCCGAGCTGTTTCTGGACCGGCGCAAGACGAATCTCGAGGTCGAGACCTATCTCGATGGTCTTGCCACCCGGCTTGATCCGCAGAATTTCGTTTCGCAATTGGCAATGCTGGCGCAGACCGGCGCCCGTATTCTGATGGACCCGGATCTCTCGCCAGCGGCACTGGCACGTCTGGTGGCCAGCCGGGGCGGCAAGGTCGTGGACGGTGCCGATCCGGCCAAGCTTGGCCGGGCGGTGAAAAACCTGGTTGAGCTGAATGGCTCGGCTGTCGCCCATGTACAGGATGGTGTGGCCGTTGTTGAATTCCTCAGCTGGCTCGACCGGCAACCGGCGGGCAGCGCGACGGAAATCAGTGCAACGCGGGCGTTGGAAACCATCCGCGCCAAAGTGGGTGAGCGTATGCAGAACCCGCTGAAGGATATTTCCTTCGATACGATTGCCGGGGCAGGCGAACATGCCGCCATCATGCATTACCGGGTGACGACGGAAAGCGACCGGCCGATCCGGGCAGGCGAAATGTTCCTGGTCGATTCGGGCGCGCAATATGTCAACGGCACCACAGATATTACCCGCACGCTTGCCGTCGGCGCGGTGCCGGACGATCAGAAACGGTTCTTCACACTGGTGTTGAAGGGTATGATCGCCATCAGCACGGCGCGGTTTCCCAAGGGCACGCGCGGCTGCGACCTCGATCCGCTGGCGCGCATCAACCTGTGGAAGGCCGGGGCGGATTTCGCCCACGGCACCGGCCACGGTGTCGGCTCGTTTCTGTCGGTCCATGAGGGACCGCAGCGGATTTCCCGGCTTTCCACCCAGGAATTGCTGCCAGGCATGATTCTCTCCAATGAGCCTGGCTACTACCGGCCCGGTCATTTCGGCATCAGGATCGAAAACCTGATCTATGTGCGTGATCTGGAGCCGGTGAACGGCGGCGACCTTGATATGATGAGTTTCGAGACGCTCACCTTCGCGCCCATCGACCGATACCTGATCGTTGAGGACATGCTGACCCGTGAGGAGTTGCGCTGGCTGGACGATTACCACGCCCGCACACGAGAGCAGCTTTTGCCGCTGGTGGAGGGAGACGATGCCCGAAGCTGGTTGATCCGGGCAACCGAGCCAATGGCGCGGTCCGCTACTACATAATTCTTTAAACCGAAATCGGTTTAAAGAGAAAACTATGCAGCAGATATAAAGAGCGACAGCGAACCTTTCTGCGCCAGATATGGCGCACGGCGCTGTATGTAAAAAAGCGAGGATGCAGAGGCATCTTCGCTTTGGGCATGTTCGCTTTGAAAAAACGATAGAGGTGGAAGAAGGGTGATTAGCGCCCTCTTTCTTCGCTTTCGCGGATGGCCTCATCCAGTGCCACTTCCAGCAGATAGCTCAACATCTCGCAGCGGGCGGCGTCTGACGCCTTGATCAGCTTTTGCAGGTCCTCGGCAATTTGATGGATGGAATGGGCGTTCGCTGCCGGTTCCTTGCCGCCAGCAATCAGTTCCAGTCGATGACGTTGATGACCCATTTAAAAACCCCTCTCACTGCATTCCGCCTTTTGCCGCAGGACGCCGTCCATCAAGACTGCCCACACCTGACGGCGTGACGAATCAACAAGCGGAACGGTTGCGACGACAGGATTCTACCATAGGTTATTTATATTAAATATAGCTGAATAAGAGATACGAACTGTAAAACAAGCCTCACCCCAATTTCAGCGGTTTTGGAGAGGTGATTGCCGTAAGGTGGAGCGGATAGGGATCAGGTCATGAACTGGCGGATCAGCACGGCGGCACCCCAACCGGTGAGCAGCATGGGGATAAGCGAAAAGCGCAGGCCAACGACGAGACCAAGCAGCATGGCGAATTTCACCTCCATCCCACCGGCGTAAAAGGCCGGGGCGACCAGCGTGGTCAACACGGCGGCAGGAACGGCGTTCAACGCTGCATCGACCCTGGGCGGCAAAGTCTTGAAACGGCTGATCACCAGATAGCCGCCAGCGCGGGTGAGGTAGGTGGCAAGGGCGGCAGCCAGAATGATCGCCACCATAGAGGGGTCAAGATCCATCATTGCCTCACCTCCGGTCGATCATCAAGGGCCGCCTGCGCCTTCGGCGGCAGCAGGGCTGCGGTAACAATGCCCGCCAGTGCGCCAAGGCTGACATGCCAGGGTGAGCCAACGGCATGCATGGCAAACACCGCGGCCACGGCACTGACCGCAACCACGATCAGGAAGTTCGGACGCTTGCGAAAGCCAAGCACGCTGCCCATGAAATAGACGGGCAGCAGCACGTCGAGGCCAACCGCTTTCGGATCGCCGATCAGGCTGCTGAACACTGCGCCAATCGCCGAAAATCCGACCCAGGGAATATAGATGGCTAGCGCAAAGCCCATATACCAGCCGAAGGAAACGGACTTGCCACCTTCGGCATGTTTGACGGTTTCGGCAAATTGCGGATCGGTCATGAAGAAGAAGGCGACGGCTTTTTGCAGTCCGCTCAGCCGTTGGAAATAAGGGCCAATGGCCGCCGAATAGAGGATATGGCGGAAATTGACGGCAAACACCGAGAGCACGATCAGCCAGGCCGGAACGTTATTGCCGAACAGATCGATGCCGACCAATTGACTGGCGCCTGCAAAAACCGTCGCACTCATCAGCGTCGCCTCAGCCACCGATTGGCCATGGGCGGCAGCGACGGCACCAAACAAGGCGGCGAAGGGCAATGTGGAAAGGGTGATGGGAGCGCTTTGGCGCGCGCCATCGGTAAAGTCTGACATCGTCTTTTCCTAGAGCATTTCCAGCAAAAGTGCGGTGCGGTTTTGCATCCGGAAATGTGTTGAAACAAACAGTTAGAGTATTTATGCGTTTCTATGAAACGCGGAAATGCTCTAAATGGGCATATGTCTTGGGGTGGGCTGTTTTCAGGTGGGATCTTCTTTTCCCTCCCAAGAATGAGGGGTGGATTAGAACATCATTGCGAAACGAGCAAATCAATAGGAGTGATCCTGCGTTGATTTCCATTGATGCGTGCTCATAGTCATGCCCTATTCCAGCCGACCATTCTTGTCGAAAAGGAACATCGTGAATGCCGAAGCCCGATGATGTGAAAGCGGATTTTTCAAAAGACGAACTGGCCCTGCTGGTTTCACGGCTGCAAAAACACCTGGCGAGTGAACATGAGGTCGAGCTTGGACGGTTCGAGGTCGAAAGTCTGATCGATTTTCTGGCCGGAACGGTCGGTGTGCATTTCTACAACAGAGGTCTTGCCGACGCCCAAACCCTGCTGGCCGAGCAGATCGACCGCTTCAATGACGGGATCTATCAATTGGAGCGGACGATGGCGTCTTGAGGTTTGCGCCATGCTGGACCGTCGTTTTTCCTGATGAATTCATTTGATTGAAAAGTGGGCATAATGCAATTAAAAAGGGCATTTTCAATTGACTTGATGCTATCCCGAATTTAAAGCGCACCCTGTGGTGAAGCAACCATTGCGAGTATTCGGCCTACACAAATTATTGAAGCGCCGGATCCGCTTTTTGCCGGGGGAGTGCAATATGATGTTTTCAGACGGGATTGAGGATTATTACGACGTCCTGGTGATTGGCGCCGGATTGGCGGGGCAGACGCTGGCATTATCTGTGGCGCGGGAGAAGCGGGTTCTCATCGTCTGCAAATCCGATCTCGGGTCTGCCGCATCGAATTATGCCCAGGGTGGCATCTCTGCGGTCTATGCGGCAGACGATACGCATGACAAGCATGTCAGCGATACGCTGATTGCCGGATGTCATCTGAATGACATCGACAATACGCGCTATATCGTTGAGAATGGCCGTAAGGCCGTCGAGTGGCTGATCGAGCAGGGTGTGCCATTCACCAAACAGGATGGCGACTATCACCTGACCCGCGAAGGCGGCCATGGTGAACGGCGCATTTTGCATGTCGATGACATGACCGGTCGCGGAATTCAGACCAACCTGACCTCCCACCTTCTATCTCATCCCAACATCACCGTGCTTGAGAATTGCGCAGTCACGGATCTCATCCGGGGCGACGCCGAGAAAAACACCTGCATTGGCGCGGTGTTGATCGACCCGAAGGGTGTCGAGCGCCGCATCGCATCCAGTTTCACGGTTTTGGCCACAGGCGGCGTCGGCCCGATTTTCTCGCATACGACATCGCCAGCTCAATCGATCGGTGACGGTATTCCTCTGGCCTGGAGAATGGGTTGCCGTGTCGCCAACCTGGAATTCATGCAGTTCCATCCAACCTGCATGTACTATCCCGGAGGTGACGCTTTTCTGATCACGGAGGCCGTTCGGGGCGAGGGCGGCATTCTGACGCTTCCCGATGGCTACCGCTTCATGGCCGATTATGATGAGCGTGCAGAGCTTGCGCCGAGAGATGTGGTTTCCAGAGCCATTTACAGCGAGATGAAAAAAAATGGCATCCCATCCGTCAATCTCGACATCAGCCATAAGCCAGCGGAATTCATCAAGGGTCATTTCCCGAACATCTACCAGAAATGTCTGGAGCGGGGGATCGACATGACGAAGGAACCGATCCCGGTGACGCCCGCTTCGCATTATACCTGCGGCGGTGTCTATGCGGATATAAACGGACGAACCGATGTCGATCGCCTATATTGCCTCGGTGAGGCGGCCTATACCGGCTTGCATGGCGCCAACCGGCTGGCATCCAACTCCCTGCTGGAATGTGTGGTCATGGCACGGGCCGCGTCACTGGATATCTTGAGCGGCAGCGACCTGCCGAATGTCTCGCTGGCACCGGCCAAGCAGCACCCGCATATCATGGCGGCGGACGGAATGAAGCGTGATGCCATGGTTCTGATCAAGCAGGAAATCAGAACGGTGATGTGGAATTATGTGGGCATCGTTCGCAGTCAGGACTCGCTTCATGCGGCCCGCAGAAGGATTGACCTGCTTCATTCGGAAGTCGAGGCGATGTTGACATCGCATCCCCACTCTTTCGACCTTAGCGACTTGCACAACATGGTGGTGACGGCGCGGATTGTCATCGACAGCGCCTTGTCGCGGTCTGAAAGTCGCGGCTGTCATTACAACCGCGACTTTCCAAATTCTCGTCAGGAGTCCGGCCCGACCGTCCTCTGCTTGGCAGACCAACACGCCAGCGTCGCGGCATAGGATTAAACACGATGTTGATGAGTGTCATAGGCGTTCCCTTCGGCGCGTTGCTCGGGACGGCGGGAGGCTTCCTGGGAACCGGAGGCGGAACATTTGCAATCCCTCTCCTGGTTTTATTTGCGGCCTATGACCAGAAGCTGGCCCAAGGGACAGCTTTGGTCATGGTTGTCACCAATGTTCTCTATGCCCTGGTGAAATACCGCAACAAGGGCAGCTTCGATCTCAAGACGGCCCTTGTGCTGGCCGCCAGTGGCAGCGTCACGTCGGCGATCAGCTCTCTCTGGGCCTTATCGCTGTCGAGCGAGACATTGAAGCTCTGGTATGGCGTGTTTTTGATGTTGCTTGCGGCGTTTGTCGCCATCACGCGAAACATAAAATTCGTCTCACATGGCCTTGATTATCGCTGGGCCTTCTTGCCAGGCGCGATTGGCGGCATATCGCTCGGCCTGTTCGGGGTGGGGGGCGCCATGCTGGCTGTTCCCCTGTTGGTGATGTTTTACGGGCACTCCCAGGTTCGGGCGCAAGGCCTGGGACTGGCGCTGGCACTGCCGGGATGTAGCATCAGCCTGATGCAATACGGCTATTATGGCCATGTCGATTGGACCCTCGGCCTTATGCTGGCCATCGGCGGCCTTTTAGGCGTGCCAGCAGGCGTTCATTTGGCCCATAAGGTGGATGAACGCACCCTGGTTCTGTCGTTTTGCACATTGCTGATTGCCGCGGGGATGCTTGTCATCGTCAAATAGCAGTAGCGCCTCGCGCCCGATGAAGGCGCGAGGCGCTACCGTCTCTTTAGCGGTTACGATTTTCGCGGCTGAAAAGTATGCTCCGGTCCGGGAAATTGCCGTGCCTTGACCTCGGTCGCATAGTCTTCCACGGCCTTTGAAATCACCCCGGCCAGCTCGGCATAATGCTTGACGAAGCGCGGCTTGAAATCATTAAACAGGCCCAGCATGTCGTCGGAGACCAGGATCTGGCCATCGCAGGCAGGCGAGGCGCCGATGCCGATGGTGGGGATGGCAAGGGTCTGGGTTATGTCCCGTGCCAAAGGCTCCACGGTGCCTTCAATGACCAGCGCAAAAGCGCCTGCCTTGGCTATGGCGGTGGCGTCGGCCCGGATCTTGTCGGCTTCCGCTTCATCATGACCCTTGGAACGGTAGCCGCCTGATGTGTTGACCTGCTGCGGCATCAGCCCGACATGGCCCAGCACCGGAATGCCGCGTTCCACCAGAAAGGCGACGGTCTCGGCCATTTCCGTGCCGCCTTCCAGCTTGATGCCATCGCAGCCGGTTTCTTTCATAATCCGTGCCGCATTGCGGAAGGCCTGTTCTTTTGATTCCTGATAGGAACCGAACGGCATATCAACGATCACGCAGGCGTGATTGACTCCGCGTAACACGGCTTGCCCATGGGCAATCATCATCTCCAGGGTGACGCCAACCGTGGTGTCCAGTCCATAGAGCACCATGCCAAGGCTGTCGCCGACCAGCAGCAGATCGCAAGGCGCATCCATCAGCCGCGCCATCGGCGTGGTATAGGCGGTGAGCGACACAATTGGGCGCTGATTTTTCAGCGCAGCAATGGTGGTGGGCGTCAGGCGTTTCTGGCGGGGCGGGGCGCTCACTCGGCGGCTTCCTTTTTACTTTTGATGTCGATGACCCGGTTATCCAGCAGCTTGGTCGTGCCGATCTTTACGTAAAGCAGCACCAGAAACGGCTGGTCAAGATGGGGCAGGGTGGCCAGCGTATCGGGGTGACGCACGGCGACCACATCGGGCTTTGCCAACGGCTCCCGGGCAATGAAGGTGGCAAGGGCTGCTTCCATCTCACCCGTATCGCGCATACCGGCGTGGTAGAGCCGTTCCGCCTCATCCAGCGCCTTTGGCACGATGACGGCGGCAGCGCGCTGCTCCTTGGTCAGATAGACATTGCGCGATGAGCAGGCCAGCCCATCGGCCTCGCGCACGGTTGCCACCGGCACGACGCGCACCGGCATGGCGAGATCGTCCACCATGCGACGGATGATTGCCACCTGCTGATAATCCTTCTCGCCAAAATAGGCGGCATCCGGCTGGACGATGTTGAAAAGTTTGGTGACGACGGTTGCCACGCCTGCGAAATGACCTGGCCGGGCCTTGCCTTCCAGCTCGCCGCCCAACCCCGGCAGATCAACGACTGTCTCCATCGGGCGCGGATACATGTCGGCCACGCCAGGCGCGAACAGAAAATCGACGCCCGCCGCCTCCAGCATTTCACTGTCGCGGGCGAGATCGCGAGGGTATTTCTCCAAATCCTCGCCCTTGCCAAATTGCAGCGGGTTGACGAAGATCGACACCACGGTCACGGCATTTTCGGCCTTGGCCTGTTCGACCAGCGTCAGGTGACCCTTATGCAGATAGCCCATGGTCGGCACGAAACCGATGGATTTTCCAGCCTTGCGGCAGGCATCGAGCCTGTGGCGCAGGGCTGCAATCGCGTTGATAATCTCCATGGCGGCCCTCCCGAACCCATTCTTTTTGCAGCGGCTGATGCTTTTTAGGCGAGGACATCCGCGCTGGTGATCAACCGTGCGCCATGGGCCTGCATATCGGCAATCGCTGCCTCCACCGTTTGCGGATCAATGCCCCGGCTGGCATCGACAATCAAGCGCACGGTAACGCCCGGCAGCATGTCGAGCGCATCCAGCACGGAAAACCTGACGCAGTAATCGGTGGCAAGACCCATAACATCCAGTTCGGTGACGCCCTTGTCGATCAGCCAGGTGCTAAGGCCGGTCAGTGCCGTTTGATCGTTGTCGCGGAAGGCCGAATAGCTATCCACCAAGGGGTTCAGGCCTTTTTTCTGCACATGATCGATCCGGGAGAGGTCGAGACCGGGGTGAAACTCGGCATCCACGGTCCCCTGCACGCAATGGTCCGGCCACATCATCTGCGGCTTGCCGGAAAGCTCGCCCAGTTCAAAAACCTTGGCGCCGGGATGCTGGGAGGCGAAGCTGCCGTGATTGGCCGGGTGCCAGTCCTGCGAGGCGACGATCAGGTCGTAGGACCCGCTGGCCATCAGGGCATTGGCGATGGGAACGATCTGATCGCCCTCTGCCACGGGCAGATTGCCGCCTGGGCAAAAGCCGTTCTGGATATCGATGAGAAGCAGCGCCTTGGTCATGATCCCTCCTGCTGATTTTGCGCCAGACCATGGCAAGGCCGATCGATGCGCGCAAGAGTATGGGTAAGAGTATTTGGTCTCAAAATTTGATTTACCCGTAAGATCGGTAGGAACCTAACGGTCGCTCCCGCGTTTGCAGTTTACCTATGCGCAAATTTTTGACGCACCCCCGCTTATTTTCAACATGCATCGGATTTGTCCCATGATCCTTATCGTTACAGCGGTCGTCTTCGCCGTCATCGGGCTCGCGCTCGGCGGCGGGGGCGGCTATCTCCTGTCGCTCGGCGGTAGCCCGTTTTACCTCATCGCCGGTCTTGCCTTCATTCTCGTTGCGCTGCTGCTGGTGATGCGCAAGGCGGCGGCACTTTGGATCTACGGGCTGTTCATTCTCGGCTGCCTGGGTTGGGCGGTATGGGAGGTCGGCTTTGACTGGTGGCAGCTTGGTACGCGCGGCGGGCTGGTCATCGTGCTTGGCTTCGTGCTGCTTCTGCCTGCCATCCGCCGCAGGCTCGGACCGCTGCATCGCCGCGAAGGCGGTATTGCCGCCAGCGCCTGGCCGGTGGCCCTGCCGGTGCTGGTCGCGCTTGTTGTCGCTGGTTATTCGATGACGCAGGACCCCTATGACAAGCCCGGTACCCTGCCGATGGATGTGGCCAGCGCCACGCCTTCCTATGGCGGCGACATGGCCGATGGTGAATGGCATCAATATGGCCGCACACCCTATGGCCAGCGCTATTCGCCGCTCAGCCAGATCACCACCGACAATGTCAAGACACTGAAGACCGCCTGGACTTACCAGACCGGCGATGTGAAACAGCCCGGCGATGTCGGCGAAACCACCTATCAGGTAACGCCGCTGAAAGTGGGCGATACTCTTTATCTCTGCACCCCGCACAATTGGGCTATCGCTGTGGACGCGGCGACCGGCAAGCAGAAATGGAAATATGATCCCAATGTCGGCCTGAATCCGGATCGCCAGCACCAGACCTGCCGTGGCGTCACCTATTATGCCGACCCCGCCGCTACATCCGGTGCGCCCTGCGCCACCCGTGTTTATCTGCCGACCTCGGATGCGCGGCTGATCGCGCTCGATGCCGCCAATGGCAAGATCTGCGAAAGCTTTGCCGACAAGGGTACGCTGCATCTGGACCAGGGCATGCCCTACAATCCGGCTGGATATTACTATTCAACCTCGCCGCCGGTGATTGCCGCGGGCAAGATCATCATTGGTGGGGCGGTCAACGACAACTATTCCACCAAAGAGCAATCCGGCGTGATCCGCGCCTTCGACGTCCAGACCGGCGCGCTGGTCTGGAACTGGGACAGCGGCAATCCGGGCCAGACCCAACCGCTCCCGGAAGGCCAGACTTACACCGCCAATTCGCCGAATAGCTGGTCGGTATTCTCGGTCGATGAACAGCTGGGCCTCGTTTATATCCCGCTCGGCAATCAGGTGCCGGACCAGTTGGGCATGAACCGCAGCGCCAATGTGGAGAAATATTCTTCCTCCGTCGTGGCGCTGGACCTCAACACCGGTGCCGATCGCTGGGTGCAGCAATTCGTCCATCACGATCTCTGGGACATGGATGTTCCCGCCCAGCCTGTGCTGCTCGATATCAACAGCGCTGGCACCACTGTTCCGGCGCTCGTTGCCTCCACCAAGCAGGGCGATATCTATGTGCTGGACCGGCGCACCGGCCAGCCGATCATTCCGATCAAGGAGCTTCCTGCCCCCGGCGGCACCATCCCGGAAGACCATGCCTCGCCAACCCAGCCGATTTCGGTCTTAAGCTTCCGCCCGCCGAAGCTGGAAGAGCGTAATATGTGGGGCGTGACGCTGCTCGATCAGCTGGCCTGCCGCATCAAGTTCCATCAGTTGCGCTATGACGGCCAATATACCCCGCCGTCGCTGCAAGGCTCGATCATCTATCCCGGCAATTTCGGCACGTTCAACTGGGGTTCGGTGGCTGTCGATCCGGAAAAACAGGTGATGTTTGGCATGCCGACCTATCTGGCCTTCACCTCGCAGCTTGTGCCGCGTGATCAGGTTCCGGCCAAGGGGCAGGACGAAAAAGGCTCGGAACAGGGCCTGAACCGCAATGACGGTGCACCCTATGCTGTCAAGATGGGTCCGTTCCTGTCGCCCATCGGCATTCCCTGCCAGGCACCGCCATGGGGTACGGTTGCCGCTGTCGATCTGAAGACCGGAAAGATCGCCTATCAGCATCGCAATGGCACGGTGCATGACATGACGCCGCTGCCGCTGCCCTTCAAGGTCGGCGTACCCGGCATCGGCGGGCCGATGATTACCAAGGGCGGGGTCGCTTTCCTCGGTGCTGCCGTCGATAATTATCTTCGCGCCTATGACCTCGCCACCGGCAAGGTTCTCTGGGAAGGCCGGCTTCCGGCTGGCGGCCAGGCGACGCCGATGAGCTACGACCTGAACGGCAAGCAATATGTTGTGATGGTCGCAGGCGGTCATGGCTCAATTGGCACCAAGCCGGGTGATTATGTGATCGCCTATACGCTGCCGTAAGTCATGGAAGTTACAACATAATCCCTTGACTTCAAATGAGTTCAGGGGGGCGCTTATTGAGTGCCAGGTTTGGCTTCGCCCCCCTCATCCGCCTGCTGGCACCTTCTCCCCGCTGGGGAGAAGAGGGCAGGAGCCGCAACGCTTGTTGCCTCCTCTCCCCAGCGGGGGTCCGAAGGACGGGCAGAGACCCGTGGCTCTGCCCCGGTCAGTCCGCTGAGCGAAGCGGAAGCGGGGTGAGTGGGCGGCACGCACTGACTTAAACCGTTCTCCAGCAATCCAGCCCCTTCCGGTTTTCACCGGGAGGGGTCTTCTTTTGGAACAATTGATTCAAATGTCCTTCCGCTACGGCAACCAAACCTTAACCATGAAGCCGTAAAACGAATCATCAGTATAAAGGATGGTTCGTATGCCCAACACTGCCGCCAAGCTTGAGCCCGTCGCCTCGACGCTGGCCTTCTTCCCGCTGGCCAGCCGCCGTGACATGGTGCGCGGTGCCGCCGTGACACTGGACCGCCTGCAAGGCAACGACGCCACCATCTACTGGCGCGCCACCTGCCGCCAGCTCGGTGCCGAACTCCTCGACCTCGGCTGCCCCGAAGACGTGATGCGCGGCGAGATCATGAATTTCCAGGACGCGGTGCAAATGGAATTGATGTGGCTGCATCGGAATGAAGAAGCGCGGGGGTGAGCTTACACTGGTGGCGGCGGTTTTAAGTTGATGCCTGCCATGGGTTGATAGGGATTACGCCCAGTCCAAAAATTCTAACTTCTGGTTCAAGAAAAATCGACATCACGGGTCGTAAGCTCGATCAGTCCAAAGGCGATGAAAAGCCAATCAGATGCTTTGCCGCACATCGGATCACTTAGCTTGTCTTTAAAAAGAAATCGCGCAAGGCGGCAACGAAGGCTGCGTGATTGTCGAGCATCATATTATGGCCAGCCTCTGGAATTGTAACGACCGGCAGGCTGGCGGCGTGGATTTGGTCCTGGCAATGCGGATTGGGTGTTTTGGCACCGACGATAATCAGCCGTGGCATGGTCAGCCCAAGCAGCCGCTCGCAAAGGTCATCCGGCATGTTCTTTCCAAGCGAATGCTCGCTGCGGTACATGGCAACCGGGTCGGCGTTCCGCATCGTGGCTGGCCATACATCGCCAACGGAGGTCAAAACAATGGCGAAGCCCTGTTCGATAAAGGCGCGTTCGGTATAAGCCTCGACACGGAGCCGGGGAGTGGGCTTCAGGCTTGGCTCGCATAGAACCAGAGAACCGACAAGATCCGGCCTTAACGACGCGAGCGCAACGGCAATCGAGCCGCCCATGCTGTGGGCGACGATGTCAACGTTCGACAAGCCAAGCTCGTCGAGCAATCGTGCCAGGCTTTGTGCCTGACGATCAATGGTATAGTCGTAATCTTGGGGCCGGTCGCTGATGCCGAAGCCGAGCAGATCGATGAGCAGGCTTCTTTGGCCGACGAGCAACGGATCTGCCGCGATAGCCGTGAAATAGGCGAGCGACGAGCTTCCAAGGCCATGGATGAAGAGCCGCACCGGCTCTCGTCCTGCCAGTTCGACATAGCCGATCCGCGCACCGGTATCCGTAACGGCAGCATGCTTCATGGCTCAAGCCCGCTCCACAAACCCGTCCAGCACCCGCTTCTGCCCAGCCCGATCAAAATCAATCGTCAGCTTGTTCCCCTCGACGACAGACACATTGCCATTGCCGAACTTGATATGAAACACCCGGTCGCCGACGGTGAACTTTGATGGTTCATTGCTGGTGGATTTGGCGACTAACTGGCCGTCGATGGTTTGGCCGCGGGGGCCGCTTTCGCCGTAGCCGATGCGTTCTACCGCGTGGCCGGAGCGGCTGCCCCAGTTTTCGCGGGTGGCGTCGGTTTTGTTGGCCTGGGCGCGTTTCCAGCCGGGGGTGGAGTAGGAATTGGCAAATGGCTCCTGCTTGTCGAAGCGGGACTGGCCGTAGCCGCCGCGTCCATAGCCGCCATAGCTGGTTTCCACCTCCGCCACTTCCACATGGGCGGGCGGCAGTTCATCGAGGAAGCGCGACGGCATGGTCGATTGCCAGAGGCCATGGATGCGCCGGTTGGAAACGAACCACAGGTGACAGCGGCACTTGGCGCGTGTCAGGCCGACATAGGCCAGCCGCCGTTCTTCCTCCAGCGCGGCGCGTCCGCCTTCGTCCAGCGCGCGCTGATGCGGAAATAGGCCTTCTTCCCAGCCGGGCAGGAACACGGTCTCAAATTCCAGCCCCTTGGCGGAATGCAGCGTCATGATCGATACGGCGTCGAGATTTTCGTTGGTCTCGGCATCCATCACCAGCGACACATGCTCCATGAAGCTGCGCATGCTCTCGAAGGCTTCCATCGAGCGGATCAATTCCTTCAGGTTTTCCAACCGCCCCGGCGCTTCCGCCGATTTGTCGTTCTGCCACATGGCGGTATAGCCGCTCTCATCAAGGATCTGCTCGGCCAGTTCGGTATGCGGCGTGTTTTCCAGCAGATCCTGCCAGCGGCGGAAATCCGTCACCACGTCAAACAGCGCCTTGCGCGCTTTCGGCTTCAGCTCATCGGTCTCGATGATGTCGGACGCCGCTGCCAGCATCGGAATATCTCGTTTACGGGCATAGTCATGCAGGGTGCGCACCGTGGTGTCACCCAGACCGCGCTTCGGCGTGTTGACAATCCGCTCGAAGGCCAGGTCGTCGGCGGGCTGGCAGACCATGCGGAAATAGGCCATGGCATCGCGGATTTCCAATCGCTCGTAAAAGCGCGGGCCGCCGATAACCCGATAGTTCAGCCCAAGCGTCACGAACCGGTCTTCAAACTCGCGCATCTGGAATGAGGCGCGCACCAGAATGGCCATATCGTTGAGCTTATGCTGGTTGCGTTGCAGCTGCTCGATTTCCTCGCCAACCGCGCGGGCTTCCTCTTCCGAATCCCAGGCGGCATGCACCACGACTTTTTCGTCGTTCGGATCGACCCGGTCGGTAAACAGCGTCTTACCCAGACGCCCCTCGTTATGGGCAATCAGGAAACCGGCAGCGCCAAGAATATGCTCTGTCGAGCGGTAATTCCGCTCCAGTTTGATGACTTTCGCGCCCGGAAAATCCTTCTCGAAACGCAGGATATTGTCCACTTCGGCCCCACGCCAGCCATAGATCGACTGATCGTCGTCGCCAACGCAGCAAATATTCACTGTGCCATTTGTGACTTTGCCGTCAGCGGTTCTGCTGCTCGGTCGCTGCGCTAACAGCCGCAGCCACATATATTGCGCCGTGTTGGTGTCCTGATATTCATCGACCAGGATAAAACGGAAGCGCTGGTGATAGTCCTTCAGCACATCCGGATTGGCGCGGAACATGCGGATCGGGTGGAGCAGAAGATCGCCGAAATCGCAGGCATTCAGGCTTTTCAGCCGGGCCTGATAGGCGGCGTAAAGCTCGCGGCCCTTGCCATTGCCAAAGGCGCGAGCGTCGCCCTCGGGGATCTGCGCCGGGTCGAGGCCTTTGTTTTTCCAGCCGTCGATCATTCCGGCAAACATCTTGGCGGGCCAGCGCTTGTCGTCCAGCCCTTCGGCCTGGATGATCTGCTTGATCAGCCGCACCACGTCATCGGTATCGAGAATAGTGAAATCCGAGGTCAGGCCGACCAGTTCGGCATGGCGGCGCAAAAGCTTGACGCCGATGGAGTGGAACGTGCCGAGCCACGGCATGCCCTCGACAGCACCGCCAACCAGAACGCCGACGCGCTCTTTCATCTCGCGGGCCGCCTTGTTGGTGAAGGTGACGGAGAGGATCTGGCTGGGGAAAGCGCGGCCGGTGGCCAGAATATGGGCGATACGGGTGGTCAACACCCGTGTCTTGCCGGTTCCGGCACCCGCCAGCACCAGAACCGGGCCATCCAGTGTTTCGACCGCTTCGCGCTGTTCCGGGTTGAGGCCGGAAAGATAATCGGGATTGCGATTCTGGTCGCGCGCGGCCATGGCACGCGCTGCAATGCCTAATCCGCCGCCCGCAGGCGTCGTGGTTTCCTTTTCCTGCGTAGCTTTGACCTTTCCTCCCGCTGGGGAGGTCCGGGGTGCAGGCTCTTCGTCGAAGAAGGGAATATCGTCAAAACCGTTGCTCATGCCCTTCAATGTAGTGATTCTACCTCGAAAGGCCAGTGAAAACGTTCTTGTTTCATTCCAATCCCGGCAAAGCGCAATCCAAATTCTGGAAAATCGGGCATGAAAAGCCGGTGAAGATCCATCCCTCAAAAGCCAGGGGGAATAACCCGGAGCAAAGGGCGGACGTCTGAAGCCGACATCTTTCAATCACAGGCGCGTGAGGAGCGCTGCTGCTGATATCCCTGTCACGAAAGCTTCATGGAAGAGACTTACGCCAATTCCAGTGTCGCTCGAAAAGCCGCTGGGGCTTTGAGAGATTGCTCGACGAACACGGGGATTATTCCGATGACTTTCATGAAAAAGATCGCCACGGGTGCGGCGCTTGCCGCCTTTTCGGTCGCCTTTACCGGTGCGGCTTTTGCTGCCGACATTTCCGGTGCCGGTTCCAGCTTCATCTACCCTGTGTTTTCCAAATGGGGTGAAGCCTACAAAGCCAAGACCGGCATCAGCCTGAATTACCAGTCCATCGGTTCGGGCGGCGGCATCAAGCAGGTTGAAGCCAAAACCGTGACCTTCGGCGCTACCGACAAGCCGCTGAGCGATGAAGAACTCACCAAGAACGGTCTGACCCAGTTTCCGATGGTAATGGGCGGCATTGTGCCGATGTACAATATCGAAGGCGTCAAGCCGGGCGAACTGGTGCTGGATGGCAAGGCGCTCGAAGCCATTTACATGGGTACGATCACCAAGTGGAACGACCCGGCGATTGTAGCCCTCAACAAGGGTGTCAAACTGCCCGACCAGGCCATCGTTGTCGTGCATCGCGCCGATGGTTCCGGCACGACCTTCAACTTCACCGATTACCTCAGCAAGGTTTCCGCCGATTGGAAGAGCAAGATCGGCTCCGACACCGCTGTCGAATGGCCTGTTGGCATCGGCGCCAAGGGGTCTGAAGGCGTTGCCAATACGGTCAAGCAGACCGCTGGCGCCATCGGCTATAATGAATATGCCTATGTGATCCAGAACAAGCTTGGCTATGCCAAGATGAAGAATGACGCGGGCAAGGTGGTTGAACCTTCGCTGGACAGCTTTGCCGCTGCTGCGGCCAATGCCGATTGGGCCGGTGCCAAGAATTTCAACGTCGTCATCACCAATCAGCCCGGCGAAAAGAGCTGGCCGATTGCTGCCTCCACCTGGGTGCTGATCCATAAGGACCCGGTGGACAAGGACGCGACCGAAGCCGCGCTGAAATTCTTCGCCTGGGCCTACAAGGATGGCACCGGTGAAGCCAAGGCGCTGGAATATGTGGCTATTCCGAAGCCGGTGGTGAAGCTGATCGAAAACTCCTGGGACAGCATCCAGGAGGACGGCAAGCCGGTCTTTAAGGCGATGTAAGTTCGGGCATTCCGAAATTTTGAAAGAAGACAGCGGACGGTTCCACCGCCCGCTCAGTCTTTTGCCAAACGTCGATCTCGGCATTTCGTCACCCTCGGGCCTGTCCCGAGGGTCTGCCGTGGATGAATAAGTCATTGACGTTGTTGGATTAAATTAACGTGCTTAGATGCTCGGCACAAGGCCGAGCATGACGTCGAGGATAAATGCGGACTTTGTCAGCAGTCTGAGCGGACGGTTCCTCCGCCCGCTATTTGTGTCTTGGCCTGCCATAAAGCTCCTGCGAGAAAGTTTCTGCATGACCGCCATCCATCAACCGACCATCAGCGAGGACGATGCAAGAACCGCTGCCGCCAAGCGGGTGCGCTTTGCCGATGCAGTGTTCATCCGCGCCACCTGGCTTTGCGCCATGCTGGTTATGGTCGCATTGCTCGGGGTGTTTCTGTCACTGCTGATCGAATCCCTGCCGACCTGGCGGGAACTCGGCATATCCTTTCTGTGGAACGAACGTTGGAGCCCGGCCAAGGACATTTACGGGGCAGCCGCTCCGATTTACGGCACGTTGATTACCTCGGTCATCGGGCTTGTTATTGGCGTTCCCGTCAGCTTCGGCATCGCCATCTTTCTCACCGAAATGTGTCCGCCGCTGCTGCAACGGCCCATCGGCACGGCCATCGAGCTTCTGGCGGGTATTCCCAGCATCATCTACGGGCTATGGGGCTTCTTCGTGCTGGCACCGATCATGCAATCCGTGGTGCAGCCCGCTTTGATTGCCACATTCGGAAATGTGCCTGTTGTCGGTCTGCTGTTCAGTGGCGCACCCTATGGCATCGGTCTTCTGACGGCGGGGATCGTGCTGGCGATTATGGTCATTCCGTTCATCACGTCTGTCACCCGCGACGTGTTCGGCACGGTGCCGGTGCTGCTCAGGGAATCGGCCTATGGCATGGGCATGACCACCTGGGAAGTCGTCTTCCACATCATCATTCCCTATACGCGGCGCGGCTTGATCGGCGGCGTCATGCTGGGCCTTGGCCGGGCGCTGGGCGAAACCATGGCGGTCACCTTCGTGATCGGCAATTCACACCGGATCGCCACCTCACTGCTGTCGCCCGCCACGACGATTTCGGCTTCGATTGCCAATGAGTTTTCCGAGGCGACGTCGGATCTCTATACGTCCAGTCTGGTGGCGCTCGGTCTCATCCTGTTCTTCATTACCTTTGCAGTGCTGGCGCTTGCCAAGTGGCTGATCGGGCGCAGCGAAAGTTTTTGAGGCCAGCCGATGTCGATTGTTTCCCGCCGCTATCTCGTCAACCGTATCGCCCTTGGCCTGTCGCTGGCCTCGGCCATTCTGGGTCTTGCCGTATTGGCGGCAATCCTGTGGACGCTGTTCAGCAACGGTCTGCAAGCGATCACGCTTGACCTCTTCACCAAGATGACGCCGCCGCCGGGCTCCGATGGCGGTCTTGCCAATGCCATCTACGGCTCCTTTATGATGACGCTGCTGGCAACCGTGGTGGCAACGCCAATCGGTATCCTGGCCGGCACCTATCTTGCTGAATACGGGCGCGGCACGAAGCTTGGCATGGTGGCGATCTTCGTCAACGATATCCTGCTGGCCGCACCGTCCATCGTCATCGGCCTGTTTGTCTATACGCTGCTGGTCGTGCCGTTCCGGCATTTCTCCGGCTATGCCGGGACCGCCTCGCTGGCGTTGATTGCCATTCCGGTCATCAACCGCACCACCCAGGACATGCTGGCGCTGGTGCCGGATGCGATGCGCGAGGCGGCGGCAGCACTTGGCGCGCCGCGCTGGAAAATCATGACCTCGGTAATCTGGCGCAGCGCCCGCTCCGGCATGTTGACTGGCGTGCTGCTGGCTGTTGCCCGTGTCAGCGGCGAGACCGCGCCTTTGCTGTTTACCGCCCTCAACAATCAATACTGGACCGCCGATCTCAGTCAGCCGATTGCCAATCTGCCGGTGGTGATCTTCCAGTTTGCCATGAGCCCCTATGAGGATTGGCAGCGGCTGGCCTGGGGCGGGGCGCTGTTGATCACGGTGACGATCCTGTTTTTGAATATTGTCGCACGAAGCCTGTCGGCGGGGTTGTTGTTCGGAAAGAAGGAAAGATAGATGCAAATGTCTGACACGGGTACAAGGTCGCCCCTGATGCGCGCACCTTTGCAAGCCTTCAATCCGTCCGATATCGGCCGCCCTATCAAGGTTGAGGCCAAGCAACTGTCATTTTATTACCAGAACGGCTATCAGGCGATCAAAAATGTCGATCTCGGCCTGCGTGACCGCACGGTCACCGCCTTTATCGGCCCGTCCGGCTGTGGGAAATCGACCCTGCTGCGGATTTTTAACCGGATGTACGATCTCTATCCGGGTCAGAAGGTGACGGGCGAGATTTTGCTCGACGGACGCGATATTCTCAACCCATCCGAAGACCTGAACCGGCTGCGCGCCAAGATCGGCATGGTTTTCCAAAAGCCGACGCCGTTTCCAATGTCGATCTATGAGAATATCGCCTTCGGCATCCGCCTTTATGAAAAGCTTTCCAAGCCGGATATGGATCATCGCGTTGAAGCAGCACTTCAGGAAGCAGCGCTTTGGGGTGAGGTGAAGGACAAGCTGCACCAGAGCGGCCTTGGTCTTTCCGGTGGCCAGCAGCAGCGCCTGTGCATTGCCCGCGCCATTGCCGTCAAGCCGTCCGTGCTGCTGCTGGACGAGCCAGCCTCGGCGCTTGATCCGATCTCGACCAGCAAGCTGGAAGAATTGATCGAAACCCTGCGGTCCACCTATTGCATCGCCATCGTCACCCACAATCTGCATCAGGCGGCGCGCATCTCGCAATATACCGCCTTCATGTATCTGGGCGAACTGGTGGAATTCGACCGCACCGAGGTGATTTTCAGCGCCCCTGGTGACCAGCGTACCAGCGACTATGTCACCGGGCGGTTCGGCTGATCGTTCGGAAATGACTCAGTCAGGATATCGGCAATTCCTGTCGCAATGACTGGACAAGCCTGTCTGGTCTGGCCATACCTGCAACCAATTGACAAAATGGTTCGAGATGCAGGGAGACGGGCATGAGCAGGAAGGATGTCGTGGCGGGAATGCGCAACGAGGAAGGGATTGCAACCGTTCTAGGCCTGCTCAAGCAGTCCTTCGGCGAGCGGTTCCAGACCGGCCAGTCCTTTCGGGAGCAACATGCCCACACCACCACCTATCTGCCGGCGCAATTGCCCGATGGGGTGGTTTTCGTCGAAAGCGCCGAGGACGTGAAGACCGTGGTGCGGACCTGCGCCCAGCATAAGGTGCCGATGGTGCCGTTCGGGGTTGGCTCTTCGCTGGAGGGGCAGGTCAATGCGGCGCATGGCGGTATTTCCATCGATTTCACCCGGATGGACACGGTTCTCGAGGTCAATGCCGAGGATCTCGACTGCACCGTCCAGCCGGGCGTGACGCGCGAGGCGTTGAACACTTATCTGCGCGATACCGGTCTGTTTTTCCCCATCGATCCCGGTGCCAATGCTTCCATCGGCGGCATGGCCTCCACCCGTGCTTCCGGCACCAATGCGGTGCGCTATGGCACGATGAAGGACAATGTCATGGCGCTGACGGTGGTGACCGCCAATGGCGAAGAGATCCGCACCGCCCACCGCGCCCGTAAGTCCTCCGCAGGCTATGACCTGACACGGCTGTTTGTCGGTGCCGAAGGTACGCTGGGGGTGATCACCTCGATCACCCTCAAACTCCAGGGCATCCCGGAAAAGATCGGTGGCGGGGTCTGCGCCTTTGCCGATGTCAAATCGGCCTGCGACGCTGTCATCATGACCATTCAGATGGGCATTCCCGTGGCGCGGATCGAGCTGCTCGACGCCATGCAGGTCCGAGCCTGCAACGCCTATTCCAACCTCAGCCTGCCAGAAAGGCCGACGCTGTTTCTGGAATTTCACGGCACGGAGCAGACAGTGGCCTTGCAGGCGGAGCAATTCGCCGCCATTGCCGAGGAATATGGCGCCGAAGACCTGCGCTTCACTTCCGATCCGCAGGAGCGCGCCCAGCTTTGGAAAGCGCGCCACAACGCCTATTGGGCGGGCAGGGCGCTTGCCCCGGAACTGGCGGGCTTGTCCACCGATGTCTGCGTACCGATCTCCAGGCTGGCGGAATGCGTGGCTGAAACCCAGGCCGATATTGCCGAGACCGGGCTATTGGCGCCGATTGTCGGCCATGTCGGCGATGGCAATTTCCACCTGCTGATCCTGTTTGACGACAAGGATGCCGAGAATGTCGATAAGGTCGAGGCGTTCATGGCGCGGCTGAACGAGCGGGCGCTGGCCATGGATGGCACCTGCACCGGCGAACATGGGGTTGGCCAGGGCAAGATGTCCTATCTGGAAGCAGAGCTTGGCGGGGCATTGGATGTGATGCGCCAGGTAAAGCGTGGACTGGACCCTGACAATCTGTTTAATCCGGGCAAGATCTTCCGGCTTTGATCCGCAGGCTTAAAGCCGTTACGATAAACAGCATGAAACAACACAGGGAGTCGCAGTGCTAGGCAGACTGTTCATCGCGTTTGGCGGATTGGTCGTGGTGGCGCTGTTTGCCGCCCTTCTGGCGCCGCTTTTCGTCAACTGGACGGATTTCCGCAAGGATTTCGAGGATCAGGCCAGCCGTCTTCTTGGTAAAAAGGTGGTGGTCCACGGCGCTGTCGAGGCGCGTATCCTGCCGTTTCCGTCGATCACGATGAATGACGTCACGGTCGGGCCGGGTACTGACGGCAAGACGCTGGCGCATGTGGCGCGGTTTTCCATGGATGCCGAGCTTGCGCCGTTTCTGTCCGGCGAAGCGCGGATTTTCGCCATGCGGATCGAGCAGCCGAATGTGCGGCTGAGACTGTTGCCGGACGGTTCGCTGGACTGGTTGCAGGGCAGCCAGCCAAGCCTGCCGGGCCGCAATGTCGTGTTGGAAAAGGTGACGGTTGTCGATGGTGCCGTGACCCTGGTCGATCAGCAGACAGGTCGCACCCGTGAGATCGGCGGTCTCAATGCCGATATGACAGCCCGGTCCCTGGCCGGCCCGTGGACGGTGTCGGGGCAGGGGGTGCTGGATGGGCAAGCGGGCCGTTTCTCGCTGTCCAGCCTTCAGCCGGACCCGGCCAAGGGGGCCGTGCCGGTGAAAATCCATATCGCCCCGGATGCAACGCCCGTCGATATCGACCTATCCGGCGATCTCGCGCTTGTCGATAAGCGTCCGACATTGCAAGGCAGTTTCCTGGCGGCTCTGCGCGCCAATGCTGAGGACGGTCAGGTCAGCGCACCGATGGGCAACCCGGTGCTGCCGCCGCGCATCAAGGGGAAGTTCGAGCTGGCCAATGATCGGGTGCGGATTCCGGAATACCGGATGGAAATTGGCGCCAGCGACCAGCCCTATATCATCACCGGCGAGGCGACGCTGGACAGCGGCAAGGCGCCGGAATTCCTTCTGACAGCCGAGGGCCAGCAGATCGACGTCGATAAGCTGACGCCCAGCCTGCCCAAGGGCAAGACCGGTCGGCAGATGCAGAATTCCGCCCGCCAGCGTATCCAGTCGCTGATAGCGCTGGCAGACCGGATACCCATTCCCGACATGCCGGGTCGCGCCAGCCTGAAACTGCCGGCGATTGTTGCTGGCGATACCGTTATCAGAGACATCACCCTGGATCTGCGGCCAGCCGGAACCGGTTGGCAGGTGGACAAGGCGGTTGCCACTCTTCCGGGCCGCACCCAGGCGGAAGCCGCGGGACGGCTGCAACTGAAAGGTCAGGCCTCCTTCAACGGTTCGCTGCTGGTTGCCTCCAGCCAACCGTCCGGGCTGGCCTCCTGGCTATCGGGCGATGTCGATCCGGCCATCCGGCAATTGCGCACGGCGGGCTTTTCCGCCAATGTCAACCTGACCTCCGACCTGCAACGGTTCGGCAAGCTGGAATTGGCGATCGGGCCAGCCAGCCTGCATGGGCGTCTCGAGCGGCAATCTGCCGATGGCGTTATGCCCAGCCTGTCCTTTGATCTCTCAGGCAATGCCTTCGACTTCGATGCAACGAAAGCGCTGGCGTCGCTGGTGTCCGGCGATGCCAGCGACGATGCGCTGCTGAGCCACCAGATCGCCGGTAACATCAAGGTCGATGCGTTTTCGGCCTTCGGCATTACGGCGCGCGATGTGGACGGGCTGTTTACCTACAAGGATGGCGGGTTTTCGGTGCGCAAGCTGGATATCGGCAATCTTGCTGGCGCCAGTATCAAGGCGACGGGCGAAGCCACCGGTTCGCTTGCCGATTATAGTGGCAAGGCGCAGGTCATGCTGCATGCAGGCGACATGAGCGGATTTCTGTCGATGTTGCATCAGCAATTGCCGCAGCATCCGCTGCTGGCCCGGCTTGCTTCCAGCGGCCAATGGTATTCCGATGCCGATATCGTGGTGAATGCCCGTTTCGGAGATGCCCAATATGGCGGCTTGCAGGTCGATCTACAGGGCAAGGCCAATGGCACGGCGGTCGATGCCGCCTATCGGCAGGACAGCCTGTTCGATGTATTTGATGACTCTGAGAAGAGCTTTTCGCTGACCGCTGCCAATGGAGAGCCTTCGGCGTTGTTGGGTCAACTCGGCCTCGATCCGCTACCGGTGCCGATGGATGGCGGTGCGAAACTGAGCCTGCAACTGAAACAGCAGGGGACTGCGCCAGCGGATGGCCAGATGTCGCTGACATCTGGGGCGACCCGGCTTGGGATGAGCGGTACGGTCAATCTCGGCGCGGACCTGTTCTTGCAGGGCAAGGGCAAGATGGAACTGGCCAGCGACGATATTGCCCCGTTGCTGATCATGAATGCAATCAGTCTTCCCGGTATTGACACCGGTCTGCCGATGACCCTGACAAGCGACATCGAGCGGCAGGGCGACAAGACACAATTGCACGATATCAAAGGCTCGGTTGCGGGCGACGGTTTGTCCGGCACGCTGACGCTTGAGCCGACCGCTTCCGCAGTCAAAATCGGCGGTGCGGTTGTGCTGGAGACGATTGATCTTGAGTGGCTGGCATCGACTGTTATAGGCCCCGTCAAAGACCCCGCATCCGAGGGGTTGACGGCGGCGAAGGTGCAGACGCCTGTCTGGGGCGACATGCAGATGGACATCGGTCTTAAGGCTGGCACGCTCGGTCTTGGCCCGCTGCCCGCCGCCCGCGATGTTGCTGCACGCCTGACGCTGGTAGATGGCGGCATGGCGCTGGAGGATTTATCCGGCACGCTGTTCGGTGGCACGCTGTCCGGGCGCATGTCGCTTGCCAATAACCAAGGGACGGCTTTCCTGCGCAGTAGAGTGTCCCTTGCCAATGCCGATTTGGGCCAGATCTGGCCTGACAGCGGCCTGTCCGGTCAAGCCAGGCTGCAAGTGATGGCGGAAGGCAGCGGCGGTAGCGCCCAAGCCCTGCTTGGATCGGTCAACGGCTCCGGCCAGGTCGATCTTTCTGCCCTGGTTGTCCCCGACCTGGACCTCTCCAGCTTTCCGGCGCTCTCGGCGGCTTTTGGGGCTGCGACCAGTGAGGTGACGCCGGAACAGGTCTCCACAGCCCTCACACCGCTTTTGGCCCGCGCACCAGCTCGACTGGGCGACGTGACCATGCCATTTACGCTGAGTGACGGTAAAGCCCGGATGCAGGCCGTTAAAGTGCCAGCCAAGGATGCGGCTATCGAGACGCAGGCCGTGGTGACGGTTGCCTCTGGTGACGTCGATGCAGATGTCCAGATCGCCTTCGATCCGGCTACGGCGGTCTCTACGCCTGGGGAGGCTATCGCAGCGCAGACAGGTTCTGGGCAGGGAACGGCTGGAGATGCCGCGCCGACCGTCCACCTGCTGTTGAATGGTCCGCTTGCTGCGCCCAAGCGACAGCTGGATGTCCGTGAAATGGCAAGCTACCTGTCGCTCCAGGCTTTTGAGCGTGAGCGCCGCCGAGTGGAAACATTGCAAGCGGCTGTGTTGGAAAAGCAAAGGCTGCGCCGCGAAGTGGCCTATTATACCGCACTTGCCGCAGAGCGTGCGGCGGCGCAGGCCAAGGCTGCGGCAGCGGCCGATGCCGCGGCACGGGCTGCGGAGGCAGCGGCGAGAGCGGCGGATCGTGGTGCTGGCAATGCTGCGCCATCAACACCGCGCGATGGGCCGAATAGTGGTTTTAAACTGGAGTTGCAGGATTTGCCCGGCGTGCAATAACGGCGGCTTGCTGCCTGATGAGCTTGCTGCGCGCACCCTTGCGGCCTTATGAACTTGCGGCCTGGCGAAAAGACAAAAAAGTACCGCTATGCCATCATGGCAGAGCGGTGCTGCGTCTCGATAGAGATCGATCAGAAAATTTCAGAGAAAGGCTTCGCGCTGGCCAAACGGAGGCATGGCGCCGCCACCCATATTGCCGCCACCGAAATTCGGGAACTTGCCTTCAAAGCCTTCGAAACCCTCTGGTGCGGAACCTTCGGCGGACGACGATGTCTCGGAAGAAGTGCTGGCGGAGGCTGTGGTGGTCGTGCTGGTCGATGCTGTTGCATCTGTGGTGGTCTGCTCTTCGCTTGGCTTCTGCATGCGGCCCATTGGCGGCATCATCGGCATGGACATCTGGGAAGAAACTGCGCTTGTCATATTTGAAATCCTTTTCAAATGAAGTTGGCGCTGTTTGAGGGGGCGTGTCGGGGGGAGAAATTATGCATCATTCCCGGGCGTCCTGCAGCTTTCAGCGCAGCCCGACCATAGTAGTCGTTTCCTAATGAAACGTTATTCAGCATAACCTTTGCCCGGCGATGTCGGTTGGATTAACATAACTTTACTTCATGCGCCCCTGAAACGGATCTGCTTGGCTAAGCAGGCAGTAAACTGGAATACGACAGGCCTCTTGGTGGGGCATATAAAATGCCCAAATTGTCGAGTTGGCGAATCGATTGCCGAATCACTGGCCCATTTACGGGCAAGCGCATTTCAATGCGGATCGGAACCCGACTGTTTGAGCCATTCCAGCACATAGAGCCGCAGCGCTGAGGAGAGATTGCAATCAGCCGGGCGTTTGCTGTCAATATCGGCAATCAATGCAGCAATCGCAACATTGCGGCTTTCTGCAATCGCCCGAATTTCCTGCCAGAAGGCATCTTCCAGAGAAAAGCTGGTGCGATGGCCATGCAGGGAAATAGAATGCTTGCGGATCAGCGGCATAGACTGCGCCATTCAGGGGACATAAAAAGACAAGCGACTGGTTTGGCACGTCCGCATCCTCGCTTGGGCAATGCTGGCTTGGACAGTGCTGGCAGGAGCAATAGAAACAAACGTCGCTTTCAGCCCTGTTCGTCGGGCGCAGGACTGGTCGGTTTCGGTTCCAGCTTTGAATTGTCGAGAGCAGCGCGGGCCTTGTCGTTCAGTGCGCTGGTCAGGTTTTTCTCAGCCTTGCTTCGCCCGAAACTCACGCGGTTCTGATCCGCGATCTTTTCTTTTTCGGTGCGCGCTTTGGCTTTCCTGACCTGACGCAGATTAACGACTTCGCCCGACATGCGCTGCTTTCCTTGGCTGCCCCGCCTTATTGCTTCTTTCGAAACGCATCCAGGGAGACGACAGAGCCTTCCTTCTTTTCGCCTTCCGGCTTGTCGGCAGCGCCATCCTCGGATTTTTCCGATTCGGCGGCCAGCGGATAGGCGGTGATTTCGGCAGAGTTTTCGTCTTCTTCCACCTGCGGCACATCGAATTCCAGCTCGAAATTCACCGAAGGATCGTAGAAGCCGCGAATGGCGTTGAAAGGAATGACCAGTTTTTCCGGCGTGTCGGAGAAGGACAGGCCCACTTCGAACAGGCTATCGGTGACCTTCAGGTCCCAGAACTGGTGCTGGATGACAATGGTCATCTGCTCGGCATATTTGGCCTTGAGGTGCTGGGAGATGCGCACACCCGGAGCGCCCGTCAGGAAGGTGATGAAAAAATGATGTTCGCCCGGCAGCCGGCCCGTTGCGGCGACTTCGGTCAGCACCTTGCGGATAACGCCGCGCAATGCGTCCTGAGCCAGAATATCGTAACGGATGTGGTCCTGCCCCATATGGTCCTGTCTTTCTTCTGCGTCCGGTCATGTGCATCACGGATGATGCGCGTGTCTGTTGTTTATAAGCCATGCAAGGCGTTGGCGCAAAGCCCGATTCCGCTTCTATCTATATCACTATAAATCAAACTCAAGGGCGAGGGTAGGGCCACGAGAGGACACAGCGGTGGCTGGATGCGCAAGGAGCCATCAGATGGCAAGCCATCCAGCATACAGGCACGGCATCTGATTGTGGCCAAACAAAAAATATTGAAGGGCGAGGGATATAAAAGGAAGGGAAAGTGGAGGTTTCTGTTGCCAGGTACCTCCGAACCCCGCCTTACGGTGCTACCCGTAAGGACTTAGTTTGGGTTTCTGGCACCGCGATTAAGCAGCGACAGCGTAACCCTGAGCGTTGTTGTCATTTGCAACTACACTTGTGACCCGATGACGGTGGTATCATGCCGAGCAAAAGTTCGATCTTTACGCCCTTGTCGATCCTATTTCGCCCCCATCAAAAGCCGGTCACAACGACCGACCGGTTTTTGGTGGAGGCGCCGGGTACCGCCCCCGGGTCCAATAGGTTTATTTCACCGACCGTTTATTGCCATAGCCGATGCAAGCACCGGCAAGGGGGATATAGGTGTTTTCCGCACGGATGAAAAGACTGGCATCACCTGAATTTAACGGGTTCGTGACAAATGCGGATAATACCCTTGGAAATGCTGGGATATGACGATGTTTGATGCTGTTTCGACTTCCGTTGGCACGGGTTTCGGAGGTAAAGCTTGTTTCAAACGACAAACGGCAGGCACCGACCATGAAGCAATATCTCGATCTCCTGCAGCATGTGATGGAAAACGGCTCCGACCGCGGCGATCGCACTGGCACCGGTACACGCTCGGTCTTTGGGTATCAGATGCGGTTTGACCTCGCGCAGGGCTTTCCGGCCCTGACCACCAAGAAGCTGCATCTGCGCTCGATCATCCATGAACTCCTGTGGTTTTTGAAGGGCGATACCAATATTGCCTATCTGAAGGAAAATGGCGTTTCCATCTGGGACGAGTGGGCCGATGAAAACGGCGATCTCGGACCGGTCTATGGTGCGCAGTGGCGCTCCTGGCCAAAGCCCGGCGGTGGCCATATCGACCAGATCGCCAATCTCGTTGAGAGCATCAAGACCAGCCCCAATTCCCGTCGCCATATCGTCTCGGCCTGGAATCCTGCCGAGGTGGACGAAATGGCGCTGCCGCCCTGCCATTGCCTGTTCCAGTTTTATGTGGCCGATGGCAAGCTCTCGTGCCAACTCTACCAGCGCTCCGCTGATATTTTCCTCGGCGTCCCGTTCAATATCACTTCCTATGCGCTGCTGACCATGATGGTGGCGCAGGTGACGGGGCTGAAACCCGGCGATTTCATTCATACGTTGGGGGATGCGCACCTCTACGCCAATCACTTCGAGCAGGCCCGGCTGCAATTGAGCCGGCAGCCGAAACCCTTGCCGGTGATGCGGATCAATCCAGACGTGAAGGATGTTTTCGGCTTTGCCTTCGAGGACTTCAGCCTGGAAAATTATAGTGCCGATCCCGTCATCAAGGCGCCGATTGCCGTGTGATACCAAGTCTCTGACATGCTCACGCATCCTCGCCTGGAAGGCATTGCAAATATCTCAAATGCTTGCACCGCTTGAGATGTTTGCAAAGGGAATACCAAGGGTCATTTTCAATGACCCTTGGCACGATACAATTTTTCGATGGTGGTCACGACAACGTTATGAAGAATTTCAGTGACAGAATGCCGCAGCTGTGGTTTCGGTCTCACATCGTTTCTTCCTAAAAAGGTTTAGGTTTCATGATCTTCACTCGACTGAGCCCTTGGGCTCCGACCGTCCTCAGCATTCTGCGTATTATTGCGGGCCTGCTGTTTCTTGAACATGGCATGAGCAAGCTTCTGGGCTTCCCACCGTCGGATATGAACCCGGCTGTGATGTCTCTGCCCTGGATTGCCGGTTGCATCGAACTGGTTGGCGGCGCACTGATCACCATCGGCCTGTTTACCCGCCCAGCCGCCTTCATCGCTTCGGGCATGTGCGCCTTTGCCTATTTCCTCGTGCATGCTCAAATGGGCTTCTACCCAATGAACAATCACGGCGAGCCAGCGATCCTGTTCTGCTTCGTGTTTTTCTACATCGTCTTTGCCGGCCCCGGCCCGCTTAGCGTCGATGCGGCGATGCGCAAGGAATAGTTTGCCTGCAAGGGATGGATTTCGGGCCGCCGTCGTGTTGACGGCGGCCTTTTTCATGGACGTTTACGGTGGCTTGTGACACCACTCCGCCCGGTAAATATAGAGAGCAGATCATGCCGAAAATCTCCATTGTTGTTGCCGTCTCGAACAACGGCGTGATCGGTCGCGATGGCGACATGCCCTGGAAGCTGAGTACCGATCTCAAGCGGTTCAAGGCACTGACGCTTGGCAAGCCGCTGGTAATGGGCCGCAAGACCTTCGAGAGTTTCGGCTCCCGGCCGCTTCCCGGTCGCCCGCATGTGATCGTCAGCCATCATGCCGATATCGCCATGCCCTTGGTGGAAACCGTGCGCAGCCTTGAGGCGGGGCTGGAGCGGGCAGAGCAGATTGCCGGGGATTTGGGGGTCGAGGAGATCTGCGTGATCGGCGGTGGCGAAATTTACCGGCAGGCTTTGCCGCTGGCTGATGTCCTGCATGTGACCCATGTGGAAACGCAGATTGCCGATGGCGATACGGTTTTTCCAGCAATCGATCCGTCACAGTTTGAAAAACTGCATGAAGAGGCTGTGCCGGCGGGCGAACACGACAGTTTCGCCACGCGCTACGCGATCTATCGGCGAAAAGCGGCTTTATAACCGTTTATTTCCATAGAAATCGAAGAAGTTAGGGCCTTTTCGTTGAAAGGCGTCGCCGCGATCCCTATAACGGGATTAATCCGGGTGGATGCCTTTTTGACGGCGCCGTTGCGGGCCTTTGCACAACAGTTACGGACTGAAATAGTCTTTAGCGCGGATTGTGCAGGAGACTAGAGGTTTTGCAGCGTCGTGCCGGGTTTACGAGCTCCATGGCGCTGTTGGGAGCATTCTCAGAAAAAGAGGTTTTGATGCCTTGGAGTAATCAGAACGGCGGCGGCCCGTGGGGCGGCGGTGGTAATAATAACAATGGAGGACCGTGGGGGCAGGGACCGAACCGGCCTCGCGGCAATGGCGGTGGCGGCGGTGGCAAACAGCCGCCGGATCTGGAAGACATTATCAAGCGCGGGCAGGATCAGTTCAAGAACCTGGTTCCCGGTGGTCTGGGCGGAGGCATGGGCCTGATCGTTGTGCTGGCTGTGGCCGGTCTCTGGTTGACCCAGGCGGTCTATACCGTGCAGCCGGATGAGCGCGGCGTGGAAATGCGTTTTGGCAAGCCGAAAGACGAAATTTCCGCCCCCGGTCTGCATTTCCATCTCTGGCCGTTTGAAACGGTGGAGAAGGTCAAGGTGACCGAGCAGCAACAGAATATCGGTGCCAAGGTGGCATCCAATTCCACGGCTGGCCTGATGCTGACCGGCGACCAGAATATCGTCAACGTGCAGTTTTCCGTGTTGTACACGGTCAGCGATCCGAAGGCCTATCTGTTCAATCTCGAAAGCCCGCCGCAGACTTTGCAGCAGGTGGCGGAGAGCGCCATGCGCGAAGTCGTCGGACGTCGCCCGGCCCAGGAAATTTTCCGTGATGCCCGTCAGTCTATCTCTGTTGACGTGCGCAACATCATCCAGGGCACGATGGACAATTACGGTTCCGGCATTTCCATAAATTCTGTCGCTATCGAGGATGCGGCGCCGCCGCGCGAAGTCGCTGATGCATTCGATGAAGTGCAGCGTGCCGAGCAGGACGAAGACCGGTTCGTAGAGGAAGCCAACCAATATTCCAACCAGAAGCTTGGTCAGGCCCGTGGCCAGTCCGCGCAGATGCGGGAAGAGGCTGCTGCCTACAAGGATCGCGTCGTGAAGGAAGCCGAGGGTGAGGCACAGCGCTTCATCTCGATCTACGACCAGTATACCAAGGCGCCGGACGTGACCCGTACGCGGCTTTACATTGAAACCATGGAGCAGGTCCTGAAGAAATCCAACAAGGTGATCGTCGATGAGCAGGGCCAGGGTGTCGTTCCCTATCTGCCGTTGAACGAAATCGGCCGCATGGGCACCCAGCCAGCACAGGGAGGCAAGTAAGATGACAAATCGTCTTCCTGCCGTGCTGATCGGCTTAGCCATCGTTCTTCTGCTGGTCTATTCGTCGGTTTTCGTCATCAACCAGCGCCAGCAGGCCGTTGTCGTGCGCTTCGGCCAGATCAAGGCGGTCTATAGCGAGCCTGGCCTTTACTTCAAAATGCCCTTCGCCTTTGCCGGCGCCGACAAGGTGCAGATCATTTCGGATCAGTCCCTGCGGTTTGATCTCGACAATATCCGCGTCCAGGTTTCCGGCGGCAAGTTCTATGAGGTCGATGCCTTCCTGATCTACAAGATCACCGATGCCCGCCGCTTTATCGGGATCGTTTCGGGTGGTGACCGCGATCTGGCGGAAGCGCGGCTTCGCACCCGTCTCGATGCATCCTTGCGTCGGGTCTACGGTCTGCGCGGCTTCGAGGCTGCCCTGTCGGATGCCCGTTCGCAGATGATGCAGGAGGTTGCCGACGATCTGAAATCGGATGCGGAAAACCTTGGTATCACCATTGAGGACGTGCGCATTCGCCGCACCGACTTGACCCAGGAGATTTCGCAACAGACCTATGCCCGGATGCGTTCCGAGCGTCTGGCCGAAGCCGAACTGATCCGGGCTCGTGGTAATGAAGAGGGCCAGCGTCGCCGGGCCATCGCCGACCGTCAGGTTGTCGAGTTGCAGGCCGATGCGCAGCGCGATTCGGAAATCCTGCGCGGTCAGGGTGATGCGGAACGCAACCGGGTGTTTGCGGATGCCTATCAGCGCGATCCATCCTTCTTCGAATTCTACCGTTCGATGGCAGCCTATGAGGCATCGCTGGGTACCAATGGCACGTCTATGGTGCTGTCGCCGAATTCGGAATTCTTCAAGTTCTTCCGTTCGCAGGCTGGCACTGGGGCGGCAGCGCCCGCAGCACCCGCCGCCAATTGATCGGCATATCTTCAAAGCCAAAAGGGGCCGGGTCATTCCGGCCCCTTTTTTTCGTAGTCCGTTTTCAAAAATCTCAGGCGTTTGCTGCATTTGAGATTGCCGAAATCCTTCGAAACGACGATGTCTGCGCATTTTGGGGGACGGGTATAAACGGCACTCCGCGCCATGACGCCGCCCTATACTCAAGATAGCGTGAACAAACCCGGCAAGGCGGTTTCGGTTTGTAGCCATGCGTCCTATGATCGGTTGGATGCGAGCAGGAATGAAACTCACGATGAGGAAGCTTATGATCAAGTGTTGCGGACCGGCCACCCGCCTTCTGACCTCCGTTGTTGTCGGGGGCATGGTCAGCTTTGGGCCTGCGGCCACGAGCACGGCTGCCTTCGCGCAGGTCAAGACCGCAGCCCCGGTTCCCCCGCCGCCGCCAGCCTCTGGCGCGTCCGCAACGCCTGGACCCGCGCAGGGTGGCCCCGCACCCGTCGCTGATCTCGCCGAGGGACTTCTCGGTGCGGTGGTCAACATCGCGACGTCGCAGAATGTCGATGATGACGATGCAGCGCCGCTGCCACAGGTGCCGAAAGGGTCGCCCTTTGAGGATCTGTTTGAAGATTTCTACAAGAATCGTGAGGGCAAAGGCAGCAACCATAAGGTCAATTCGCTCGGCTCCGGCTTTGTTATCGATCCCGCTGGTTACATCGTCACCAACAACCATGTCATCGAGAATGCCGATGACATTGAAGTGATTTTCTCCGATGGTTCAAAATTGCAGGCCAAGCTGATCGGCACCGACACCAAGACCGATCTTTCGCTATTGAAGGTTGAACCAACGGAACCGCTGACAGCGGTAAAATTCGGCGATTCGAAAGTGATGCGGATCGGCGACTGGGTAATGGCAATCGGCAATCCCTTCGGGCTGGGCGGTTCGGTAACGCTCGGCATCGTTTCGGCCCGGGGCCGTAATATCAATGCCGGACCCTATGACAATTTCATCCAGACCGATGCGGCGATCAACAAAGGCAATTCCGGTGGCCCGTTGTTCAACATGCGAGGCGAGGTGATTGGTATCAATACCGCGATCATTTCGCCGAGTGGCGGCTCCATTGGTATTGGCTTTGCCGTGCCGTCGGAACTGGCCGAAAATGTCATCAAGCAACTCCGCGACTTTGGCGAGACGCGGCGCGGCTGGCTGGGCGTGCGCATTCAGCCGGTGCCGGATGATCTCGCCAAGTCGGCAGGGATCAAATTGGGCCGGGGTGCGCTGGTCAGCAGCATTATTGAAGACGGTCCAGTGGCCAAGGGGCCGCTTAAAACCGGAGACGTGATCATTTCCTTCGGCGGCAAGGATATTGCCGAAAGCCGCGATCTGGTTCGCACGGTGGCCGAAAGCCCGATCAATCAAGATATCGATGTCGTGGTGTTTCGTGACGGCAAGCGGGAAACACTGAAAGTGAAGCTGGCGCAATTGCCTGACGACAAGGCGACGGAAGCCAAGGACAGCGAACAGGCCGATCCAAAAGCCAGCGACAGCGAGGACACGGATGAGGCGGCCAGCGGCATGGTGCTTGGCATGAGTGTCGAGGCGCTGGACGATGAGAAGCGGGCCGCCAATTCGATTGCCAAGAGCGTCGAGGGCTTGCTGATAACAGATGTGCAGCAGGGCTCCGCCGCTGACCAGAAGGGCTTGAAAACCGGTGAAGTGATCGTGGAAGTGGCGCAGGAATTCGTCGCCACGCCAGAAGCCTTGGCGGAGAAAATCGACAAGCTGAAATCCGATGGCCGCCGTGCCATTCACCTGATGGTGGCAACCCCGCAGGGCGACCTGCGTTTCGTGGCCGTGCCGCTGGAATAGGGTATTTGAGAGTCGATTCAGAGGTCTATGGGGGCGGGTTCAGAGTTTGAATCCGCTACTTCAAGTGATGTGTTGGGACGCCCAAAGCTGTTTTGTCATCCGGTAAAGCACATGTGGTTTCAGGTGCGGATGGGTGTCGGGTACACGCGGGTGGTCGAAATCGCCGTTCAGGTCACGGATCATGCCGAGCCGCTGCATGACAGCGGTGGAGCGGTGATTGGTGGCGACCGCAAAAGAGACGATTTCGTTCAAGCCTTTGGCCTCGAAACCGTAACCGAGAAGACCGCGTGCCGCTTCCGTCGCATAGCCATGGCCCCAGAAGCGGGTGGCGAGCCGCCAGCCGATTTCTATCGTGCCTTCCGTCAGGATGTCCGGCATCATCGCGTCCGACAATCCGCAAAAGCCGATGGGCTCTTCGGTTTCCTTCAGTTCGACCGCATAAAAGTACAGGCCGGTCTCATCGATCAGCCTGTTGACGCGGTCCATCATCAGGTCCGCTTCTTCATAGGTGCGGCGAAAAGGGAAGAACTGCATGACCTTCGGGTCGGCATTGATTTCCCGAAACAGATTGCGGTCGCTATCCTTCCATCGGCGCAATAGCAGCCGGTCGGTTTCGAGAATAATCATCGGCTCAACTCATGGAGTCACGAAATCGGTCTTGCGGTAGCCCTGAAGATAAAGCAATGCCGTCAAATCACCATGGTCAATGCGAATTTTCGCCTGAGCCGCGACCATGGGCTTGGCATGCAGCGCCACCCCTGAGCCGGCGACACCGAGCATGCCGAGATCATTGGCGCCGTCGCCGACGGCTATTGTGTCGTCGGGCGAAATCCCGAGACAGTTCGCGATATCCAGCAACGCATCCACCTTGGCTTGTTTGCCGAGGATTGGCTCAGCCACTTCGCCGGTCAGCAGGCCGTCTTGTTCCAGGAGGATATTGGCGCGGTTTTCGTCAAAGCCCAGCGTCGTGCCGATTTTCGAGGTGAAGACGGTAAAGCCGCCGGAGACCAGCGCCGTATAATAGCCCTTGGCCTTCATGGTGGCGATCAGCTCCAGTCCGCCGGGGGTCAGTGTGATCCGCTTGGCGATCACTTCGTCCACGACGGTGATGGGCAGGCCTTTCAGGAGAGCGACACGCTCGCGCAGCGCCGGTTCAAAGGCGATTTCGCCATTCATGGCACGGGCGGTGATCAGCGAGACCTGGTCTTTCAAGCCGACTTCGGCGGCCAGTTCATCAATGCATTCCTGGCCGATCATGGTCGAATCCATATCGGCGATCAGGAAGGCCTTGCGGCGCGTGTCGGCCTGTTGAATGGCGAGATCAATGGGTTGACCTTCTATCACCTTGCGTAAAGTCTGTTCCGTAACGTCAAGATCGCTGCCATCCTTCAGCGCGATATCGCAGGCAATCCCATCCGCCAACCAGTAGAGGCCGGAGGCCGAAACCGCCGCGGCGGCTTGCTCGGCAAGGGCCGGGGTCAGAACAGGATTTGACGGATTGGCAATAAGCGTGGCAACGAAAGCCATGATGAACAACCTTGATGACAATTTTGATGCCATCCTGATAACCGGACCGACCGCCAGCGGCAAGTCCGCGTTGGCGCTGACTCTTGCGGCAGAGGCGGGCGGCGTGGTGATCAATGCCGACAGCATGCAGGTCTATGACACGCTGCGTGTGGTGACTGCGCGCCCCAGTAAAGAGGATATGCAGGGCGTGCCGCATTCCCTCTACGGCCATGTTGCGGCGGGTGCTGCCTATTCGACCGGCGACTGGCTGCGCGACGTGACTGTGTTGCTCCAAGATCTGCGGGCGCAAAACCGGTTGCCGGTGATCGTTGGCGGCACGGGGCTGTATTTCAAGGCGCTGACCGGTGGCCTGTCCGACATGCCTGTTATACCCGAGGCGGTGCGCGCAGCCCTGCGCCAGCGTGAAAGACTGGAAGGGGCGGAAAGCCTGCATCGCGACCTGACTCTGCGTGATCCTGCCGTTGCGGCAAGGCTCGACCCCCGCGACGGCCAGCGGATCATCCGGGCGCTGGAGGTGCTTGAGGTCACCGGCCAGTCGATTTCCGTGTTTCAAACCCGCTCCGGCCCAATGATCGTTGATCCGAGCCGGGCGAAGAAACTGGTCGTTCTGCCGGATCGCAAGCTGCTGCACGACCGCATAAACCGCCGCTTTGCAATGATGATGGACGAGGGGGCGGTGGAAGAGGTCGAGGCGCTCCTGGCGCAGAACCTCTCCCCGGACATGCCCGCCATGAAAGCCATCGGCGTCTCCCAGATTGCTGCGATGTTGAAGGGTGAGATCAGCCGGGAGGATGTTATCGAAAAATCCAGTGCAGCTACCCGGCAATATGCCAAGCGCCAGATGACCTGGTTTCGCAACCAGATGGATGAGACTTGGGAAAGGGTCGATCCTGCTGCCAGCCGTTCAGGCTGAGGTGATCTGCGGTCACATCCGAATCTTGTTCGGTGTGTTGAACCGTGGTTTCATTGTTGCGAAACAATCGATCATCGGAGCTCCCATGAACCACTTTCTCGCCAGAACCCTGTCGGCCCTCAACATCCTGTTTGCCCTGCTGATCATCACCATAGCGACCGCATCCGGTGCCACGCGCGGCATCTATTATACCGGTGAGCTTTCCATTCCCGGCGCGGTGATTGGCGGTTTGGGTGGCATTCTGGTGGCCGCCCTGGTCTGCGGCACGATTGCCTTCCTGACGCTGATCGAGCGACACTTGAGCGTGCTGGCCGATGCAGCGAAGCGGGGCGGCGTCTAACGATAAAACTCCTCTGCCCCGACAAATGGTATAGCCTGCGCGGGACAGAGGATTTCTGGTGATGGGTCAGACCTGCGCGGTCTTCTTTTGGCTGATCAACACAAGCGCGATGAAGAGGCCCATGGCGGCGGCGAGTGCGCCGATCAGGAAGACACTACGATAGCCAGCATGATCGGCAAGAATGCCGGTCAGCGGTGCGGTCAGGCCATAGGCGAGATCCTGAAAGGCGGAAAATCCGCCGAGTGCGGTGCCGCGCAGATGCGGCTCCACCAGACGCACGACATCCCGCCCCATCGCGGGGAAAATCATTGAGCAGCCCAGCCCGGTCAGGAACGCACCGGCGAGCGCCAGCAGCGGGTCCGGCGCGGACCAGATCAATAGCTGTCCGACCGTTTCGACGAGCAGCGACACTATGGCGACGGGCAGACCTCCGACGCGATCGGGCAGGTGGCCGAAGAAAATGCGAACGAGCACGAACCCACCTCCAAAGGCCGAGAGACCTAGCCCAGCATAGGCCCAGGACTGCTCACGGAAATGCAGGGCAAAAAATGCGCCGATAGCGGCAAAACCTATCCCCTGCAAGCAAACGATTGAGCCATGCGCCGATATCCGGCCGAGCAGTTTCAGGAATGACGGGCGTGTTGCACCTGGATGGGCAGCAATACCTGCAAGCGGAGTGATTGCTACAATGCCGAGGCATGGCAATACAGCGCTGATTGCCATTGTTCCGGCAAAGCCGAGATACTCGAAAAGAGCAAGGCCGATTGGACCGCCGATGGCAAGCGCGCCGTAAATAGCCGCACCGACCAGGGATAAAACCCGTCCAGAGCGGGCGGGGCCGATCGTTCCTATGCCCCAGGCAATAATGCCGACGGCAACCAGGCTTTCGCCCAGTCCCAGCACGATGCGCCCGGCAATCAGGATGGCGAATGACCAAAGCGACATGGACGATAGCAAGCCGGACAGTAACGATATCATCGCTCCGGCGATATAGAAGGTGAGTCCGTGCCTGACAGCGCGCTTTGCACCGCGCATATCGGAAAACCTGCCCGCGAAACTCCGGCTGACAATGGTGGAGAGGAAGGTGATGCCAACCGCAAGACCGGCCCAGAAATTGCCGAGGCCCAACTGGCCGGTCACATAAATAGAAATAATTGGCAGCGATATTCCCACGCAGAGATAGGAAATGAAGAGGACGCTTGTCAGTATGAAAAGGCGGCCCTGCGCAGGGTCGCGTGTCTTTTGGAAAGCCATGACTTTCTCCTGGCTATCCTCGGTCGCTCGGGCACAAAAAAACGCACTCCGATCACCGAGGATCGATAGTGCGTTGCTTCACGTTATACGCTTACGGTCAGAGCGTCTGACACGGGATTGATAATTTCGAACATGGTGTCTGTCAATACCTGTGTGGTGGCATCGCTGGGTCGGCGATCACACTCAATCCTTCAACCCACCCAGCGGCTTCTTCAGGATACTCTCGCGCAAACTCATGCTCGTGTCACGCCTTGGCGGGACGGCGGGTGAAGGGGCCGCGGCAAAGAGGGTGTTGGCATCCGGCTTGCGCAGGCCCGCATAGGCGCTGGCAGGGCGAAAGCCGGAGGCGGGTTCGGGGCGGGGTGCAGCGGGTGAGGTGCCAAGCTCGGTGCCGGGTAGCATGTCGGGCCGGTAGGGCTCGATGGGCGGGCTGGGCAGGATCGGGCGCGGTGCATCTGGCGGCTCGAAGGTTTGGGCGCGGAATGGGTCGGCAAGTGAGGTGGTGATGGTCGGCTCAGGATTGGGCGCGGGCGGCCTGTAGGCTTCTGGCTCCGGTACCCGATAGCTCTGTTGGAAGCCTGAAATATTCGGCTCAGCACTGGCGCGCATCCGTGAGATGACTTCGCTGAGGTCGATATTATCGGGCATGTCTTCGGAGGGTGCCAACGTGCTGCCGCTGGCTTTGGGGAGGTGGCGTTGCTCCACCCGGTCAAACCGCATGCGCATCGGCACGGCAATCGCTTCGCCAAAGGCAATCGCCTCGCCATTGCCAATCGAGGAAATGAAGCTGGTGGCGGAGATTGAGCTATCGGGCAGGGCCTTGCGGATGATGGCCTGATCGCTGTCGTTGGAAAGCCGCATGGCAAAAACAGTCGAACATTGCGACAGGATCGTCTGGTCCAGCTCCCCCGGTCTTTGGGTGATGATGCCGAGCGAGACGCCGTATTTGCGGCCTTCCTTGGCAATCCGCGCAATGGCCTGCCGGGTCGGAAAAAAGCCAAGGCTGGGGTCTGCCGGCACATAACGATGCGCTTCCTCGCAGACCACCAGCATATGGATCGCGCCATTCGACCAGAGCGCCAGCTCAAAAGCCATGCGGCAGAGCACCGACGCGACGGAATTGACGATCTCCGATGGAATGCCCGCCAGCTGGAACGTGGAAATCGGCTTGCCATGGCCCGGCACGCGAAAGATATGCGCGACGGTTTCCATGATCGTATCGCTGATCGTGTTGCTGGAGAACATGAAGCGATAGCGCGGGTCGTTGACCGCCGACATGATTCGCATTTTCAGCGAGCGAAGGGCTGGCTTTTCGTCGCGGCCCTCCAGCCTGCCGATCCGCTCGTCAATGGCGGCCAGCAGGTCCGACAATCGATAGGGAACTGGTGTATCGGCGGTAAAACCAGCCCGCTCGCTGCGGCGCGTCAGGCCAGATTCAGAGCCTTTAAAGGCGCGTTTGGCCTCCGGAATCAGGTCGCGCAAAACATCCAGTTCTTCGACGACGGCAGGCCTGCCCCGATAGAGCACTTCGGTCAGTTCATCGAGACGCATCAGCCAGAAGGGCAGGTCCAGCGTGTCGGTGTCGATCACCACGGCCTGATTGCCAAAGGCTGCGGCAAATTCATTATGGGGATCGAGGATCAGTACCCGCAGCTTGGGGTCGGCGGCAATCGCCTTGTGCAGCAACAAGGAGACGGCGGTGGATTTTCCGACGCCGGTGGAGCCGACCACGGCGAAATGCTTGGAGAGCATTGACGGAATATGGATGGTGGCGTCGATGGAATCGTCCTGGCTCAAGCGCCCGATCTTGCAGCTGCCGCCTTCTTTCGAATCGTAGATCCGCTTCAGATCGGCGACGCGAATGCGGTGGGCAACGGCGCCAAGATAGGGATATTGGGTAATGCCTGAGGTGAAGACTTCGCTGCCCTCCGGCCCTCGGCTGACCTCGCCCATCAACTCGACATCGACAATGAAGCCGTTATCCCGATCCTCGTTCCACAGGCCGGTTTCGGTGCGCATGGCATAGACCAGCGCGACGACACGGTTTTCCCCGACGGTAATGGAAATCAGTCGTCCGACAGACCACAGCGACGTCAGGTCGGTGCCGCCTTCCTGGGCGGTGGCGGCAATCGTGGCGCGTGCGCCATTGCAGGCAACGACACGGCCCAGAAAGCGATTGCCTGGAGCCATCTGGTCACGGCGATCCTGCCCGGCGGATGCGCTGGAAAGGGAGGAGTCTGAAGGTGGAAGATCAGGGTTTTGCAAAAGGCGCTCATCTGTGATGGACCGGGGTCCGGCGAGGAACCGGCAGGCGATGGTAGCCGCCTGCTGTTAAGATCCGGTATATCATCTTGACGGCAACACCGGCGCAGATGCTTCGAAAATGTGCGCCTCCTGCCGCATTTGCAGGCTTTTTGCCGTTGACGCTTGCGGTCAGACTGGCTATCACTTTGCCCATGATCAATTTTAACATTCTTCTCGTGGTGGGTACGCGCATGGGCATGACGGTGTGACCGTCAGGCAATAGCCTCCCATGCGCGACAGACAGGCTCCTTCCAGGGGCCTTTTTTTATGGCCAAAATCACGATAACAGCAGCATTCGGGAAATAGCGGGAGCAGACATGACTGGCACAGACAACAGGATGACCGGCGCAGAAATTGTTTTGAGGGCGCTGAAGGATAATGGGGTCGAACATATATTCGGCTATCCGGGCGGCTCAGTACTGCCAATCTATGATGAAATCTTCCAGCAGGACGAGATCCAGCATATCCTCGTGCGTCATGAACAGGGTGCCGGCCATGCTGCTGAAGGGTATGCCCGCTCGACCGGCAAGGTCGGGGTCATGCTCGTCACATCAGGTCCTGGCGTCACCAACGCGATTACGCCGCTGCAGGATGCCTTGATGGACAGCATTCCGCTGGTTTGCCTGTCCGGCCAGGTGCCGACCACGCTGATCGGCTCGGATGCGTTCCAGGAATGCGATACGGTTGGCATTACCCGCCCCTGCACCAAGCACAATTGGCTGGTCAAGGATGTCAACGATCTGGCCCGCATTATCCACGAAGCCTTTCGTATTGCCAAAACCGGACGTCCCGGCCCTGTCGTCGTCGATATTCCGAAGGATGTGCAATTTGCCACCGGCACCTATACACCGCCGGAAAACCACACGATCCAGCGCAGCTATCAGCCGAAAATGCAGGGTGACTCCAGGGCGATCCAGGCGGCTGTCGAGTTGATGGCCAGCGCCCGGCGTCCGGTGATCTATTCGGGTGGTGGTGTTGTCAATTCCGGGCCGGAAGCCTCCAAGCTGCTGCGCGAATTGGTGAGCCTCACCGATTTTCCGATCACCTCGACCCTGATGGGTCTGGGCAGCTATCCGGCATCGGGCAAGAACTGGCTGGGCATGCTGGGCATGCACGGCTCCTACGAGGCCAATATGGCCATGCATGATTGCGACGTGATGGTCTGTATCGGCGCGCGGTTCGATGACCGCATCACCGGTCGTCTCAATGCGTTTTCGCCCAATTCCAAGAAAATCCATATCGATATCGATCCGTCCTCGATCAACAAGACCGTGCGCGTCGATATTCCCATCACCGGCGACATCGCCCATGTTCTGGAAGACATGGTGCGTCAATGGCGGGCGCTGGCGAAAAAGCCGGATGCGGCCCAGACGGCGGAATGGAAGGCCAGTGTTGCCGGTTGGAAGGCGCGCAAGTCCTTCTCCTATACGCCGTCCAAGGATGTGATCATGCCGCAATACGCCATCGAGCGGTTGTCGGCGCTGAGCCTTGGCCATGACACCTACATCACCACGGAAGTCGGCCAGCACCAGATGTGGGCTGCCCAGTTTTTCGGCTTTGAACAGCCGAACCACTGGATGACGTCCGGCGGTCTCGGCACGATGGGCTATGGTTTCCCGGCGGCGATTGGCGTGCAGATCGCTCATCCGGAAAGCCTGGTCATCGACATCGCCGGCGATGCTTCGATCCAGATGTGCATCCAGGAAATGTCCTGCGCCGTGCAATATAACGCTCCGGTGAAGATCTTCATTCTCAACAACCAGTATATGGGCATGGTGCGCCAGTGGCAGCAGCTGCTGCATGGCAACCGGCTGTCCAACTCCTATACCGAGGCCATGCCTGACTTCGTCAAGCTGGCCGAAGCTTACGGCGCGGTCGGCATCCGTTGCGAAAAGCCCGATCAACTGGATGATGCGATCCTGGAGATGATCAACGTCAAGAAGCCTGTGATCTTCGACTGCCGTGTGGCCAACCTCGCCAATTGTTTCCCGATGATCCCATCGGGCAAGGCGCATAACGAAATGCTGTTGCCGGACGAGGCGACGGACGATGCGGTGGCAACGGCCATCGATGCCAAGGGCCGTCAGCTCGTTTAACACCAGGAGGAGCCAAGAGTTATGAACGCACATCTACAACCGACCGGTTCGGCCTACTTTATCTCCCCGGAAACGGCGGCCGTCGAAAGTCATACCCTGTCCGTGCTGGTCGATAACGAGCCGGGCGTTCTCGCCCGTGTCATCGGCCTGTTTTCCGGGCGTGGCTACAATATTGAAAGCCTGACCGTCTCGGAAACCGAGCATGAGGCGCATCTGTCGCGCATCACTATCGTCACCCGTGGCACGCCACTGGTGCTGGAACAGATCAAGGCGCAGTTGGAGCGGATCGTGCCGGTCCATCGGGTGCTGGATTTGACCGTGCGCGCCCGTCAGCTTGGCCAGGAGCGGCCAATCGAGCGGGAAGTGGCGCTGGTCAAGGTGGTGTCCACTGGCGAAATGCGGGCCGAAACGCTGCGGCTGGCCGACGCCTTCCACGCCAAGGTGGTGGATGCGACGGTGGATCACTTCATTTTCGAGCTGACCGGCAAGTCCTCGAAGATCGACCAGTTTGTGTCGATCATGAAGCCGCTGGGGCTGAACGAAGTCTGCCGCACCGGAATCGCCGCCATGAACCGTGGCTCGCAGGGTATGTGATCGCTACCCTGTTGCTGCTGAACTATTTGAGGGCGTATCCGGCTTCAATCCGGATGCGTCTTTTGTTTTCCCCGGAGTTGTTGGTTCATTCCTCTTGACAAGTATGTTGCACTACACGGACTTGTGATTTTCGCTTTACGCCCCGGTTTGAACAAAAGTGCTAATGGCGCGTTAACGGCTTACCAAACACGGGAGCCTGCCATGAAAGCAGCAACAGTCGTAATACTTATCGCATCCTTGTCTCTTCCGGCTGGTCTTGCGGCAAAGGGACTTGTTGAACGCCAAATACCTTCGGCGTCTTTTGCCAGCGCGTCACCAAGGATGGATTCTTCCTTTATGGCGGTCAAGCTGTCCAAGACCTCGCGTCTTCCCCTGGAGCATCAGTCATCGCATGACGAGCAAAGCGCGCTTGGCGACGATGCTTCGAGTGAATGGGCGCTGGATTGTTACGATGCCTATGGTTCAGATGGTGAGGCTGCTAGTCAGGCAAGCTTACAGGCCTGCTTGAAGGGCTGATACAAACAATCATTGAAAATGACTCTTTGTAGTATTTCATTTGAAAATATCTCAAAACTTTGATGCATTTGAGATATTTTCAATTTCTCCAGGTCTGGGCTGCGTCAGCATGTTCGAGACTTGGTATGATATGAAAAAATACGTCAGTCACAGCATTTCCAGCGGCTGCTTTTGCTGAGGTGGTGGAAATGCTGCATCAAGCCGCGCGAGATCCTCATTCGTCAGGTCGAGATCGACCGATCCACGGTTTTCTTCCAGCCGGGATAGGCTCGTGGTCTTCGGGATCGACAACACGTTATCGCGCTCAAGCAGAAAAGCGAGCGCCACCTGCGCAGGGGTTGCCTGGTTGGCCTTTGCCACATGGATCAGCTCTGGGTTCTGAAGAAGTCGTCCCTGTTGGATGGGCGAATAGGCCATAACGGCAACGCCGTGTTGTTGGCACCAGGGCAGAAGATCATATTCCACACCACGGCGGCTCAAATTGTAGAGTATCTGGTTGACTTGGCAGTTGGCGCCGTTTTCGACGGCAAACAATTCCTCCATATCATCGACATCAAAGTTCGAGACGCCCCAGGCTTTGATCTTGCCTTGGCGTTTCAGTGTCTCAAACGCATCGACCGTGTCTGTCAACGGGTGTTCGCCGCGCCAGTGGAGCAGGTAGAGATCGAGACAGTCGGTGCCGAGCCGTTTGAGGCTGGATTCACAGGCGCTGATCGTGCCGTCGCGGCTGGCATTCCACGGCGCGACTTTCGAGACAAGATAAGCTTCGTCACGGCGGGTTTTCAAGGCTTGGCCGATAAGGCGTTCGGTACTGCCGTCTCCATATTTTTCCGCGGTGTCGATCACTGTCATGCCGAGATCAAGCGCATGGTTCACGGCGGCAATTTCATCTTTCGCCGCACTCGCATCCTCACCCATCATCCAGGTGCCGAGGCCAAGAGCCGGCACGGTTAGGCCGCAGGGCAGGGTAACCGTGGGAATGATATCGTTCATAATCTTGCTCCCGAAGTTGGCGGTCAGGATAACAGGGTGGTTGGAACGGGCAAGACGAAAACAGTCAATCATGTCACCAAGACAATCTGATGGTAGAGACAAGTGATAGGTCAGCTATATTGACTTAAAATCAATTGGAACCATCTTTTATGGCTGCTGAGACGCTTGTCGCCTTGATCCTCTTTGCCTTCACCACGTCGATTACGCCGGGACCAAACAACATGATGCTGTTTGCGTCAGGGGTAAATTTTGGCTTTCTGCGCACCCTGCCGCATATGTTGGGTATCGGTGTTGGCTTTTTCACGCTGTTGATCGGCGTTGGCCTGGGGCTGGGCGCCTTGCTTGCGGCAGTACCCGTGCTTTACCATGGGCTGAAAATTGCCGGTGGCCTCTATTTGCTTTGGATTGCCTGGAAAATCGGCTCATCACGCAGTTTGGGGGAAGGCAAGGCGCAGGCAGCGCCAATGTCTTTTCTGGCGGCAGCGGGATTTCAATGGATCAACCCCAAGGCCTGGGTGATGGCCGTTACGGCAATGGCGACCTATACCAATCCGCAATTCTATTGGTTCACGGTGTTTCTGGTCGGCCTGGTGTTTGCGCTGGTGAATGTGCCTGTCGTCTCGACCTGGGCTGGTTTCGGTTCGGTGCTGCGGGAATGGCTGTCCAATCCGGTGCGGTTGAAGTGGTTCAATATCACCATGGCCACGCTGTTGGTCGCAAGCCTGTGGCCTATGCTGGCATAAAGCGCTTTGTCCTTGCTTTTGCCCCGCGAATCCGCGCATTTCCTCGCTATGGAATTTGCACCTCAACAGGATGAAGCTCTCAAGGCCGTTGCCAAATGGCTGAAGGAGGGAAAGACCCCGGTTTTCCGTCTGTTCGGCTATGCCGGAACCGGCAAGACCACGCTTGCCCGGCACTTTGCCGAGAATGTCGATGGCGATGTGTTGTTTGCGGCCTTTACCGGCAAGGCGGCGCAAGTGTTGCGGTCGCGTGGGGCAACGACAGCGCGCACCATTCATTCGCTGATCTATCGTCCGCGTGGCGAAGAGGAAGTGTCGGACGAGGAAACCGGCAAGACCTCGATGACGCCGATGTTTTCCGTCAATCGTCAAAGCCCGGTGGCCAAGGCCGCCCTGATCGTCATCGACGAGTGCTCAATGGTCGATGAGCAGCTTGGCCGCGACCTGATGAGCTTTGGCACGCCCATTCTGGTTCTGGGTGATCCCGGCCAGTTGCCGCCGGTGACGGGCGGTGGTTTTTTTACCGAACAGGCGCCGGATTATCTGCTGACGGATATTCATCGCCAGGCCCGTGACAATCCGATCATCCAACTGGCCATGCAGATTCGCGAAGGCAAGGAAATCATGCATGGCGATTACGGCAGCACGGCGCGGGTGATTTCCAAGAATGAGGTGACGCAGGATCTGGTGCTGAATTGCGATCAGGTTCTGGTCGGCACCAACAAGACCCGGCGACGCTACAACAAGCGGCTGCGCGAATTGAAGGGCTTTACCGCTGATTACCCGCAATCCGGTGATAAGCTGGTCTGCCTGCGCAATGATCAGGTCAAGGGTCTGCTGAACGGCTCGCTTTGGCAGGTGATGACCTCTTCACGAGAGACGGTGAAACCCGGCATGAACCTGCTGATCAAGCCGGAAGATGACGACATGGATCGAGGTGCTGCCAAGATCAAGCTGCTGAAAGCGGCCTTCGAAGACGTCGAGACTGAAATTCCTTGGACGACGCGCAAGCGATACGACGAGTTTGATTACGGCTATGCGCTGACGGTGCATAAGGCCCAGGGCTCGCAGTGGAACAATGTTGTGCTGTTCGATGAAAGCTGGGCGTTTCGTGATACGCGCGAGCGCTGGCTCTACACCGCCGTGACCCGTGCGGCAGAGACGCTGACCATCGTCCGGTAAGGGGCGTCCGGTAACGGGACTGGTCGGCTTTCTAATTGGCGACGATGCCCAGCAGCACCGCTTTTGCCACAGCCTGGAACCGGTTTGTCGCCTGGACCTTGCGCATAATGCTGGCTTCCAGAGCAATCACGGCTTCGAAGGTCATTTGCATGGTTCGCGCTACCCGCACCTGGGTATAGCCTTCCGCCATCAGCGACAGGCAGTGATGCTCCAGTTCGGTCAGATCTATGCCATGGCGCAGTGTCGGCATCTCTGTTTCACCCTGATCATCTTCGCGGGTGAGAAGGCTGTTGATCTGTTCGATCTGGCGAAACATCATGGATTGCGATGCAATCAATTCCCGTTTCCGGGCCTCCAGCGCCGTGTTGAGAAGCTCATTGGCTTGTGCCTGCGTGATGGTGCCGCTCAGTTCGGCAAACAGATCTTGAATGGCGGCAATCGGCATGCCGATCTCCCGGCAGGTGTTGATCAGCGCCATGCGGATAATGTCTCGATGATAATAGACCCGCATCAACCCCATGCGGCTTGAAGAGAGGAGGTTCTTTTCCTCATAGAAATGCAGGGTTCTGTGGGTGACGCCAAACAGATTGGCCATTTCGGAAATTGCCACCGGCTCCGGTGGTAGGTCTTCGGGCAAAGGCAGATCCGGCATCATGGCAAGACCTGCTTTCAGGATGGGAGTGATGGATTCGGTAACGTCAAGAAAGTCGGGCTGGCCTGCCATGCGATAAGTCCCCCTTGTCCCGATAATGTCGGGAAATATTCTCATTTCGTTCCAATATCGTTCTCGGTTGATCTCTCCATTGGTTGCGGTGTTCTATGTTGCTACCCTGGAGATGTGGTTGCGTGATGCTCGAAACCTGGAAATACTTGAACCTCCCGCCGAAGAATTTCCAAAACGTGATGATGTCCGATCTAAAGATGCTCGATCTAAACTCTTGTTTGTAAATATATCATCAGTTTTACTAAAATTCAAACCCATGGTTTTTAGGGCTTCGGATTTTTTCTTCGAGGTAATTTTTCGGACATAAAGATTCGAACACGCTTTCACGCTTGCCAGTGCTGTTCACCCTGGATGGATTTGCGGTTCGGTTGGCCCAAAAGAGGCGTCAGCAAAGCAAGTCCCCATTCTGTCCGACAATTTCTGGCGACCGATCATCAATTTGCATCGATTTATTGCATAATCTCGTTGGTCTTTTCAGCGTCAAGGTTTTACAGAAGTGGATGGACGGCGATGACCGTCTGGGTGCGGACTTTGAGCGCCGCAGCAAGAAAACGGGTTTCGCCAATGCCAGCAAAATTATCCGTCAATCTGAATGCCATCGCCATGCTGCGTAATCGGCGCGATCTTCCCTGGCCGGATGTCCGGCATTTCGGTCGCCTGGCGCTTCAGGCGGGCGCTCAAGGCCTGACTGTTCATCCCCGGCCCGACCAGCGGCATGTCCGGTTCAGCGACCTGCCGCTGCTGCGTGCGTTGATCGATGACGAGTTTCCAAAGGCCGAGTTCAATATCGAGGGTTATCCCAGCGAAGATTTTCTGCGGCTTTGCGAAGAGGCGCAGCCGGAGCAGGTGACGTTGGTCCCCGATGACCCGTCTCAGGCTACCTCTGATCATGGCTGGGATTTCGCCGCGCATCAAGTGTTTTTGACAGATGTCGTTGCGCGATTGAAGGCGGCAGGCATGCGGGTTTCCCTGTTTGCCGATGGCGATGGGAATGCGCAGGCGGTTGCCACGGCCAAGGCGACCGGCGCCGACCGGATCGAGCTTTACACGGGGCCATATGGCAGCTGTTATGACGCGCGAGAAAAAGCGGCCAGTGAGCTTGCGCTTCTGGGGGCAACCGCTGATGCCGCGCATGCGTTGGGCCTGGGCGTTAATGGCGGCCATGATCTGACGGTCGCCAATCTTCCGGCGCTGGCGGAGCGGATTCCCTTCCTGGCCGAGGTCTCTATCGGTCACGCGCTGACGGCGGACGCGCTGGAATTCGGCATGGCCGAAACCGTTCGGCGTTTTCGCCGGGCCTGCGGCGAGCTGGCCTGAGGTCCCCGCGCCACTTAGCCAGATCTACATATTTCAAGATGTGCCATCCAGAATGACGCCATGCTGAGCAGAGATTGCTTGGCGTCATTCTGAGGTCACGGGAGCCTATGCCGGTTGGTCGATATGGATCGATCAACCGATAACGGAGGCCTTGTTTGCTTCGATGAAGGCCTCTAGCGGCAGCAGTGGATGGCCCGACAAGCTTTGCGCATCATCGGTTATCACATCCAGGTCACCGGCGCGGATGGCCGTATCGATTGAAGCGAACACTGGCGCTACGGGTTTGGGAATGCCGGCAGCGACCATGCCGTCTTCCAACTGCTGGTCGGTGATGTCGACCACGGCAAGCGGCTTGCCCGTGGCTTTTTCGGCCAGGGCGGCAATCTCTCTGTTGGTATAGGCGCGGCTGCCGCTGAGCGTATAGATGATGTTTTCGGCCACAGGCTTGGCCAGAGCGCTGGCAATGGCGCGGGCAATGTCTTCTTGGGCGATATAGGCGGTCTTGCCCTCTCCGGCGGATGTGTGCCACTGGCCGCTGGCCAGCGCTGATGGCAGCGTCATGAACAGATTTTCCATGTACCAGTTGTTGCGCAAAATCGTATAGGCAAGGCCGGAAGCCTTGATGGCCTGTTCGGTTTGCGCATGTTCGGGAGCAAACAGGATCCTGGATGTCTCCGGATTTGGCATGGACGTGTAGAAAATCCGGCCGACCTTGCCATTGGCGGCGGCGGCAACCGCTGCCTTGTGCTGCTCGACGCGCGAACCGATGGCATCGGTGGAAATGATCAGCAGCCGGTCAATGCCGGAAAAGGCCTGGTTTAGCGATGCCGGATCGGTGAAGTCGGCCTGACGTGTTTCGATGCCTTTTGCGGCAAGATCCGCCAGACCAGACGGGTTGCGGCTGGCAGCGATGATATCAGCAGCGGCAACATGCTGGCTTTCCAGCAAATGGTTGATGACAAGTCTTCCAAGCTTTCCGGATGCTCCGGTAATCAGTATTTTGGTCATATTTCTCTATCCCAGCTCCTGCATAATTCCTTGAACCGGAATTGGTTGAAGGGAAATTATCCAGTGGATATAGAGTGTTACAGAGTTGTCTCCGCGTTTTATAAAACGCACGGCCTGTAAAACTCGATACCCTATTATCTTGTTGCTCTCAATTTGAGACCAGCACTATAATCAGCCTTTTGGAACTGCTGTAAAGAAGGCAGTTTTAGCACCTTTGGTTACAGAAAGGGTACCATCATGAACGATGCCACGCAGCGGGCTGCCTCGGAGGCAATGACGAGGGGGGTAAGCAAAAGCAAGCGGGCGGAAGACAATTGCCCGGTGCGCTCGGTGATTTCCCATGTCGGCGACAAATGGTCGACGCTCATTCTAGGTTCGCTTGCCGAGAAACCCTATCGCTTTGGTGAGCTTCGACGCCTGGTGCCGGACATTTCCCAGCGTATGCTGACCCAGACCCTGAGAGACCTGCAACGCGATGGTTATGTCCACCGGCAGGTTTTCCCCACCAAACCGCCCAGCGTTGAATATGGTCTGACGGAGATGGGCGAACAGCTGGTATTTTCACTCAAATATCTCGTGGAATTTGCCATCGACAATCATGCTCGCGTGGTCGAGGCCCGAGCTCGGTTCGATAGGCAGAATGTTTGAGGCTGAACGCCTGCATAATTTCCTAAATCGGCGTGGATTTAAACAGACGATTATACAGCAGGATATAAAGAACTATAGCGCCGTGCGCCATATATTGAGCACGGCGCTATTGCACTGACGCATTCACTTCGTTCATGCTTTCGTGCACTCATTTTTTGTTTATGCATCGATTTTTCCAAACTCGGCTGAAGCCTCCGTTTGGATCGATGCACTATGGGTGCCAAGACCCCGCTGAATTGGCTTCTCGGTAAAGCTGGTTTCTGGCGGCTGCCAGACTGATGTTGGACTAAAAAACCACCCGTCGTCCGTGGTCGAATGTCACAATATCCTGCGTCTTCTCAAGAAAAATAATATATAAGTCTCTAATTTTATTGTATAATCTCAGCGGAATTTTCATATTCCACATATTTCGCGCTAGCTAATTTATTAATAGATTATAGGGAGATTTCGCCTAAACTTCATGCTGGCAGTATCATTTGGGTTGGTATCCGTGACGCTCTCGACAGAGCAGAGCCTGTTCTCGCGCCTTCCTCAGTTCGTCGGAAAGGGACTACACGTAATGTTTGGAATTTCTAGTGTCGCTCGGATGCAGACCCAATCTTTGAAACTGATTACAGCGAATATTATGATCTCGGATGTTGATCTGAACATTCGTTATATGAACGAATCCGTCATGGAACTACTTAAAGAGGCTGAATCTGACCTCAAGAAGGAACTTCCCCGCTTCGATTTTAACAAACTCATTGGCAGCAATATCGATATTTTTCATAAAAACCCATCCCATCAGCGCAATATGCTGGCTGCTCTCAAAACGCAGCACCGGGCGACGATCTGGGTTGGTCACCGCGCGTTCGATCTCATCGTCACGCCGTTGCGGGAAAGTGGAAAAACCACTGGCTTTGTTGTCGAATGGGCCAATGCCAAGGAGCGATTGCAGAACCTGGATTACCAGGGGCAGATGATGGCGATTAGCCGTTCTCAAGGTATTATCGAGTTTACTATGGAAGGTGAGATCGTTACCGCCAACGAAAACTTCCTCAAAGCCATTGATTATAAGCTGGACGACATAAAGGGTCGTCACCACAGCATGCTGGTTGACCCCGAATACGCAAAATCAGCCGACTACAAAGAGTTCTGGGCTGGCTTGCGCCGCGGAGAAGTTCAATCGGCAGAGTTTGTTCGCTACGGCAGGAACGGAAAGAAGGTGGTTATAAACGCTGCCTATAACCCAATCCTGGACTCCAAGGGCAAGGTTACAAAAGTCGTCAAGTTTGCCACGGACGTGACCGAAAGAGTGAATGCGGTCAATGCGATTGGCACTGCCCTGACGCGGCTGGCGCAAGGTGATCTGAGCTTCACTCTGGATACCCCGTTTGCGCCGGATTTTGAAGAATTGCGCCGCACGATGAATGATGCATTGCTTCAGATGCGCAACACGCTTGGCGCGGTGTCGCATTCAACCAGCCAGATCGACAATGGCACACGCGAAATTAGCCAGAGTGCAGAAGATCTGTCCAAGCGAACCGAGCAGCAGGCCGCCTCCCTGGAAGAGACCGCTGCGGCGCTTGATGAAATTACTGTCAACGTGACGAATGCCTCCAAGCGCGCAGAAGAAGCCCGCCATTCCGCATCGACAGCCAGCGACAATGCGGTACGCTCTGCTAAGGTTGTCGAAGATGCTGTTGGCGCGATGTCGCGCATTGAAAATTCGTCCAACCAGATCTCCAATATCATTGGGGTGATCGACGAAATCGCCTTTCAGACCAATCTGCTGGCGCTGAATGCCGGTGTCGAGGCGGCTCGTGCCGGTGAAGCGGGCAAGGGCTTTGCCGTGGTCGCGCAAGAGGTTCGCGAACTGGCGCAGCGCTCTGCTCAGGCAGCCAAGGAAATCAAGGAACTGATCCGCAATTCTTCAAACGAGGTAAGCACCGGGGTAAGATTGGTGAGCGAAACGGGCGAGGCGCTTCGAACAATCCAGCAGAATATTATTGCGGTCAATGAACATATGGAAGCCATTACCAGTTCGGCGCGTGAGCAGGCCACCGGCCTTTCCGAAGTCAATGCGGCCGTCAACCAGATGGATCAGGTGACGCAGCAAAATGCGGCGATGGTAGAAGAGACGAATGCTGCCGGTGCATCGCTTGCCCAGGAAACGGCGCGTCTGCGTGAGTTGATTGAAAAGTTCCAGCTGGGTGGTACCGGCATGAGGCCTTCGTCACGCCAGCTTGGCGCGGCGACGTCAGCGCATCGGCCCACGACTTCGCCCGCACGGGAGTTGATGTCGAAGGTGGCGGGTTCCGTCGCATCTCAATCCGGCGGCTGGAGCGAGTTTTAAAAAACTAATTAGATTTAAACCGTTTAGCGCCGTGCGTTTTATAAAACGCACGGCGTTTTCTATCCAATCCTTTAGATTCTACTCCGTTTGCCGCCGTTCCGTCAGCAGCAATACGAGCGAGGCGGCCGGAAAGCAGAGGCCGATCCAGGCGGTTAGCGACCATCCGCCGGTGGCGTAGGCCCAGCCGCCGATGGCTGAGCCAAGCGCTCCGCCAAGAAAGAATGTCGCCATATAGATGCCGTTGAGCCGGCTGCGGTGGGCGGCTGTCATCGAATAGATGATGCGCTGGCCGCTGATCAGATTGGCCTGTACGCCAAAATCCAGGGTGATGGCCGCAAGTGTCAGGCAGATCACGCCGGTGATCGGGGAGGTTTCAATCGCATAACGGCTAAGCAGGAACGCAGCGATGCCCAGCACCATGGCGCCGATGGAAATCTCCCGGGTCAGGCCGCGATCAGCCATTCGTCCGGCAATGGGTGAGGCGATGGCACCGGATGCTCCAGCGAGCGCAAACAGCGCGATGCCGTTTTGGCTCAGGCCAAAATGCGGGCCTGACAGCAGCAGCGGCGTCGTGGTCCAGAACAGGCTGAAGGCACCAAACATACCGGCCTGATACAGCGCCCGGCGCTGGAGCACGCGGTTGGTCAGCGCCATATGGGCCATGGAGGACAAAAGGGCGCCGTAGCCGATCTGCGCATGCGGCTGGCGGCGGGGCAGGGTCATGCCGAGCACAACCATCAATCCGATCATGGCGACCGCCGAAAGGACGTAGATGACATGCCAGGACGAGGCCTCGGCGATGAAGCTGGCAATGGGCCGGGCCAGCATGATGCCGCAGAGCAGCCCGCTCATGACATTGCCGACAACCCGCCCGCGTGAGGCATCCGGCGCCATGCTGGCGGCAAAGGGCACCAGAACCTGGGCGGCTGCGGAGGCAAGGCCAATACCAAGGCAGGCCAGCAGGAAAAGGCCCGGCGAGGTCGAAAGCGCGCCGCCCAGCAGGGCCAGCGCGGCAAGACCAATCAGGATGAGCACCAGCTTGCGGTTTTCGATCAGATCACCCAGCGGCACCAGCAGCAGCAGGCCGAGACAGTAACCGAGCTGGGTAAGGGTAACGATCAGGCCGGTCGCCTGGGGTGAGAACCCCAAATCCGCACTGATCGGTCCAGCCAGCGGCTGGCCGTAATAGAGATTGGCGGCGATAAGCCCGCAGGCCAGGGCGAAGATAAAGGTCAGGGCTGGCGACAGGGCGTGTTCGGAATCGTGCCGCAAGAGCGGGCTGGAAAGGGTCATGGTGGTTGCTTCTCGGCTTGGGGCGCCATGGTCTTGGGAGGATGCCATGGGACAATAGTGAGTGGGGATTGGTGTGAGTGAGTGCCTGTTGAATGATTCAGCGAATAGCAAAGTGTTACGGCGAAGCTCAGCGCGTCGTGCTGCTGCACGGTGCTGTAAGGGATGAAATCCTGGTCAGTCCAAAAGCCGCAGCGCCGCTTGCGCCACGGCCTGCATCTCGTCTTCTGTCCGGCCTGTCTTGCCGACCACGCGCATGCCCATCGTCAGGCAGAGCAGGGCGCTGGAGATGACATCGGCATTGAGATCGGCTCGGATCGAGCCATCGGCCTGTCCGGTGACAATCTGATCCTTCAGGCGCTGCTGGTTGGCGGTAAAAGCAAGACCCACCCGAGAGGAGGCTTCCGCATCCAGCAGTGACAGATCATTGGCGCCGCCGACCACGAGGCAGCCTCGCCGGCCTGCCGCACCATGGGCGTGTTCGGCGTAATGCTGCAAAAGGGCAAACAGCTTTTCCCGCCCGGTCTTAAGCGGTGCCATGCGCTTCAGGATCATCGCATGACGCACCGACCAGTAGCGATCGAAGGCGGCCAGAAACACACCGCGCTTGTCGCCGAACGCCTTGTAGATACTGCCTGCCGTTAATCCCATGGCTTCGGCAAGTTCACTGACCGAGGCGGCCTGGTAGCCCCGTTCGGAAAACACCACCAAGGCGGCGTCCAGCGCCACGTCCGTGTCGAATTCCCGAGGGCGGCCCGCTGGTCTGCCGGATTTTGTTTGCTGGTTCATCATGGCTCTACAATAGGAAATGATCGTTTCCAAATCAAGCAAAAAATTGACTGCGATCAACAAACCGCAGTCAATGCGTTCAGGCTATCTTCTTAACCTGTTGCGGAGTGAGCGAAAATTCCACCGCAGACCCACAATGAATAGCAGTGGAATCAAAGCCCGGCAGGCAAAGATCATTTGGATTGAGCAGAAGGCAAATCTCGGTGCAGCCGAGAATGACGCAGTCGGCACCGTCTGCCTTGGCCTTTTCAATGATCGCCAGATAGGCAGCCCGCGACTGTGCTTCGACGCGACCCGCGCAGAGTTCGTCGAAAATCACATCATGGACGATGCCGCGATCCTCTGCGCTTGGCACCATGGGCAGCAGGCCGAGGGCGCGCATGCGATCGGTGTAAAAGCCATGCTCCATCGTGTAGCGGGTGGCCAGCAGCAGGGGCCGCTTGAAGCCGGCGTCTTTGATGGCCTGGGCCGTTGCATCGACAATATGGATAAGCGGCACGGAAACACGGGCCGCCACGGCATCGGCAATCAGATGCATGGTGTTGGTGCAGATCAACACGCATTCGGCACCGGCGCGCTCCAGGGCAGCAGCGGCATCGCCCAGCACTTTTTCCGCCAGATCCCAACGGCCTGCCTTCTGGTAGCCGACGATCTGCGAAAAATCGACCGAGCGCATGACGATTTCAGCTGACGCCAAACCGCCCAACTGATGGCGAACTGCCTCATTGATGAGCCGATAGTAAACCGCCGAGCTTTCAAAGCTCATTCCGCCAATCAAGCCGATCATTCGCATTGTCGTGTTCCCCTAGTGTCTTTGGTGGTGATGAACAAAACTATGCCAGTGGATTGAAGCGGTTGATTTGCAAACTTCTCGAAAATCACCATAAGTTCCGCACAAAAATTGCGAGAAAAATGTGAAATGCGCGTATGCTTTGCGTGTTCATCCTGGAAGGCGGAGGATTAAGGCGTGATTGACGAAAGAGACAGGAAAATTCTGGACCTGCTGCAACGGGATGCCGCTATTGCGGTGAGTGATCTGGCCGACAAGGTTGCCCTATCGGTTTCGGCCTGTTCGCGCCGTATCCTGAAACTGGAAGAGGGGGGCTATATCGAGCGACGGATCGCCGTGCTCAATCGCGACAAGGTGGGCGTGCCGACCACTGTCTACGCGCTGGTCAAAACCGCGCATCATACCGATGAATGGACGGAGGAGTTTCGCCGGGCGATCACCGATATCGCCGAAATCGTCGAGGCGCATCGCCTGACCGGCCATCATGATTATATCTTGAAGATCGTTCTGCCACGGGTCGAGCATTACGACGTGGTTTATCGGCGGCTGGTGCGGCGTATCGAGCTTTTCGATGTGTCCGCCTCGATCTCGATGGAGACGATGAAAAGCGGGTCCGCTGTGCCGGTGGATTATGCGGTATGAGAGCAGGCGAAACGCCGCAGGCCGGCGTTTCGTATCAATGACGCATCCCTATCGAGATGGTCGCGGCAATCAGCCGTTATATTCGTTGCGGTGATGCGGCTTCTTCGTGGGGGCCTTGAACTGCCATTCGCTGCTGGACGACTGCTGGTTTCTGTCATCCGTGTTCAGTTGCGCCGCCGTTTGCGTTGACGCAGTGGACTGGGCAGGCTGGGTGGTGGTCTTTGTCGTGGTTGCCGCAAACGATGCGGATGCACCGATCAGGCTTGCGAGCACGGCTGTTGCGATAAAGGTTTTCATGGATATCTCCAACTTTGCAAGTGGATAAAATTAAGTCGAACTATTCGGTTCGATGCCTGGAATCTGGGCGTTTTTGGTGTGCTTTGCAACGGCGCGCGCCTGTCAGAAAAGGCATTGCAGGCATGCGTTGGCGTCTCTTGTCGAATTGACGTTATAAAAGCCCAGCATAATCAGCTTATTACTTGTGCTGCCTTAAGGGATTTTCGCCTTGGATGGTCTTCTCTCGACGGTCTCACTTCCTTTTGATGCGTTATGGCGTTCAAAGGACATGGATGTGATGGAAAATTGTGCAGTCGTAGCGTTATCAATGGTTCTGCCGATATGGTGCGAGTAAGCGCCGGGGATGTCGATCCTTATTCTCTGCACATGCTTTGGTTTGTCACCCAGGGAACAAACCTCTGCCCCGTTGGTTACCTCTACAGTACAAACAAGGAGGATAACCCAATGAATCATACCAATCACGTTCGTCTCACCACTGCTGAACTCACCCCTGCCGTGCTCGAAGGTGCAACCATTTATGGTGCTGACGACCATAAGGTCGGCAAGCTGGATCATGTTCATGGTCTGGGTGCCAGCGGCACAGCGATCATCGATGTCGGCGGCTTCCTGGGTATCGGTGCAAAGCCGGTCGGCGTTCCGCTTTCGGATCTGCAATTCATGCGGGATGAAGATGGCGACGTCCATGCTGTTACCACATGGACAAAGGATCAGCTGAAGGACATGCCTGCGCATAAGGACTAATTGTCCCAGGCATGACAGTCAGAAGATTTCCATGACTTAGGTTATGTGAAAGTTCGCTTAAATACTATATTATGGCCATCCTGGGGATCAGGGTGGCCATTTTCATGGGATATAGAGTTGGTTTGGGCTGGGGAAGGGGCGTCGTCTGCGGGGCGACCCGAATTCTGTCTGCGGATGTTTTGTATCGCTGCTCCGCTTACAAAGGTTTTTTCGATCGAACGACCGGACGAGCCTTTTCATGAGGTTCGCGACTATCGACACGTTCGTTAATGACGTCCTAAAGGCATGCTCCGCATTGCGAGGAAATTTCCGGATAACGACCGTGGCCTTGACGGTTTTTTCGGCGGTCGTTTGTGTGATGCCAACCCTTTTACACGCTGAAAATCTCCCCTGTAGTGGTCGTAAAGCGGGCATCGCAATGTGTCGCGGCGATCTTTTTGTCTGCAATGATGGCTCAATCAGCGCCAGCAAGAAGTCATGCTCGAGATTTATGGGGGGAACGGGAGGTCGGCCGGATGGTCCCGCGTTCAACCTGACACCGCCCATGGCTCCATCCTTGGCCCCATCTTCGGAAGGATCTTGCTCATGCCGTTCTGGCAGCTTTTGCGTTGGTCCCCGGGGTGGACGGTTCTGCCTTACCGACAGCGGTACAAAAAGCTACTTGAGGAGATGACTTTCCACCTTTTGTCGGGCAGGGGCGGGTGGATTATTCCGCCGCCATGGGCATCAGGGCCGTTACTATGCCGATTGGCCGCTGGAAACAGGGTGCGATAGTTCCTACATAGATTGCATTCCAACCATAGGAGTTACGTCCATGACGAGTGAACGCGCAGTGTTGGCAGGCGGTTGCTTCTGGGGCATGCAGGACCTGATCCGCAAGCTTCCCGGGGTCATCGCTACCCGAGTGGGATATTCCGGCGGCGATGTCGCGAACGCGACCTATCGCAATCATGGAACACATGCCGAGGCGATTGAAATTATCTTCGATCCATCAAAGACAAGCTTTCGCGATCTCTTGGAGTTTTTCTTCCAGATTCATGATCCAAGCACGCCTAATCGGCAAGGAAACGATGTCGGCGTCAGCTATCGTTCCGCGATCTTCTACACGAGTGAAGAGCAAAAGAAGGTTGCCGAGAACACCATTGCCGACGTGGATGCTTCCGGCATCTGGCCTGGCAAGGTCGTAACCGAACTGGCGCCTGTGGGTGATTTCTGGCAGGCCGAGCCGGAGCATCAGGACTATCTTGAGCGCATTCCAAACGGATATACCTGCCATTTTCCGCGACCGCACTGGAAACTTCCGAAACGTCAGGCTGTGGCATAACAGTCCTCCAAAGACGTTCCGCCTTTTGACGGCGGCAGATTCTCGACTTCCCTTCTCAGTCTCTCGCTTGAGATCATTGAGCATTTCCGCTTTTCAGTGAACCGCGGAAATGCTCTCTCTCCCCTTTTTCAAAGTCTTCCCCCCGCCAAAACCGCTTGGCGCTTTCGCCTGAAATTTCCCCTTCTTCCTATCATCACTGCATTCTTCAGCCTTATCAGTCACTCAGGCGCTTGACGAGCATTGCGAAGCGCGTTAACAAGAACCGTACCGTACGGTACTTAGATTGAAGGGCGTTCACTGTGTCTACCAATGCCATGCCAACAGCAGAGTTTTCTGCACGCCAGAGCGCGGTTCTGGCGGAGGCCCTGCGCCTTTTGGTCGAAGGCGGCGACAAGGCATTGACCACTGCCGGTTTGGCGCGGGCAGCCAATTGCTCCAAGGAAAGCCTTTATAAATGGTTTGGCGATCGCGACGGTCTGCTGTCAGCGATGATTTCCTATCAGGCCAGCAAGGTGCGCACCTTCGAGCGCGCCGGCGAGCGCCTGACGCCGCAGATGCTGGCGGATCATTTGCAGGTTTTCGCCCGCGATTTGCTGGATGTCCTGTCCGGCGAAATCTCGCTGGCGCTGAACCGTCTTGCCATTGGCCAGACCAGTCGCGACGGCTCGAAACTGGGGCAAATGCTTCTGGAACGTGGCCGCCGCCAGATCGACCGCCGGGCGAGGGCGCTGCTGGATGCCGGACGGCGCGATGGCCTGTTGCGGTTCGAGGACGGCGAGGATGCCTATCGGACGCTTTACGGCCTGATCGTTTCCGATCTTCACGTTCGCCTGCTGCTGGGTGAAAAACCCGAGCCACGAAAATTCGACGCCCGCGCACACAAGGCGGTGTCCGCCTTTCTTGTGTTGCACGGCACGGACAAAACATCGTCAGCGTAAATCCTGGCGAAGGATAAAATACTCAACATCAGACATAGCATAGGGAAGGATAACACAATGCGCGTCTATTATGATCGTGATGCCGATTTGAACCTCATCAAGGCGAAGAAAGTCGCCATCATTGGCTACGGCTCCCAGGGCCGCGCTCACGCGCTGAACCTCAAGGATTCGGGCGCACAGAACGTCGTGATCGCTCTCAAGGCTGGCTCGGCCACCATTGCCAAGGCTGAAGCCGATGGCTTCAAGGTCATGACCGTTGCCGAAGCGGCTGCCTGGGCTGACCTGATGATGATGGCAACCCCTGACGAATTGCAGGCTGACATCTACAAGGCTGACATCGCTGGCAACATCCGTGATGGCGCAGCCATTGCTTTCGCCCACGGTCTCAATGTTCACTTCGGCCTGATTGAGCCAAAGAACACCGTTGACGTTGTGATGATCGCACCGAAGGGTCCTGGCCACACGGTTCGTGGCGAATACCAGAAGGGCGGCGGCGTGCCTTGCCTCGTTGCTATTCATCAGAATGCGTCCGGCAACGCCCTTGAAGTGGCTCTGTCCTACGCTTGTGGCGTTGGTGGTGGCCGTTCGGGCATTATCGAAACCACCTTCCAGGAAGAATGCGAAACCGACCTGTTCGGCGAGCAGGTCGTTCTGTGCGGCGGTCTGGTTGAGCTGATCCGCGCTGGCTTTGAAACGCTGGTTGAAGGCGGCTATGCGCCTGAAATGGCCTATTTCGAGTGCCTGCACGAAGTGAAGCTGATCGTTGACCTGATCTATGAAGGCGGTATCGCCAATATGAACTACTCGATCTCCAACACTGCTGAATGGGGCGAATACGTCACCGGTCCGCGCATTATCACTGCTGAAACCAAGGCTGAAATGAAGCGCGTGTTGCACGACATTCAGACCGGCAAGTTCACATCGGACTGGATGCAGGAATACCGCGCAGGTGCTGCTCGCTTCAAGGGCATTCGCCGCATGAACGACAAGCACCAGATCGAAGAAGTCGGTGCCAAGCTGCGCGGCATGATGCCTTGGATCGCCAAGAACCAGCTGGTTGACAAGGCTCGCAACTAATCGTTTAGATGGCAATAGGGTCGGGATTTTTCCGGCCCTATTCGAATCCGCTTCCTAAATATATTCCGTGCTCTGACATTTTATCGTTTGCTTCGTCAGTGTATGTATTGATGTGCGAAATGAAATCGTTCAGCTTAAATGCTCTTCGAGGGAATTTATCTGATTTTATAATTACTGCGGCGTCGATTTCTTCTTTGCTTCTGGAGGCCTTTAAAGGGTCAGAGTGAGCATATAAAGCCATACCAATATTTTTGACTACGTCGATTTCAACGCCATGGATTATATTTCCGATCAAGTCCCATACTGAAATTGACGATATATTATTTTTTTCTTGTTCCGGTTTCATGCATTGTATTGATTTTTCTTTTAATTTTGATGTCGTTTCTGTTATTTCTGCAAGTTTTCTGACTGATATAGATAGTATTAGAAGATCTTTTTTGCATATATCTTCAGATATATTATAATACTCTCCGTGACCAATTGCTTTTAGGCTTCGAGAGGTCGAGTATGCTGCAAGTCGCGCTGTGGATACGACTGTATCATCAAAAGCATGCCTGCAAAGTGCTCGGTCGAGTGATTTTTTTGAACTTAAAGTCATTTATAACTCGTATGGCTGACTATTTTATAACTAAGAGGAACGCGTTGCAATTTCTATAACGGCCTCTTCGAACCGTTCCATGTGTTGAAAATAGGATACCCCCTTGATCGGGGGCAGATCCATAAAGGCCGGACCACCCAGCCAGAGCGGGACATCTGCCGGTAACGCCTGTCGGATCTCATTGATCTCTAGCGCAAAATTGCGGATACGCTTGAATGTGCCGCTGATGCATACGACCGTCGAGCCGGATTGCCTTGCCATTGCAGCGAAGTCCTTGGCCGGAAGCTGGGCGCCGAGATACGTGATGTGGATGCCATGGCTGCGGGCGATCAGCGCCGCCACTAGCCCGCCAATATCATGCAATTCGCCTTCAAGCGTGGTGAAGACTATTCTGTGTGAACCGCGCGGCGATGCCAGGAGTTTGAACGCGCCGTTCAACAGCACCCTGACCGAAGACGAGGCGAGATGTTCTGACGCGATGGACAGGTGGCCTTCCGCCCAGCGCCGGCCGATCTCCGCCATGAATGGCAGGACGACGTATTTTGAAAAATCAATAGGCCCCAGCGCAATGAAGCGGGTGCTCAGCAGCCGGTCCAATGTCTCTCCATCAAGGGTTTCCACGGCCTTAAAAACAGGCTCCAGGTCGTCCAAACGCTCCTGGTTCATCACGGATCGTTTCAGCTCTTCGTTCGATAAATGGATAATGGAGCCGATCCTTTGCCCATTATCGACGCAGGCCTTCAGCAGTTGCAACCGGATAAGATCCTCATGCCGGTAGATGCGGCGACCAGTCTCGGTGCGTTTGGGTACGATTGCTGCATAACGACGCTCCCAGGCATGCAGGACCAGCTTCGTCAGGCCGGTCTCGTTCACGACTTCACGAAGCGAATAAGTCTCCTTCATAGCCCGTCGCCTTATTTTATATTGTAGCTTCAAATAATATACGAAATGGCCGATGATAGTGCAAATCGACTTTCTGTCTATGTTTGGATAATCGGCGGAGCTCCCTCCCCAGCGCGGAGACGACAATTTTGTCGATGGCAGAGGGGCTGAATGCCCTGTGCCGGACGGACCGTTTTTCTTCTGTGCGGTGATTTTTTCTGTTTTTTTAAAATCACTTAGTGATTTTACCATTAAAAATTAGGGGTATTTAAGTGTCCAGAATAACCCGATATTTACTTGGTTTGCATAATATACAATTTTTAGAGATTGCTTCTAATTTAGAGGTTGATTGTATATATTTCTGTGTGACACTGATGTCATCAAAGTCGCAGTACGACGCGCTTGCAGATCAAAGGTCGAAGGATTCAGGCATGACTATTTTTGGACTGGGTGCTGATGCCAGATCGGAAGTTTCGGCTCTTCGCAAGTCGCAGGCCGTCATAGAATTCAGCTTGGATGGCACCATTTTGGACGCCAATGACAATTTCTGCCGGGCGCTCGGCTACAGTCTGGCTGAAATCAAAGGCAAGCACCACCGCATGTTCGTCGATGCCAGCGAGGTTGAGACCAGCGATTACCGGAATTTTTGGGAAGGCTTGCGGCAGGGTAAATTCCAGCGCGCCCAATATCGTCGTGTTGCCAAGGACGGTCGAGATGTGTGGATCGAAGCCTCATACAATCCGATAATGAAGGGTGATAGGCCCTATAAGGTGGTCAAATATGCCACGGATATCACCGCAGTAAAATTGCAGGCGATGGAGGATGATGCCAAGCTGAAGGCGATTTCGACCTCGATGGCGGTCATCGAGTTTACCCCTGATGGCAAGATCATCACCGCCAATGAAAACTTCTGCAAGGCGATGGGCTATAGTCTGACGGAACTTGTCGGGCGCCATCACAGTCTGTTTTGTGACAAGGCCTATACGTCTTCCACAGACTACACATCTTTCTGGCGCGATCTTGCGGCTGGACGGACCTTGGCCAATGAGTTCCGGCGCATCGCCAAGGATGGCCACGATGTCTGGATACAGGCCTCCTACAATCCGGTCTTCGACACACGGGGGAAAGTTTACAAGGTAGTGAAGTTTGCAACCGATGTGTCGAGCAGGATGGATGCTATTTCCCATCTGGGTGCCGCACTGAAGGCGCTGGCGGGCGGCGATCTGACCGGTACGCTGAACAACATGTTCGTGCCAACCATGGAAAAACTGCGCGTCGATTTCAACGAAGCCCTCAGCCATTTGCGCAAGACAATGGATGGCGTTGCCCTCAGCGCGCGGTCCATCGCATCGAGCACCAATGAAATCAAGGAGGCCGCCAACGACCTGTCGCGCCGTACCGAAGCACAGGCCGCCTCTGTGGAGGAATCGGCGGCGTCTCTGGAAGAAGTCACGACGACGGTTGCCGACTCCGCCAAGCGTGCCGAGGAGGTTGGCCGATTGATGGAGCAGACCCGGCTGCATACGGAGCAATCCAGTGTTATCGTCAGGGATGCCGTGGTTGCCATGAACGAGATCGAGCAGTCGTCCGGGCGCATTTCGAGCATTCTGGGCGTTATCGATGAAATCGCCTTCCAGACCAATCTTCTGGCGCTGAATGCCGGTGTCGAAGCGGCCCGCGCCGGTGAAGCAGGCAAGGGTTTTGCGGTCGTCGCCCAGGAGGTCCGCGAGCTGGCTCAGCGCTCGGCTTCATCCGCCAAGGAAATCCGGCAGTTGATCAGCACGTCCGGCAAGCAAGTTGACCATGGCGTGGACCTTGTTGCCCAGACCGGCTCGGCTCTGGAGAATATCCTCAATCAGATCCGTGCCATCGATACAAATGTCACGGCAATTGTTCACGGCACCAAGGAACAGACCACCGCGCTGCGGGAAATCAACAGTTCCGTCAATGCCATCGACCAGTCCACGCAAAAGAATGCAGCGATGGTTGAGGAAACGACGGCGGCGGCATTCTCGCTTTCCAAGGATGCCGATGATTTGTTCCAGATGGTTGCTCAGTTCAAGACCTCTCCGTCTGGCTCTTCGTCATCCTATTCTCGCGCCGCCTGACCCCACAATCCGTCTATTGTGTTTAGTAAGGCGCCGTGCGCTCCAAGCGCGCGGCGTTTTGTTTTTTGCTATCCATGGATGTATGGGGCGGTATGAAACATGGGCAAAACGTGAGGACGTGACGAGACCGTCATCTTTTTGCGCTGCGATGCCTTTACAAAGTCACTCGATCGCAGCGAATAAAGAATGATCTGGTGTCTTTTCAGATCTGTGAGGTCCGTGAATTGCCAGAGACTGGAAAAGAAAGTTTCATCCATGCTGTCTCACGCAAAAGCCATTCTGCCGCAAGCCGCTGACGATCATGTGTCCTGGCCTGCGGATGGAGAAATATTCGATGTGAACCGGCTGGAATTGCGGGTCAAGCCTGGAGATCATCCGTTTCATAGTGCGCATCGCGATGCCATTCACCGAAATTGGCAGGCCGAGTCGGCGGCCAATCCGGCTCTTTTCGATGGCGCCATGGTGTTGTTTGACGAATTGCAGATCGGGCAGGGAGCGGTGACTGGCGCGGGACACCTTATCCCTTATTCGACCTTTTTGTTTTGGCGTCGTCAGGCTGAGCCACAGAGCGGCTATCACCTGTTTGGTTTTCCTGTACTGATTTCGGCCGATGGTGCCTTGATCGCGGTGGAAATGGCCGCTCACACCGCCAATGCAGGCCGGGTCTATTGTCCGGCGGGCTCGCTCGATGCTTCGGATATCATCGATGCTATGGTCGATGTCGATGCCAATATGCGCCGCGAAGTGCAGGAAGAAACCGGACTGTCGGTGGATGATGCGGTGATCGATCCGCAATTGCGGGGCTATCGTCGAGGCCGCCGGGTCACGCTGTTTCGGGTGTTTCGTCTGGCCTTGCCCACTGAGGCGATTTTCGAGCGAATCGCCGCTCATATGGCTGTCGATGAAGAACAGGAAATTGCCCGCGCCGTAGCCATTCGCTCGGCGGATCGCAATGCGCATGATTACACGCCAGACATGTATCCCCTGCTGGATTGGATTTTTCCCGGCTAAGTGGCTGGTTCGCCTTGCATGGCTGGCGCTGCTCGTGCAGTTTGCTGGCATTGTAACGGCGACTGGAGGCTTGTTTGGCTCGACACTATTGCATTTACGACGTCTTCACCGACAAAAAGCTGTGCGGCAACCCTTTGGCAATCGTGTTCGATTGCGAGGATCTCGATGACGATGCGTTGCAGGCGATAGCGCGGGAATTCAATCTCTCGGAAACTGTTTTTGTCTTTCCGTCCGTCAATGTCGCGCATGTGGCGCGTATCCGGATTTTCACCCCCGGGCGCGAGCTTCCCTTTGCCGGTCATCCCACGGTTGGCACGGCGATCGGCCTGGCTGAAAAGGCTCATCAGGATCGTGAGGGGCCGCTCGATCTGGTGTCGGTGATCGATGAAAAGATTGGTCCGGTGCGCTGTGCCGTCAGCCTGAGGCCGGGTGAGGCGAGCTTTGCCGAATTCGATCTGCCGAAAACCTCCACCCAAATTCAACTGCCGCTCGACCGTCAGGGAATCGCAGATGCACTTGGCCTGAAGCCGAACCAATTGCTTTTCGAAAACCATCTGCCGTCGATCTGGTCGGCTGGCGTGCCTTTCCTGCTCATTCCGGTCAGCAGTCTGGGAGATGTCGAAAGCATCGAGTTCGATCCGCAACTCTGGGAGCGGGCCGCTCCTTTCTGTGACGGCGCGCTGACCTCGGCTTATGTCTATTGCCGTGGTGGTGTTCACCACGCGGCGGACTTTCACGCCCGGATGTTTTCCCCCGATATGGGCATAGCCGAGGACCCGGCCACAGGTTCAGCGGTGGCGGCGCTTTCCGGCGCTATCCAGCATTTCGACGCGCTGCCAGACGGCCACCATCCGCTGCTGATCGAGCAGGGCGTGGAGATGGGGCGCCCCTCCTTCATCCATCTGCATATCGATACCAAGGAAGGCAAAGTTTTCCGTGCCCGCATCGGCGGCACCGCCATCCGCATTGCTTCCGGCATGCTCGATATTTGATTTTCCTTGGTTTTTTCGGGTTTTGATTTTTTTTTCCGTTTCATGTCATTTTTTTCGAAACGGCGCTGGACAAGGCGAGGCAACCCCTTTATATCCCCGCTCACGGCAGCGATGAAGCACAAACCAAGCGCTGCGGGCGGGTGATTAGCTCAGTTGGTAGAGCAGCTGACTCTTAATCAGCGGGTCGTAGGTTCGAACCCTACATCACCCACCAAAAATCAATAAGTTAGCAGATTTTTGCGACCAATTTGCGCCGGTTATGCGACCGTGCGACTTGGTCGCTTTGTCGTACGGTCGCACGGGTTTTTTCACCCATTTTCTCCCATTGCCTGCTTTAGCAAGAACTGTAGGATAGCGCGATCTTGGATTGCGCTGTGGGGGTATAATGCTGGGCGTTCGAACGTTTGTCTTGGGTATGGTGATTGTTGGTCTGGCGGGGTGCGTTACCGCGCCCAAGGGCCTTTTCCATCGTGTGAGCGATGGCCAGCGGGTGGATGCCAATCCGCAGCTTCTGGCGGAGTTTCAGCAGGCGCGGGTGATATGTGATGGGGAAGCGTCGAAAGCCGCGCTCACGTCCACCGAGCGGGACCGCGCCATACATTCCTTGAATGTGAATTTGGTGTTTGACGCCTGCCTTGCGCAGAAGGGCTATGTCAGGCGGTAAAGGATTGGGGGCAATCATGACGCCACGAGATTATGCAAAATTTGGGACCGGTATCGCTGCGCTACTGCTGTTCGCGGCGTTGGCTCCGTGGTCCTACGGGTTTTATTCTCTGCTTCGCCTGGTGGTGTGTGCGGCGGCGCTGTACGCGGGCATTCAGCTGCTCGAGCGGGATAGGAATATCTCTATCGGCCTTTTCGTGGTGGCCTTTATATTCAATCCGTTGCTGCCGCTGCATCTGACCAGGGAGATATGGTCGGTTCTCAATGTAGCGGCAGGCGTGTTTATGGGGTACGTGACGGTCAAGCTTGCTCGGCAATGATGTGTTGGTTGCTCATTCGGGGTCTTTGCCGCTATCGCCCGGTTTCGGGATATTGATCTGGAGTGGTTTTATGAGCGCCATAAGGCGGCTGTGTTCAAGCGCGATCAGTTCGTCTGCCGTCCAGCCATTTTGATCTCTTGGTGGTAGGCCGATCTGCCGGCGGCATTCGTCGGTGATAAGCTCGGCTCCCATTGCTTCTAGAATATTATTGATGGTGTAATACGCCTCGCTCTGTATTTTGGGTGCAATGAAGACCAGCAACTCACGCATGAAGAGAGCTGTGATCTCGTTGGCGCGGCGCTTGCGGATGTTGATTTCGGTCGCGGTGATGCCGTTTTTCATTTGGTTTCCTTCTCGTTCTGAGGATTGTTTGCCCATGTCGCGAGCATTTCGGCGTGCGCTCTGGAGGCGAACACGGCGCCATTGCTGCTAATCCCAGTCATTTCCTCGGCAATTTCCCCTGTGACGTTGACGCCGCCGCACTGCCGATCGGCAACAAACCAGAAAGGCCAATTCTCGGCTTTATCGCTGGCGGACCGGGCGAAGTATCTCGGCAATTTCACTTGCTCTCTCCCTCATGCCAGCGAACCATTTTCGCCATGGCGCTGTCGGCCAGTTCTTCATTCAGGGCCAGATAGTGTTTCATCACCTCGTTGGCGGTCTGGAAGCTGTGGCCGGTGATGGCGCAGATTTCCGGGATGGTGCAGCCAGCCATGGCAAGCCATGTCACGGCGGTGTCGCGCAGATCCTGATCGCGGAGCGTTTTCAGGCTGGGCATGGTCTTGGCGGCTTCGCTGCGCAGGTCTTCGAAGCAGTGGCGGTAGTAGTCCGCCTTGAATGGTTGCCAACGTCTTTCGTCCAGAATGACATTGGGCGAGATCACGCCCGCTTCCTTGCGGCGCTGCATGGCGGCGTCGATCCGCACGCGGAAGGTCTCGGCCTTGGGAATGGAGACCAGCGCGCCGGTCTTGCCCTGGCGCAGCTTGATGCGGCCGTTTTCGTGGCCGGTGTGGATGAAGGCCAGCCGGTCATTCTGCCGCTGGCCCGACCAGACCGCGAAAATCACCATGTCGCCCATTTCCGGGCGGCCGCCAGCGTCGGCTACCTTCACCAGATGGTCGATTTCCTTGATAGTGGCAAAGCGGATACGCGGCGGCGGCGTTTTCATTTTCAGCTTATGGGCCGGATTGATCAGCATGGAAGGTAGGTGGCCGCGATCCATGCCCCATTGCAGGGCGATGCCCAGCACACGCAGCACGGCATGGGCGGTGTGCAGCCCGCATTCTGTGCGCAGCTTGTCATAGAGGCCAAGGCAGATCTGTTTGCTCAATGCCTCGGCTGCCGAATACCAGATATCTTGCGCGCGCTTTTCGATGACGCCGATCTTCTGGCGGTAGTCCCTGATGGTATTGGGCTGGCGGTCGGCCATGTCGGGGTTTCTGGCGGTGTTCAGCCAGTTTTCCAGTAGGTTTTCCAGCGTGAGACCGCGCCGCGCTGGAGCGGCTTCTGTGGCGGCGCGCGGACGGCCCGGCTTTTTGCGGCGGTTCTGGCGGGCTTCTTCCTCCAGCTGGCGCGCGAAGCTCTGCGACCAGGCGCGGCACTCGGCCTCCTTTAGCCAGTTGCCTGCCTCGTCTTTCAGATCCTGCCCGGCATGGCCGCGCGCCCGCAACGTCTCCGATGGATTGAAACGCGGACGGCCATTGCGCCAAGCGACATAGCGGATTTTCGGGGTGGATGGTTTTGCCATGACTAGATCCGAAAGATTTCGTGGTTGATGCTGTAGACCGATCCGGGCGCGATGCTGCTGCCACCGGTCGAGACGATCCAGCCGTGCTCCCAATGGGAGAAGATGAAGCTTGCTTCCTTCGCGCCACATTCGGCCTTGTTGGCGCGGAGGCGGTCGCCGGGTTTCAGGATGGGGCGCAAGGCCTGGTCGGCCAAGTAACTGCGCAGCCGGTTTGTTGCTGCCTTTTGGCCGAATGTGGGGAAGCTATCCCATCTTGCATCCAGTTCGCGGCTGGTCTCCGGCTTATGGAGGGCGGCGAAGGCCAGCCACTCCATGGCGATGCCTCTTTCGGCCTGCTCGCGCGTGGCATTATGGCAAAGCAGCTTGCCATTGATGATGCTCTGTACCGTAAACAGGCCGCTGTCTTCGCGGATCTCGTGGCCTGTGTTCCAGATTTTGGGTTCGAGAATGTTGGCCACGAAGCGGCCCGTTCTGGTGAGTTCGAGTTCGGCTTTGATGATGGTCGTCATTTCGCGGCCCTCAACCGAATATTTGCAGGCAGGCTGCAAGGGTGAAGAAGATCAGGGATAGGACCGCAAAAACCCGGGCCTCTTCCTTTTTCTTTTTCAGGTCCGAAAGCAGATCCCCCATGACGGCTGCGAAAAAGGCAGCTATAAAATAGAGAATGATCGATATGGCTGTGATCATTTCGTGGCCCTCACGATTGCCCGGCTTTCCTGTTCGATCAGGCTTTGCCGTTTCAGGTTGGTTTCCAGCAGCAGCGCGCCACCGAGGAAGAGGGTGAGGCCCATGGCGGCCAGCGCCAGGCCGTCGCGTAGGGACGGCATGTAGAGCGGCACGGGCTTCATATGGGTGCCGATGTCATAGGCGCGCTGTTGCTGGCATTGGTCGGGCTGGCAGGCGCATTCTCGGTGGGTGCGGAAATCACAGCGGGTCATTGCGCGCTACCGGCCAACGGCTTCAAAAAATCGAATAGCTTTTCCGGCTTTGCGTATCTCCGGTCTGAATTAAATCCGGATGCGCCTTTAATGCGGAACTCGTGCGTGACCTCGCCGTAAAATCGATCAAGGCCAATATATTCGACAAAGCCGAAATTGTGGCTCTCGTAGAGCCTGCCCGGTTCCAGTTTGAGGGTAGAAGGCGGAACTGGCGTTGCGTTCGGAACACAAACCGGCGGAGCCTCGCCGCCGCATTCCACAGCGATGAAGGCGCGTCGGTTCCATGCTATCTCGGCGTTTTCAGTTGAGCCTTGGTCTTCTGCGCCTTCGGCATCCGGCCCCATTGCATGGCACTTCGTGCATTCTATGAGGTTGGTGAAGGTTTCCAGTTCGGTGCTGCCGCAAAACGGGCAGGGCAAAAATGTCTCGGTCATTTCCTATCTCCGGACAAAAAAAGCCCGGCGGCGTACACGATACAGATCGCCGCCGGGCAGGTGGTGCGCTGGCCGGGCAAACGGACAGCGCCTGGGGGTATGGTGAAGGGATGCAGCGGGCCGGTGGTCCGCCACCAATCCCCAGATCGTGGATGATCGATGGGGATGAACCGGCCCGCTGCTTTCACGACCGCGCGCGGGAGGTCGCGTGGCCGAAACTTGTGCCGTCTCTCCGGCTGTCACCCCAGTTTAGGAGCCGAGTTACCCTCGGTTGAGGTCCACCAACCCGGTCAATAGATCGTGTCGTTCTCGTCGATCTTGTGAACCCAGAAGGCCAGGATGAGGCCGACGATGATCGCGGCAAACACGCAGGCGATGATGCCGAGCGTCATGCCAAGGGAAAAGGACAGCCAATCCATCACTGCACCATGCGAAGCGAGGCGCGACGATTGCGGAAGAGCTGGCGCGTGTTGCTGCCGGTTTCCTGTTCGCCGCGGATCATTGCGGCGGTGACGACGAAATTGACGCTTTCGGCGCGGGCGTCATGCGCGCTGGATTTGAGGGTTGCCTGATCTTCCTCATCCAGAGGGCCAGCCAAGGACAGGGCGGCAATCAACTGGTCGGACAGGTATTTCTGGCGGGCGGACAGATTGTCCAGTTCCATGATGATCTCGCGGATCGGCTGCTTGCGCTGGGTCATTGGTTTTCGCCTGTGAGTTTGTCGATCACCAGTTTCCCCGCAACGGTGAGGGTAAGGCTGTTGCCGCTGATCTGAAGCAGGTTGAAGCCCACCAGCGCCATGATGGAGCTGTGTTTGAAAGACTTCTTGCCTGCCAGCCAATAGCCAGACTTGAAACGGACGATCTTGTAGAAGTTGATGGTGCAAAGCGCGTCCTGCTGATAGCTTGTCAGCGCCTTGCGTGGATTGTTGATGGCCGGATTGTCGGCCAGAGGCATGGCGATCATGGCCGCACCTCCCGGCCCATGCAGCGCTCATAGGCGCTGGCTGTAACCACGGCTGGCAGTGTTGCTTCCTGCCCGACCGGAATGCCGCCGCAGGTGCCGCAGGCGTGGGCTTCCATCCAGAAGGACATTTTCTGTACGCAAGACAAACGCTTGTATCGGTCTTGGTCGATCGATACGGAACCGCAGCGGCAGCCGGTCATGCCCGTGCCCCCGCGTAAGCCTCATGCAGCGCCAGGCGCTGGGCGGCGATGGTGGGTGGCAGCGTGGTCTGTGCCGGTGTGGCGGTGGTGGCAGCGCCGTAGCTTTTCAGCCATTGCTCGATAGCGGGGCGCGACCAGCGTTTGCGACCGGGCAGGCGCTGGGGCATGCCGTGGCGGTCTGTAAGGGTGGTGACGAGACGCAGAAAATAACTCGACGTGTACCCCAAAGCGGCGGCGATCTCTGCCGCGTCTATTGTCTGCTGATGCAGGGGGATCATTTGCAAAGCTCCCGTTTGCTAAAATGCTTACGGTGCTTAGAGGTAAGCGAAATTGCTTATTATGGCAAGCAATATTTGCAATGATGCTGATTTCGTATCAGCGCATGTTTTGAGGGCGTGCCTCGTGGCTGCTGCAATATGTGCAGCCTGACCGCTTTTTGCACGTGCAGAAATTCAGCGAACGCCTAAGTGTTCACACGTGCAAAATGTCATTCGTTCTGTGGATAAGTTTTCAGCGGCTTGGAACGGAGCCTGAATTTTACACGTGCAAAAAGATTTGCCGCGACGGCAAAACATCACGTGCAAAATGTCATCAAACCTGTGGATAAGTTTAGGGAGCGGCGGTTGGATTTCCGCACGTGCAAAAATTCAGTGCGGCACGTCGCTTTTGGGCTAGTGCGTATTTCGCAGGCTGCCGACGACAACGCCGACAATCGAAACGCGATCATCGTCGACCTGCTCGGGCCTTTGCGGGCCAAGCCGCATGCTGTGCGTGGTGATGAAGGGGGCCTGATAGAGGCGCACCACCGTATCGGCGGTGCCTAGAGAGTGGTCTATCAGCTGGGCAAGAACGATATCCCCAGTTTTTGCGCGCTTGTTCTGGTCCACCAGGAGAACGTCGCCTGGAAAAATGCCGAGTGCATCCAGTGCCGCACCCTTCATAGACCATGCTTCCACGCCGTTGCGGCCCGCCTTGGCGGCTTCGACGGCGGACATGATCCAAGTTGGCTTTTGATCGGTGTCGTGAATAAGCGGAAGCGCGTCCGGTTCGGCCATGCCACGCAGGTGTCCCGGCATTTGATTGGGCCGGAAGCCGGAATAATGGGAGATCTTCTCAAGGCTGGCCTGAGTGATGCCCACCGTGTTGGTGGTGTCATTGATGAACCGCGTCAACGTGGACGCGGCCATGCCGGAATTGAGGGCAAGCTGGCTCAATGACAGGTTCATATGCCTGGCAATCGCCTTAAGCCAATCTTTTGTTTCGCGCTGATCATGGGCCATGCGCGCAAAACTAATCTGTGCAAGTGCTAACGCTGTCACTAAAATACACCTTGCAGAATAAGCAATTTTGCTTATTACACTAAGCAGTGAGATGAACAAGGTGATTTGCAGCATGTTCGAGCAGATCGAAGAACGTCGTAAACGTGCCGGCATTCCGCAGGGCGATCTTTGCCAGCGCGCCGGGGTGCATCAGACAACCTATGCCCGCCGCAAAAGCGGACGCGGCCATATGCGCGAGGAAACCCTGTCCTGCCTGTCTACCGCGCTCGATGCGCTGGTGGATGAACGGCGACGGGAACTGAATTCCATGCAGGAGGAAGGGCGATGAACTGGGCAGATTACCAGCCGGGGCGGCGCGTGGTGTGTGTGGATGATCTGGATCGCCTAAAGCGGTTCTACACCCGCGTTCCCCAAAAGGGCAAAGTCTATACGATCCGCAGTGCGGAGATCGGTGAGGGGCTTACTGGCGAAATGTTTTCTCTGACTTTCACGGAGTTGGCCTCTTACGGCATACCAGGCCGACGTTTCCAACCAAGTGGGGTTGAGTGGATGTTTGATGCCAAAAGTTTCAAGCCGCTCGACGAACGTCGCCTTGACCAGTTCCGGCATATGCTGACGAAAAAGCCTGCGCATTTGAGTGATGCAGGAGTTGGCGAATGACCGGCGCTTATCTCGTCGCCTATGGCGGCAAGGCTCCGCTGGATATCGCGGAAAACCGGGTGTTTCACCAAAGCTTGCTCGATGATCTGACCCGCGAAGTGTTGCGGCAGGGCTGGGCGGGTGCGGATTTCTCTCATTATGGCCGTGCCGATAACCGGGTTGCGATTGAAATCGTACCGGGAACGGAAGCGTTGACGCTGGAACGGCTGGCAGCATTTCGAGAACAGCAGCGCCGGGCGCGCGAAGCAGAAAGGCAGGTGGCGTGATGATTGCGACCGAAGATGTCATCGCCATTCAGGTCCTTGTTTCCCAAGACGAAGATCCGTTCAAAAGCGCCTGTCGCGTTGTAGGCGCCATGGCCGCCGTTATTGAGCATCTCGGCGGCAATGAGAATGCCGCCCGGATATTCCAGGGCATTGCGGATGCTATTCGCAATGCCCCGTTGCAGACGGTCGAGCCGACCTCACACTAAAATTCCCCGCCGATTTGTATTGCGTACGGCTCTCGCTTTCGAGGTTTGAAATGCGGATGCCTGATGACTGTATTCGAGATATTTCCATGCGTATTCAACGTCTTGGCGTCAAGGAAAGTGTCGTGTTGAGGCATGCTGCAATGTGCCCGCGTTATCTCTACCGTGTGCGCGCTGGAAAATGCTCATTGACTGAAAAGGCCCATGTGCGGTTGAGCGCGGCGATTGTCGATTTGCAGAAGGCTAAAGGCGCGCATGACAGGGCCGCCACTGGCCGCGCCCTGGCGGCAGTGGTTGGAAAATCCCATGCTCGGCATGATCCTTTGACGGCGCAATACCGGCTGCTGCTGTGGTTGGTCTGCACCATTGCCGGTGTGCCACCCGGCCCGGTGCTGGCTGCCGATCCGGCCAAGCGGGCCACGGCGGATGCGGAATGGATGCGGGCCGCGCATCTGCGGCGCGTGGCTATCTACATCGCCAATGTGCAGCTGGGCATCAAGCAGGCCGATCTGGCCCGGGCTGCCGGTCTGTCCCGCGCCGCCGTCTGCGGCATGCTGAAAGACATGGAGGATCTGCGCGGCGATGCGCAGGTGCAGACGATGATCGGCGCGGTTGAGGAGGTGTTTTTGTGATGCTGGATGCTCCTTTTCGGCTCTACTTCATCGCGTTTCTGACCGGATCGCTCTGTCAGATCATCAAGATTTCTACTTTCGGTTTTTGGCCTGGATTGGTGATGCTTCTCTTTGTGGCGACGGTTGGTCCCCTGATTTTCTACCGCATGCTGAGAAGATATTGGGACAAAAAGCCATGAACCCCCGCGCCAAGGAAACCGAGCAAATCAAGGAAGGGCTGAAAGCCCGGATTATCGGCATTTGTGAGACGCTGTTGCCGGATGGTAAGCGGCTGGGTCGGCTTTGGGTGGCGCATAATCCGATCACGGGCGACTATTCCCAGAGCCGGGAATTCAAGGTGGCGTTGACGCGGGATGTTGGCGCGTGGGTGGATTATCGCAGCGGCGAACGGGGCGATGTGATCGGCATGATTGCCTATCTGAACGCCACGGATTTTCGTGGGGCGATGGACTGGGCGCGCGATTTCCTCGGGCTGCGGCAGATGAGCCGGGAAGAGCGTGACCGCTTTGCCCGCGATACGCAAAAGGCCATGGCGGATGCGGCGCGGATCTCGGAGGACAAGCGTCTCCAGCGGATCAAATGGGCCAATGATGTGTTCATGAGCGGCGATGCCTATGGCAGCGGCACGGCGGCGGAAGCCCATGCGCTGGCCTATTTCGCGGGCCGGAAAATTCCGCTCGACGACATTCCCAATCTGGCCGCCGATACCTTCCGGTTTCATCCGAGCCTCGAATTCTGGTCGCGGGCGACCTATCGCAATGAGAATGGCCGCTCGGTGAAGGTGCAGGCCGGGCCGCGCTTTCCCTGCATTCTTTCGGCCATGCGCACGCCAACCGGACAGGTGACGGGCGTGCATTACACCTTTCTCGATCCGGTGCGGCCGGAAAAGCTGACGGTGAGTAAGGACGAAAACGCCAAGATGATGCGGTTTGAATGCGCTGGCGCGATGATCTGGGTAAGCCATGGCCCGGAAAACCTGCCGGTCTGGCAGGCCCGCGAGCCGCATCCGGCGATCTTTGGCGAGGGGATCGAAGATGCCCTTTCCCAAGCCCGCGCCAATGGCGACATGGCCCGCGTTGCCGCCGCCGGAAGCCTCTCCATGCTGGCCGGTGCGCCGTTGAAGCTGCCCTGCATCGAATGGGCGCTGGTGTGCCAGGACAATGACTGGGCCAAGCCCCAGGCGCAAAAGCAATTTGCCGACGTGATGGCTAAGCTGGAAGGCTTTGGCAAACCCGTCGTGGCGAAGAAAAGCCATATCGGCAAGGATTTCAACGATTTGATGAAAGGTGAAGAGTGATGTATCACTACCTCAAATGCGATGGCTCTTATTACGATGCCATTCAAGACGGGCGCAAAAACTTCGAAGTTAGATTGAACGACCGTGGATTTCAGGCTGGTGACATTATCACGCTGACACGGACTGGTGAGCCATCTACGGCTGATCGCGCCCCATTCCTGAGCCGTGAAATTACCTACGTGTTCCAAGGCGGGCAATTTGGTTTAGAGCCGCAATATTGCGTGCTTGGTCTCGCAGCTGTTGCCTCAAGGGGTGACAAGCCGTGACCGGGCCTGGCCACAACAGTTTCGCGCAGGACGTTGCTCATGGCATTGCCCGCGACCAGTTGCGCGCCTTCGTCGAGCGGATCGAACGGCTCAACGAAGAAAACAAGGCCATCAACGACGACAAGAGAGATGTTTATGGCGAGGCCGCATCCATGGGCTTCGACAAGAAAGTTCTTAAGCGCGTGGTGGCCGCGCGGGCCAAAGATCCACAAGCCCTTATGGAAGAGGATTTGATTTTTGACACTTACATGGCCGCGCTCGGCCATGGCGAGAACCCTTCGGAAGACTGATTTCACAGGAGAAAGACCATGGCGAAGGAAAAGACACCGGAAGAGCTGGCCGCATTGGCGGGGGCGATTGGAAAGGATGATGGCAATGGAACACCCGAACAAGGGAACACTATTTCTAACCCCGAGGCGGATGGGGAAGACGGAGGCTTGGAGAGCATTTCGGAAAGCACTGGCAAGGAGCGAAATAAAGATAGTGGAACCGCAGCCGCTGCAAAAAACGATGGAAGCTCGATCACCGACATTGGGGGATGCGCTGGCGCTATCGATCCAGACGACCTTGCGGCGCAGATGAGCTACAGCGAATTCGCGGCGCTGGAACCGGAGGCCATGCCGATGATTGCCGCAGCGGGGGCCTATCAGGCGCTGATTGCTGTCGGCGAGGCGGTTGCCGCAAAGCTTGCCGGGGCTGAGCTGACATGCGGCCCGCATCCCGCCAGTACCTCAATGGCGCGGGAAATGGCGGGTTTCGTGCGTAAGATCGGCCGCCGCGCCACTGCCGATGTGCTGGCCCAGCATCTGAAAATCCGCAAGCTGCGCGACAGTGCCGAGATTTCCACGCCCGAACGGATCGCGCTCACGGCCTATATCCAGACCTTGCTTGATCTGGACGCCTTCATTGCCGCCGAGCGGGAAGCGCAGGCCAAGGCGCAGGAAGAGCGGCAAACGCCCGCGCCGACCCCGATTGAAGATACGATTTTCGAACCGGCGGACGATTTTTTCACGCCGACATACTGACGATCCATGCCCGGCGCGCTGGAGATCCGGCGCGCCGTTTTTTATCTCATGACGGTGCGCGGCGGGGCAGATGACCAAAAAACCAAAAATGCAGGGCGGTATTGCCGGTGCGCGGGCGCATTTTCTCGATGCCTTGGAAGAGGTGGGGGAAAGCCGGGATGTTATCGACCCTGACAAAAACCTTGCTCGTGAGGGCATTCGTCCCGGCCAGTGGCCCGGCGCGCCGCATGATGCCATGCCGCCGAATTGTCCGGTGACAGTGCTGGGCATGAAAGGTGAGGTGGTCTATTGCGTAGGTGCCACCGGTGGCCTGCACGAAATCAGCCGGTTTGATTATCCGACGCTGTTGAAGCTTTTCAGCCCCTATATCAATTATCTGCACTGGGCATGGCCTGCCTTTGGCAAGCCGGAAACAGACCCGGCAACCGGCGAGGCATTGCCGCCCAAGGTCAAGCGCGTGGAACGAGACAAGGCGTGGGAGGCGATTATCACCGAGGCGGGCCGTCGCGGGATTTTCGATCCGCAGGATAATGTGCGCGGTCGCGGCGGCTGGAAGGATCTGGATCAATTTATCTGGCATTCCGGGCGGCATATCTGGACAGTGCAAACCAAGCAAAAGGACGGCAAGGCCACCGACTGGAATTTGCAGCGTGCGCCGACTGGCGAGTATGGCGGGATGTATTATCGTCAGGACAGCGATATTTTGCAGCCATGGAAAAGCCCGATCAGCTGGCGCGATAGCCCGGCGCATCAACTGTTGCAGGATTTTGGAACATGGAACTGGCATCGACCAAGCCTCGATCCGCTGTTTCTGTTGGGCTGGATTGGCTCGTCGCTGATGGGCGCGGCGCTGAAAACCCGACCGATCATTTTTATCACCGGCGGGCGCGGCACGGGTAAATCCACCCTGCACGATATCATCAAGGCCATATTCGGCCAGACGCTCTATGCCACGGCCAATACCACGGCAGCCGGTATCTATCAAAACCTCGGCCAGGACAGCCGCCCTGTAGCGATCGACGAATTCGAGGCCAAGGCCAGCGGGTTTAAAGAGCAAGCGATTATCGAACTGGCGCGTCAGGCCTATTCCGGTGCAAAGCTCTATCGCGGTGGCGCCAACCATGAGGGGGTTGAATTCGAGCTTCGCTCGGCCTTCATGTTCTCGGCCATCATGCATCCGCCGCTTGCCGTGCAGGACAAGAGCCGCATGGCAATATTGCAGCTCAAGACGCTTGAGAATGACGGCAAAGGCGAACCTGTCGTCTCCGATGTGGCCGGGCGGATGCTGCTGCGCCAGATCATGGACGGCTGGCATGATTTTGACATGCATGTGCTGCCACGCTGGCGTCGTCTGTTGCATGAAGCTGGTTTCGATGCCCGCCAGATCGATACATACGGCACGCTGCTGGCGACGGCCGAACTGCTGGTGGGTGAGCAAGGCATGATCGATATTGGCTTTCCGGCCGACGATCCAGAACACGCCATCGACCTGCTGAAACAGGCGACGGCCATCGAGCGATCCGAACAAACGGAAAAGTGGCAGGACGTGGTTTCCCGCGTGCTGGAGCATATGCCCGAGGTTTGGAAGCGCGGGGAAAAGCAGTCCATCCACGATATCATCATGTCGGTTAAGGCCGGTGGTGAGCTGATGACGCTCGATGATGCGCGCCAGGCGCTGGGCAATGCCGGTGTGGGGTTGACACAACCCGGCAAGCTCTTTGCAGGCTATGGCCTTGCCGTGCCTGTCAATGACACCCGTGTGGCGCGGATCTTTGAGGGGACGGATTACCAGAGCGGCGGATGGAACCAGGCGCTAAAGCAAGCGCCTGACTATATCGTCACCAAGACCACGCCGCTGGTAAAGATCAGCCGCGAACCGAAACGCTGCATCGTGGTGGATTTCGACGCCTACGAGACGGCCATTGTCGGCGGTGCTGACGTGCTGGAATGATTTCCCCCGCCCTCGGGCTGGACGGCTACAGGAACCCGCTGGAGCGATCCGGCGGGTTTTGTTTTTGAATGGGTAAGGAGTGATCGCTCTATGCAGGGCATGTAACCGGCGTTGCGGAACGGCTGTAGTCAGCGCGATACAGTTGGTTTGTGCCGCTCTCGGCCGCCTCGATCTTCTCCAGCATGATATAGAACAGAGTGATCAGATCATGCGCTAGTGTCGGAAGATCGGCGGGCAGGGCTGTTTCATGCAGGCGCAGGCAAAGCGTGATCATTGCCCGCAAGTCTATCAACGCCCCTTCTAGTTGGTGCAAAGGTTGTTCTGTCATGATTGGCCCCCAATTTACGCAATAAAAACAAAGTCAAGCGCTCTCGAAAGTAGTAAAGCAACCATTGCATTAGCTGTCAAAGCGTTTGATTGGGTGGTTCTTTTGCAGGATTTTCTAACTTAAAGTTTCAGCGGCCATTTTCCCCGCAATTTCTGGGGGTGAATGCTTGTCTAAGGCTTAACAAACTTGAAATTTTTTTACCGTGAATGCTCATCATTAATACATTCATCTGATCTAATATTAGATTAAGTGGATGGAGTGAGCATGATTACCCGCAAGAGAGTTTCGACGGTTCTGGACAAGCTATCCAGCAATGAGCTGCGGGCGGCCGAGTTGCTGACAGGCTGCTATGAGTGCCGACGCTTTAACGAGTGCGAGAACGGCCACCGATTTTTTCAAAAGCCGCGATCAGTGGCGGAATTTCTTGACAGTCATTCGCCGCAATCCGAGCAATCGCAACCATGATACGGCCCGTGCGCGCCACGTCTTCAATGACATCCGGCGGCATTTTGGGATTGCGAGGAGGGCGCTTTGACAGCTCTTCCAGAGTTATGCCTAGCGCCGCTGCTATTGCCTGCATGGTTGCCAGGCGCGCGCGGCCGCCGTTCTCGATAGCCGATATGGCCTGTGGCGACTTGCCCGCCCTGGCGGCCAGATCAACCTGCTTCATGCGCATTGCGCGCCGCCATTCCCTGATCTTGTAAGGCTCACTCATTGGTGAGGATATAAGGCCATTCAGAGGGCCACCGCTAGCGAGCGCAAATTGCATTCCGCCAGCCCACGCCCTATCGTGATTGCGCCACGAATACCCCAAAAATTGCCGCCGCACTTAACATACACCCCCGCCCCAAGGCGATAAAAAGCGGAGCCTGCGCCGCCTTGGCGTTTCGAGACCGGCGACAGGCGACATGAAATCATCAATGCCGTGGCCGGTCTCCCCATCCTGCGCCATCGCGGATCAATCCTTGCGCTTCATCGCCCACGCTCTGCCCGCGTGGCGCATAGCGTTGGCGATAAGAAGGGCGCAGGCAACTAACGCAGCCAAGGGCGTGGCACGGTGCGATATGGCGGAGCAATCCGCTTCCTTCCGGGGACGGGAGAGGGCCGGTAACAAGCCGGTAACAACACGGTAACAGCCAAATGTTACCGAGAACATCAAGGAAATCATGCGGTTAGTGGTCGGTAACACGGTAACAAGGAAATGTATCCCCATACGCGCGCGCGTATGCGTATGAAGATTTGTTATGTTACCCTGTTACTTCTGTTACTGAATTGAATTCATTAATGATCTCGGTAACAACGCGGTAACATTGCGGTAACAGGCCACCAACCGAATAAACAAATCGGGTGATAGTGATGGATGACGGAAAAGGCGAGAATTCGGGGCTTTTTGGGGCACACACGCCGGGCGAAAATCCTGCGGCGGCCAAGGTTGGTGCGGTCAAGGCGGCGGTTGCCGATGCGATGGGCGATCTCGCGGCGCGGCTGACCGGGCAGGAAGACGAGGCCGAGCAACCATCGTTGATGCTTGATGAGATGGACGAGCAGATGGCGCTGTTCTCCGGGCCGGTGCGCCATGTGGCGAAACAAATTGATATCGCCAGACGCGGGAGAGGGAGGCCGCCCGGTAGCCAGAACAAGTCCAGTCGTGAATTTGCCGATGTGTTGCAGCGCATGGGCTACAGGCATCCCGGCCTCAACCTTGCGGCGATGGCGAATGCGGAGCCAGCAGCACTGGCGCTAGAGCTTGGGCTGTTGCCGGATGTGCCGGACGGATGGGACGCAACCGAATGGCTGCGTGAGTTGGTGCGCGATACGCGCTTGAGCCTGGACGAGGCGCGATCCCTGTTGAGCCAAGCCTATGCAATCATCGGCAAAGCCAATATCGAGCTGTTGCCCTATTTCGAGAGCAAGGCCCCGACGAAGCTGAATGTTGACAAGAAGTCGGTCATGGGGATCATGGTGATCGGTGACATGGAAGCGCCGAAGGCGGATAAGAGCGATATCCTCGACCTGACCAAATTCGAAAAGCCGTGATAATGAATTCAAGGCGTTAGCCGTGCGACATTGGCGTTGTCATGTCGCACGGTTGTTAAGTCACTGATATCATTCGATATCGCAATAATCATAAATCATTAGGGCAGTTTCGACCGGCGGGCTTTTCCCCGCCGTGCGGCCGCTGCGTGGTCGCGCCTAGCGGGCACCCCCTCGCGTGCGCGTGCAGGCGCGGGCGGCGGCGCTTCAAAAATCCGCGCGCGCCACCCCACCCCGGGCCTCTCGGCTCACACACACCGGGTCGCCCCGGCCTTTGCCAGTGAACCCATTTGGAGCCGACCTAATCTCTATTTCGACAGAGCGGGCGCGGGCGCACGGGTTCTTGTGGCTTATGGAGGGCTACGGGTATGGGTTTAGATTTTCAGAGATACAGGCCTCCGGGGCCGGTTGGTGCTGCCTTTATCCAGTCTCGCGGGCCAATCGATATCATCATGGGTCCGGCGGGTTCGGGAAAAACCGTGTGTTCCGTCATCAAGGGACCGATGCTGGCTGCCAGTTACATGCCGGTGTGTCGGGATGGTTGGGTGCGGTTCAAGTTGGCCGTGGTGCGCGACACCTATCGCGATTTCGCCCGTACCTATCTGGCCTCCTGGCATGAAATGTTTCCCGCTGATCATCCGTGGACGATCTCCTATGAGGGCGGGCAGGACCGCCCCATTCGCCACCGGATGCAGTGGATTGCGGAGCGCGGTAAAGACAAGATCAAGGTGGATTTCCAGCTGGAAACCGGCGCGATCGGTGACCACAATGTGGAACAGTATATCAAGGGTTACGAGCTGTCAGCGGCATCCGGTAACGAGTGCGATTTGCTGGATGCGCGTGTGCCTGGTCTGTTGTTCCAGCGTACCGGACGCTATCCGCCGGTCCAGGAGATTTCTCCAGCCGAACTTGACCGGGTATCCAAGGATGGCCGAAAGGCCATGCAGTTGATGGGCCTGACGGTCGATGACGGTGAAGTGGTCCTGCCTCGGGTGTTCTGGGGCGATATGAACCCGCCGGATGTGGATCATCCTATCCTTGTCGAGTGTGGTTATGGCGAACATGCCGACAAGAAAAACCCAGCCTACCGGATGTTTCACCAGCCCGGCGGACTGGATGCGGATGCTGAAAACCGGGTCGGTAAGCCGCGCTCTTCCTACGAAATGGAAGCGGCCACCCAGCCGGATCATATCGTGCGGCGCATGGTGCATGGATTGCCGGGCTATGTGCAGGATGGAAAGCCGGTTTACCCGGAGTTCAACCAACGCATTCACGTGGCCGATCAACCGCTTACACCCCGCCAAGGTGTGCCTCTGTCCACCGGAAAGGACGCGGGCGGATCGCCTGCCGGTATCATCACGCAATTCCTGCCCAACGGCCAGATGCTTGTGCTGGCTGAACTCTGCACCGAGCCTGGAACCGGTCCTGCCCGCTACTCCCAAATGTTTTACGATCTGCTGATGGATCAGTTTCCCGGCTTCGGCTTTCGCGAAGCGTGGGGCGATCCGGCGGCGTTCTACGGGGCGGACACGCAAAATGGCGAACTGGCGTGGATGCAGACGGTGGGCAAAGCCCTGTCGATGCATATCCTGCCGACGGAAACTAACGAACCGGCGATCCGGCAAGAGGCGGTGCGCTGGTATCTCTCCGGCATGATCGACGGTCAGACGCCGCGCATGCTGATCGACCCGCGCTGCAAGGTGCTGATCGGTGGGTTTGCGGCCCACTACAAGCTGACGAAACAGGCGACGGCGGGCGGAACCGACAAGCTGGCCGTGGTGAAAAACAAATATTCCCACATCCACGATGCGTTTCAATACGTCTGCCTCGGCCATCGGGGCTTGCCGGGTGTCATGGCCGATGCGGCGCGGCTAGGTCGGGCTGGCAATGTCATGACCATGGAAGAGGCGCGGGCGCAACGGGAAAACCGGCGCTCCTCCGGCCCGAAACGGGATTTCTCGGTATGGGATGTCTGAGGTTCGAAAGTCCGGCGCTGCTGACGGATTGCCTTGATATGGCGGGGCCGTGGTCTGTGACGCGGAAGGTGTTTCTTTGGCAGCATCAGAACGGCGATAGCATTTCGATTTTCGATGATGACGGGTTGCTGGCGATGGCCTTCCTCGTGAGCCGTGGGGACGGCACTTGGGAATTCGCGCTGGCCTTACGTGCACGCGCACGCGAGAGGATGCTGGAACTCTGCCGCTTCGCCCACTTAACGCTCGCCCGGCTGGCCGACACTGGGGCCGTGATCATCTGCCATGTGATGGACGGCAACAAGACCGGTTCGCGCATGGCGCGCCTTGCGGGCTTTACGCCCGCTGGCGGGACGCTGTGGAAGTGGAGCGGGAAGCATGACAAACGCGGTGAAGGGTCTGTTCGGGGGCAAGCAGGACGATACGGCGAAGAAGAGCCAGCAGCTCCAGCAGGTGGCGAACGACCGGCAATTGCAATCGTTGAACACCAGTGACAGCAAGATCCTAGCGACCCGGCGCACGCCGCGTGGCCGCAGGCTGTTCGAAGATGGCGGCTCGACCGGAACCACGGCGGTTCTGTCCTGATGGCGGCCTTTGATCTGAAATCCGTTATCCGGCGCAAGGATAAGATCTGGGGCCAGCGGGCGCCCTGGACGTCGATTTATCAGGAAGCCTATGATTTTGCCGTGCCGATGCGCCGCCCTGGTGGCGCTGGGAAGCTGAAATACGCTGATAAATTGTTCGATATGACCGCGCCGATGTCGGCCATGTACTTTGCTGGCAACCTACAGCGCAGCTTGTTCCCGGCGGGTCAGCCTGCCTTTGTGCTCGAAACCGGGCCACTGGCGGCCATGAAGCTTTCCGCGCCGGATCGTAAGCAGCTTGACCGCATCCTTTACGAGACCTCGACCCTGATCCATCCGTTTTTTCTGGCGGGTGACTGGGATACGGCGGTCCATGAAATGTGCGTCGATCTCTCGGTGGGAACCGGTGCCATTTTGCCGGTGAAGGGAACGCCCGACAAGCCGGTGATGTTCTGCGCCATTCCGTTCGATCAGCTGGCGATTGGTGTCGATGCCTTTGGCCGGGTGAACTACGTGAGCTGGAAACAGCAGATCGAATACGAGCAGCTGGTGGGCGCGTTCCCGGATGGGGATTTCCCTGACGATGTGAAGGAAAAGGCGAAATCCCAGGCTTCCGATGAGACGACGCTCTATCAGGATTTCTATGCTGATAGCCTGCCCGGGGGCGGCTGGCATTTCGTCGCCTATGTCGACAAGAGCGCCGTGCCGATCCGGCATGAACGCTATCGGACCCAGCCGATTGCCGTGCCACGCTATTATCGTGTGCCGGGCGAAGCCTATGGACGGGGCGTGATCTTAACGGCGCTGCCGACCATCAAAACCCTGAACAAAGTGCAGGAACTGGCGCTGAAAACAGCGGCGATTTCGATGCTGGGTATCTGGGCTTATCGTTCGGGTGGAACGTTCAATCCCAACAATGTGCGCATGGGGCCTGGTGAATTCTGGGCGATGCAATCGACCGGCGGCATGATGGGACCGGATGTGTCGCGGCTGGATACGCCCGGCAACATGAATGTGGCGAATGTGCTGGTTGGCGATCTGCAAAGCCAGATCAAGCAGGCCACGTTTGACAACCGCCTGCCGGAATATCAGGGCACGCCGCGTTCTGCCTCGGAAATGACCGGGCGGATGCAGCAGGGGGCAAACATCCATATCGGTGCCTTCGGGCGGCTGGTGAATGAGATCATGCCTGTGATCGTGCCGCGCGTGGCGGAAATCCTCTCCGGGTTCGGCATTCTGCCGATGGTTGCCAATGTGGACGATCTGCTGATTGCGATCTCGGTGCGCTCGCCCATGAAGGCGGCCCTGAATGCTGACCGGCTGAATGCTATCGCCAATTACCATGATCTCGTGGCGAATTTCGTCGGGCCGGAACGGGCTCGGCTCTATGAGAACATGGACAAAATCATGGAGCGGATCGGTGAAGGATTGCAGATCGACAAGGATTTGATCCCCGATGAAGACCAGAAACAGCAGATCATGGCTGAAATCGAAAACGAACGGCAACAGCAAATGGCTGCAATGTTTGCGCAGGAAGCCGCCAAGCAAGTTCCGAAAGTGGTTGGTGATGCGGCGGCGCAAGATATGAGGGCGGCGGCATGACGGGACCATTTATCGCGGGCCGTGAGGCGCAGCCGCTCGATTTGCTGGAACAAGGCGTGGCTGGAAACGGCTGGGAGGGGCTGGAAAGCCTGTTCAACGTCGCCAGCCCCTCGGATGAATTGAAGCCGGAAGCCGAACTGGCGGAATTCATGTGGGGGCTGTCCCAGACCGTGCATGGCCGAAAGATGTTCGAATGGATGATGGATATTTCCATCCGCCAGCCCCTGCGCATTACCGGCGCGACCATTGAGCAAAGCGCCCTGATGGGGGCCACGCGCCAAGGCATCAACGGATTTGCCGAGGTGATCCTGAAGGCGATTGCCGAGGGAAGCCAGATCAATTCCACCCGTAAACAATCCCAGAATGGAGCTGGATCATGAAGCATCTTTTGCGTGGCATGCCACAGATTTTCTTTGACGCGGAGGGCGCTGGTGCCGGGGGCGGTTCCGCTCCGGCTGGCGGTGCAGCCGCAACACCTTCGGCGGGTTCTTCCTCCTCCCAGAACGCTGCCGATGCAACGCTGGGCGCGCCTCCATCGCCACCCGGCGCAGCAGAAGGGGCGGCGGCGGACGGGTCACCTGCCGCCGCTCCTTCGATCTATCGCCCCGAGGGCCTGCCTGATCATATGCTTGGTGCCAACGATCAGCAGACAATCGACAACATGAAAAAGGCGCTCGACGGTTATCGCACGCGGGATGCGGATGCGAAAATTCCGGACGATCCGAAAGCGTATAGCGAGTTTTCCGGGGAAGTGCCTGAGACGATCAAGGTGCATCTGGAGACGTTGAAGGGTGATCCGCTGTTTGAGCGGATGAGTGCCAAGGCATTGGAACACAAGATGTCGGTCCCGGCCTATCAGGCGATGGTGCAGGACTTCCTTTCCGTTTCGGCGGAAATGGGGTTGCTGGAACCGCCAATCGACACGGCGGCGGAAAAGGCTGCCCTGGTGCCAGAGTATGCCAAGCACCTGCCGGAAGCGCAGCAGACGGTGGCGCGTGAAAAGCGGATGAATGAAAATTTTGCCTATGTCGACCAGATGGTGGCCATGGGCAAGGAAAAGGGCGGGCTTTCCAAGGAAGCGGGTGACTTCGCCAAGGCGATGCTGGGCGATAGCGCGCGCGGGCATGAATTCATCGAATTCCTGCGGGCGCAAGGGTCTGGCGGTCACAAGGGGCCTGCTATGGGTCTTCCGGGTGCTGGCGGCGGTAATGATGCGCGGGCGGAACTGTCACGCCGTTCGGCATTGCCGGAAAATACGCCCGGTAGCCCGAAATTCGACAAGGCCAGCCATGACGCGCTGCAAGCGGATTATCAGCGCCTGATCGGCTGACGCACTGAACGGTTCCCGCCCGGTGGCAACATGCAATTGCTACCGGACGGGAGCGACCTGGACGACGCGGCGGCTATCCTTTACCGGACCCGCCGCAAGCTCCGGCTAATCGGCCCTCACGGTGATTTCGTCCATCACAAACATTGAGGGTTTCTCATGTCTTCTGCACCGAATTGGTTTGTAGAAAAAATCCGCGACATGGTGCGCGTGCGCTATATGGCGCTTGGCGGCTATCTCGACGATACGATGATCCGGGGCGACGGCGGCGCGGGTGTCGTTAAATTCCCAGTTCTCGGCGGCCGCATTCCCATGTACCTGATTTCCCGCGCCTTGCAGGATATCGACCCCAGCGAAGTGAACATGGACACCATCACGCTGTCCCTGTCCGACTATGAAGCGGCGGCGACGTGGTTCCAGCAGGATCTGCGCAAGATGGGGCCAAGCCAGCAGGACGGCATTTCCAAGCTGTTGACCCAGGCCGTGCGCATGAAGCGCGACACCATCAAGCTGACGGCGCTCAACAATTTCGCCAATGCCACGTCTACCTTGGCCGATACGCCGTCCACCGTGGAAACCATCGGTGACGGTACGGCGAAAATCGATGTGGAATTTGCGGCCTATATTGGTGACAGCATCGCCGGTACCGGATCGGATGAGGAAGCCTTCTGCGCCATTCCGCAGGTCTGGATGACGCAATTGTGCTTCAACAAGCATTTCTCCAATGCCGATTACACCGGCCCTGCTGACCTGCCTTTTGCCAAGGCCAGCAAGATGAAGAAGAAGACATTCCAAGGCACGCATTTCGTGACGTTGCCAAACGAATATTTCAGCTTCGGCACGGGTGCTTTCGGATCTGGCTCCAATGGTCTGCCCTTCAACGGCACGGGTTATCTCGATGCCTTTGCCTGGACCAAGGATAGCATGGGCTGCGAAGTGGAATGGGATCAGGAGAATATGACCATTGATCAGGTTCCGACCCTGAAGGGTTCGCCCTGGTTGGGCAAGGTCCAGCTTTCGGCGGCGGCGGTGGGCATTCTGCCGGAAGGCGTGAAGCGCATTCGCATGCTGGCCATCAACAAGGCCGTGAAGATCAACGAATAAGCGCTAATCCTGGCTGGTTTGTCCGGCCCGGATTGCTTCTCTTCTCCATTCAACAGGAACAGGACCATGGCTCATATCAAGTATGACCTCGTCTCGGCAGGCCGCCCGGTGATGCTGAGCAATACGCGGATCATCAAGTTTTTCAACTATGCGACCGACCACACCAAGGCGGAGATGTTGACGGCTGGTTTCTTCAATGCCAGCCGGGATGACCTGACGCCGCATTCGATCATCAACGCGGTGGCCGATTGCGACGGCACACCGGAATATGTGCGGATCAAGGTGGCGACTGTGCCGGCAACCGGCAATGTCACCGTGACGGATGTGACCGGCGACACCACGGCGGACTGATCCGCCGAGCTGGCGGGGCAGATGCACTGAACAAGGGGCCGTGGCGGCTAATCTGCCACGGTCCCTTTCTGTTTCAGGTGGTTGCCATGACAATCGACAAACCGACAATCATCAATATGACGTTGGCCGATATCGGTGTTGGCCCGGTGTTTTCGGTCGATGATGGCTCAGAGTTGTCGGAAAATGTTGCTTTGGTCTGGCAACGGACCGTCGACCAAATTTTCGGTCTGCATGACTGGAGCTTTGCGCTCAAGACCTTCAAAAACCGGTTGCGGGAGGAAGAGCCTGAAAACGGCTGGCGATATGCCTTTGACTTGCCGGGCGTTCGGATCGGTAATCCGCTGAAAAACATGGAACAGGCGGGAGCCAGTCCGCGCCCGTTGCGGCAATTCACCATTGAAGAAGGCCTGCTTTATGCCAATTGCCGCGAAACGTGGTCGCTGTGCAAATTTCTGGTCTCTCCCGATATCTGGCCGCCGGATTTTCGGTCTGCCTTCGTAGTGGCGTTTGGCGGCTATCTTGCCGTGCCAATCTGGCAGGATGAGAATTTGCGCGCTGATCGATTGCAGGAGGCCTTCGGCTCGCCTTCGCAACAGGGCGGTGGCGGGTTGTTTGGCCGGTTGATGGCGCAGGACAAGACCTCCCGCCCGGTGGGTGAGCCGATGGAAGGTGACAGCCCTTTGATCAATGTGCGGCCACAAGGCGCGGGCGACGGTGGCGACACTTGGCATGGGAGGTGGTAAATGGCAGCGATCAGCGGTCCATTCAAAAGCTCGGCCAATGCCGGGCAGCTTTCCGAGGATCTGGCCGGTAAGGTCAATCTGAAACAATATTATTCCGGCGCGCTGGTCATGAAGGGGTTCGAACCCATTCCGCAATCCGGCTTTGCCAATCTGCCCGGTAGCTTTGACATTGCCGCCCTGCGCTCGGATATCCTGAAAGCCGGGGTGCTCAAGGTGCAGGTGGGCTTGTCCTACACGCTGGTGTTTACGCCCGGCTATGTCGATATCTGGCGTTATGACCGGGTGAAGGTGGCGGAAATTGCCATTGCGGCGATTACCAGCGCCATGGTGCCGGATCTCGAATTTTTCGGGGAGGCCAACACATTCGGGATTTTCCATCAGGACTTGAATAATGGCCGGGGCTATCGCCTGCTGCGCAACAGCGCCGACGATACCATTTGGACGCTGAGCGATTGGCCTTGGGAATATATCCCGGATGTGGATCTGGGTGGAACCTATGCAAAGACGGATGACGCGTGGCAGATCATGTTGCGTTGGGTGGACGATGTGACGGCGCTGACGTTGTCCATCAAGGTCGATGGACAGACGACCGGCTCGGTTTCGTTGACCAATAGTTCGGGTGCTGTTGCGGACCCTGATAGTGATACGGCTGACTGGGTTGGATTTGCCACCCGTATCCGTGATGCTATCGCGTCGCTGAGCGGGTTTGAAAGCGGCGTCACGGTTTCGGCGGATGCGAAGCAAGGCCGGTTTGCCGTCTACACAGTGGTATTCGGTGGCGTGCTTTCCGGTTCGGAATACGATTTCAGCGTGTCGGTGGTCAATACGTCCTCGGCCTCGGCCTTGCCTGTGCATACGCAGATTGGCGATACGGCGGGCGAACCGCTGATTTCGGCCTCGCGCGGCGGCTTTCGCGGCATGGGCATCTATCAGGATCGCGCCATCTACATCGCCGCCAAGGCCAAGCAGGCCTCGGTGGCAATGAGCGAGACCGGGGAATATTTCAATCTCAACATTGAGAATACGGCCGATACCGGGGCGCGGCTGGAAGCACTTCGCACCTCCAGTTCCGAAACCATCCTGCATATGCTTGACAATACCTATCTGGTGATTTTCACCGATCAGGCGGAATGGTTTGCTTCCAACCGCACGGTGGAACGCAATTCAGCGATGAACTGGGTTCGCGCTTCCGAAATCGGTTCCAAGAAGAACTGTAAGCCTGTTTCGATTGACGGAATGGTGTTTTTCGTTTCCGCGGACGGCGGTGCGCTTTACTCGGTCTCCTATGACGCTGTTTCGGAAAGCTACAATCCGACCCGGCAAAACGATCTGAGCAAGGATCTGGTCCGCAATATTGCCAACCAGACGGTGCAGCGCAAGATTGCCGGTTCGACCTCCAGCCGGATCTGGCATCGGCGCGACGATGGCCGGATGGCCTGCATCATCGTCAACAAGATGCTGGCTGACGAACAGACGATGATCGCCGCGGCGGAATGGGGCGTGCATGCCGGTGGAACGATCCTCGGCCATTGCGTTGATGGCAGCGAACAGGTTTGGGTGATGGTGAAGCGCGGGAGCGCTACCCGCCTGGAAGTGCTGGCGGAAGCCGCCGATACGGTGTTTCAGGCGACTTTGACCGTTTCGACGAATGCCAGTGGCGTGGCCTCCGGCCTCGGCGTGCTGGAAGGCAAGACCGTGTGGATTGAGGCCAATCGCAATTTCGACGGGCCTTTCACCGTCATCGGCGGGCAGATCACCACGGATTTTCCCAGCACCTCTTTGAAAGTTGGCCTTTGGGAGCCGCCGGTTTGCGAGAGCATGCCTTATGTGCGCGTCAATCAAGATGATACGGTTGTGCGGCGGCCCGGCCAGGTGAAGGCGGCTGATTTCTATGTGATCGACACCGATAGCATTGCCATCGGCGCGAATGGGAGGCCCGCCCGAAACATCCCGCTGAGCCGGATGACGGATGATCTGACCGCGCCCTGGAGTGGTTACACCGGCCATCTGATCATTGCCGGACTGAACGGGGTAAAAACTGGCCCAACATTGACCATCACACAAACGCGGCCGGGGCGGCTGCGGCTCCGCGATTATGTTCCGAAGGTCAAACTCTGATGGTGACAGCAGCACTTTCCGCATTGGGCGGGCTTTTTGGTAGTGGGACGGCGGCGGCTGGAACGGCTGGTGCTGTTGGCGGGGCGGTCGGCACTGCTGGCACTGTTGGCACTGTTGGCGGTGCGGCTGCCGGTGGGCTTTCCATCAGCTCCATTTTGCAGGGGACGGCGGGTGTGCTGAGTGCCGTCTCTGCCGTTTCCGCCGGGAATGCGCAGGCGGAAGGCTATGAGCAGGCGGCCACGGAAGCACAGTCAAACCAGCGGCTCACGACGCTGGAAGGGATATCGCGCCGAAGTTCGATCAAGCAGGCGATGGTTGATCAAGTGGGAAAACAGGATGTGGCCTATGCCGCATCGGGAACCGATCTTTCTTTCGGCACGCCAACGCAGGCGCGCAAGGAAGCCTTCCGGGAGGCGGACCTTGGCACGGCCACCCAAGTGGGAACCGAACAGACCACGCAAGCGCAGCTTTCCGACCGTGAGAGAAATTACCGGAAGATGGCCGGTAAAGCCCGGCTTGGCGGCTGGGTCAGCGCCGCCACCAGCCTGTTCAGCACCGGTTCCAGCATCAAAGCCCGAGGATATTGACCATGGCGAACAGATTGCCCCAGCCGGTCGGATACCGGCCTTTTCGTGTGCAGCCGATTTTGCAGGAAGGGGTGCTTCCCAGTCCGCGCGATGATGGCGAGCTGGAGCGTAAAGTGGCGGCTGGCCTTGCCCGGGTCGCCGATGAATTTGGGCAACAGGCTGACCGGCAAGCTGTGGCCGCTGGGCAAAAGGCGGGTGAAGCGGATGCCATGGCCGGAGCGCCGGGGGCATCGACGGTAACGGGTGATGCTGTTGCGCCAGCGCAATCCGGAACCCGTATTGCCGTTGCACCGGAAAATATTCGCGGAGTGATATCGGAAGCGGCCACCCGGCATGGTATCGATCCGAACGCATTGATGCAGATCGCATCTGTTGAAAGCGGCTTTGATCCGAATGCGAAAAACCCCAACTCTTCAGCGGGCGGCCTGTTTCAATTTATCGATGGGACGGCCAAGCAATACGGCCTTGCCGATCGGTTTGATCCGGCGCAAGCCGCCGATGCGGCGGCCCGGCTGGCGAAGGACAATTCCGCCGCGCTGAAATCGGCGCTTGGCCGCGACCCAACGTCTGGAGAGCTTTACCTTGCACACCAGCAAGGTGCGCAAGGGGCGATCAAGCTACTTTCCAATCCCGGCGCCCGTGCCGCCGATGTGGTGGGTGGCGAGGCTGTTTCCCTGAATGGCGGGGCGGACGGCATGACGGCTGGTGAATTTGCGGCCAAGTGGACTAGCAAGTTCGGATCGGGCTCCTACAAGTCCATCCCCTCCGCTTCGTCCGTTGCGCCTGTTTCCGTGACGCCTGCCGCACCGGTGAAGATTGAGCCGGGCAAAGCGGGAGCGTTTCGCCCGAAAGAGGGGGATACGCTCTATGCGCGGGCCTATAATGTTGCCGGGGAGAAGACGTATCTTCAGGAACTCAAGTTCACGATGCTGCAAGATCAGGACGCCGTGTATGACAAATACAAGGATGATCCTGCCATGCTGCAAAAGGCGATGGGGGAACTGTATCAGGCGCATGTAAACGAACATGTCTTCCCGGAAATCGAGAGCGAGTATCGCGGCTGGTTTCAGGCTGGCGCATATGAGTTGCAAAGAAAAGCGCAGGATGCGCAGCAGATCAGAGTGAAGCAACAGGACCTGGTTGATTTTCAGGGCCGCGTGCAGGATCTCGAAAACAACAAGTCCCGTGTCCTGGCGGGTATGACGTTCAATGATGATACCGGCTCGACCCAGCTTGCCGGTTTGCAGGCGCAGATCGACGATCATTATAATGCCGCTGTTGCCAAGGGGATGATGACCCCGCAACAGGCAAAGCAGGCGCGGGAGCAAAGCCATGCGGAAATGCAGGTTGGCTATTATTCCCGTCAGGCCGATGGCAAGTCCGCCGATGAAATCGCCTCCCTTCGCCAGACGATGCAGAAGGACTACAGCGATAACAAGCTGCAAGGCGTTTCTGCTGACGAATGGGAGCTGATCAACAAAAGCCTTTCGGCGCGGGAACGTGAGCAACGGTCTCAGGACCATCTTGCTGTCACGGCCCTATCGAAGCGAGGCAATGATATCGCTGCCCGTGTCATGCGTGGCCTGCCGGTCGATCCGGCGGAATATGCCAAATTTCAGATGGATGCGGGTTCCACGCCGGAAGGCGAGCAGATTTATCGTTCCACCGAACTGAAAATGCGAGTGGCCGATGCTCTGCGAAAACAGCCGATTGGCGAGGTTGAAAGCAATCTCTGGCCGCTGATGACCGCAGGTGGCCGCGCGCCAACCCCTGACGATTATGATGCGGCCACGAAAATGGTCAACTCCCAGAAGGCCGAACTGAAACAGGACCCGCTTGGCGTTGCCGAGCGGTTCGGTATCGTGCCGCAAGGATCGCAATTGCCAGACCCTGCAACGGCAAGCCCGGATGAAATGGCGGAAGCGCTGAACACCCGGATGGTCTATGCTGATGTGGCTGCCCAGCATTTTGGCGTCCAGCCTAAATATTTCCGGCCTGAGGAAGAGGCGGTGATCAAAAGCGCGATTACCTCGACGGACCCGAACCGCAACAGTTCGGCAATGAAGCAGCTCGATGTGTTTGCGGCGCGCACTGGTTTGCTGGAAACCGAAAAGACTTTCGGCAAGGATGCCACGGATCGGCTTCAGGACTGGCAGGCCCGTGTGCGGTACGCCACGCCGGAAGAGGCGCAAAAATGGCTGACAGAGCGCAATGATCCAAAATGGCAGGAACGTGTCAAGCCGCTGGTAACGAAAGGCGAGGCAGAGGCCCGCAAACTTCAGCCGGATGATGTGGTGAAGCTGTTGAATGAAAATGGGACCCTTAGCCTTTCTGTCGGCGGTCCTGTTGATCAGGCGACGCAACGGGCGATGATGAACGATTTCACCACGCTGATGGGTGAACGCTATGCGGCCTCCGGCGATGCAGACACGGCCAAAAAACAGGCCGTCGAGCGCATGCAGAAAGTGTGGGGAACGACGGCGGTGTATGGGAACACGCGTGGCCGCTTGATGCTGTACCCGCCGGAAGAGCATTATCCCACTGTTGCCGGATCTGGAAATTGGATGCGGGACGAACTGACGCAAGTTGCGCAAGAGCGCGGGTTCAAGCCGGAAAACATGGCGTTGGTTTCCGATGGAAAAACCAAAGCGGCAATAGAGCGGAATGAGCCTCCGGGCTATCTCCTGTCGAAGGTCAACCCGGATACGGGCTTGGAAGAGCTGATAACAGATGAGAAGGGCAGGCCGCTGCGGCATTTCTTCGATGTGGACGCTGCCCGGAAAAAGGCGCTGACACAAGCGGAAGAGGCGCGGCGCACGCGAAACGATCCATGGCTTGTGTTTGGAAATGGCACGGCGATTGGTCCGCTCTATCCCGGCGGTGCTGATCCGGCCGATCTGGCGGACCGCCAGCGCCGTATCCAGCAAATCCCGGCAGAACAGAAACAGCGGCTCGATACTTATGAAAAGACCCGGCAGGAATTGCCGTGGGCCGGTATCGACACTGATATCCCAGGAGGTCAATAATGCCGTCTATTCCTGATGAGTTCGTGCCGATCCGCGCCACCTCGCCGCAGGACGCACCGGCGCAGGACGATCCCGGGTTTCTCGACACGCTGAAAGCGGCGGGTGTCGAAGCGAACTGGCCGTATCGCGCTTATCGTTATCTGGAGAACCGGGCCGATGTGCAGGCGGAGCCGGACTATAATCCGTTTCCTGCCATTAAGGGTACGAAATTTGAAAATGACCCGGAGCGTTTCGCCTTTGCCCGCAATGAGGCGGAAACCCGTGCAATCATGAGCGAATGGGATGAAGATGAGAATGCTCGTGCTGTGCTGGGAAAATCCGGCTGGAGCGGCACGGTTGCCATGGTTGGCATGGGCATGCTCGATCCAACCATCATGTTGCCGATCGCCAAGGTGTTTTCCGGTGTTGCGGAAGGGGCGAATGCCTTACGGCTTGGGGCGGATGTTGCTTTGACGGGTGCGGCGTCTTCCGCCGTAGGTGAGGGCGTCATGATGGCAACCAAGCCGGATTACACTATTGGCGATGCTGCCTTGGGTGTCGGCACGGCCACTGTGCTTTCCGGCCTGCTCGGGGCAGGTGCTGGCGCGCTGCTTTCGCGGGGTGAGCGCAAGGTGCTCGAAGACAGCCTTCATGCGGACCGGGAAGCATGGGGCGCTGATATTGCCAATCCGCCATCTGTCGTTGCCCGCTCTCCCGGTGCGCAGTCCGTTGGTGCCGCCGCCGCCGATACGCGGACGTTGGAAATGGATACGCCCGGTTTCCTGAAAAAACTGCCGGATGTGACTGCCAAGGTCTCGCCGCCCCGGCGCGTGCTAAATTCTGATTTCGAGACCGCCCGCCGCGCTGTGGTCGATCTGGTTGAAACGCCTTACATCTTCAAGGAAAACAACCAGGGTATCGCTACCACGCAAGGCCCGGCGCTGGATCGGCTCGTCAAGCTCGAAACCGGGAAGACGAGGGTGGGCGTAGCGCAGAATTTCGACCGGCTTTATACTGATTATCGGTTTGGCGAGGAGGGAGCTGGTAAAATCCAGAAAGCGCTCACCGGCGCGCGCGATATGCTGGGCCGGTCAGAAGACGGAAAACTGACGTTCGCCGACTGGAAGACGGAAGTGGACCGCGCCTTGCGCAATGGCGATACTCACGACATTCCGCAGGTGGCGGAAGCGGCGCAGTATATCCGTCAGAATGTTCTGGACCCATGGCGCGACCGGGCGATTGCCGCCAAGCTGTTGCCCGAAGATATCGATGTCAAAACCGCCGATAGCTACATGATGCGCATGTGGAACAAGGAAAAGCTGATCGCCCGGCGGCCCGAGGCCAAGAAAATTTTCGCTGACTGGATTGCCGAGCGGGAAGCGAAGTCTCTTTCGGACGGTGATGATATTGTACCTCGGACGCGACAAGAGCTGGAAAGCCTTGCGGATGACATTGTAGACCGGATCGTCGGAAACCCGGATGGCCGTTTGCCTTATGATGCTGCGCGCGGTGCGCCAGCCAATGGCGTTGGTGGCACGGCGCGCGGGCCTCTGGCAGGGCGCGTGTTCATGATCCCGGATAATATGGTTGCTGATTTCATTGAAACGGATGTGCAGCATACGGTGGAAGCCTATCTGCGCACCATGGTGCCGGACGTGTTGTTGACCGAGAAATTCGGCGACGTGGATATGACTGAGACCTTTAAGAAGATCAAGGACGAGGCGGCGGCAAAACAGTCAGCGGCGATAACGGAAGGCGCGCGCACCAAGATTAAGAAGGACTATGATGCAGTTGTCACCGATCTCGCGGCGATGCGTGACCGGGTTCGTCACACCTATGGATATTCCGCCGATCCGCGCATGCGGATGATGGGCCGGGTTGCAGCAACGGCGGCGCGGTATGACATGATTACCAATCTGGGCGGCGCTGCTTTGTCCTCGCTTTCCGATCTGGCCGGGTTACAATGGCGACATGGTTTTGCCACCACCTTCAAGGATGCCTGGCGGCCAATGTTGAAAAGCCTAGCCGATCCAGAACTGCGGGCGCAGCTCGGAAAATATCGCCAGCAAATGCAGACGCTTGGTGTGGCGGCGGAAACCTATCTGGCAACCCGCACCAGCGGCATGCACGATATTCTCGATGTCTACAAACCGACGTCCCGTTTCGAGCGGGCCACATCGGTCATGGCCGATAAGTTCGGTCTTGCATCCATGCTGACGCCGTGGACGGATTTCGGCAAGTTCGCCGCTGGCATGGTGTCGGGGGCGGAGCTGTCAAAGGCGGCGGATGCCATTGCAGCCGGGGGAGGCACGGCGCGGCAAATTCGCAATCTGGCGGAAGCGGGCATTGATAATGTGATGGCGGATCGGATCGCCAAGCAACTGGCGCTCGATGGCGGTTCAGACATGGTGGACAATTTGCGGCTGCCAAATACGGCGAACTGGACGGATATCGGTGCGCGGGACGCATTCGAGGGCGCGCTTGCCCGTGATGTTGATTTGATGATCTTGACGCCCGGCGCTGAAAAGCCGCTGGTGATGAGCAACCCGGTGGCCTCGCTGGTGCTGCAATACAAAACCTTCGTGGTGGCCGCCAATGAGCGGTTGCTGGTGCGCAGCCTTCAGGCTCGTGATGCTCAGGTTTTGCAAGGGGCGGCCTCGGCCATCGTGCTGGGTATCATTGCCGAATATGCCTATTCGATCGCGGCAAACCGCGATGCGCCGAATAGCCCTTCGGATTGGATCAAGGCCGGTATCAACCGCTCCGGCATTCTCGGCTGGTATTCAGAAGGCAATTCCATTCTGGCGAAATGGACTGGCGGGGCGGCGGATGCCTACCGGCTGATCGGTGCCAATATGCCGGACGCCCGCTATATCAGCCGTTCGCCCGGCGGGGCGCTGCTGGGGCCGGTGTTCGGCAAGGCGGAAGCAACGGTGAAATCCATGTCCACCCTGCTCAATAAGGCCTTGGGCGGCGATGCGGAATGGAAGGCGTCTGACACGACGAATATGCGGCGGTTGGTGGCCGGGCAGAATTTGTTTCTGATCCGGCGCTTGCTGGTGGATAATGTCGAAGACGAGGTTGACGAATGGTTGGGTATCGAGCCGCCGCAACGTGGGACACGTTAGGGGTACCTGTAAAGCAGGTACCCCTACGCTTCCTCAAATAGTTCGACAGGAATGAAGATGCTGGCGCTGTTGGCGTTTTTCTGAAACTTGATGTGGCGGAAGCTGGTGACGCCGGGCAGGCTGCGCAGGGCGCTTGTGTGGCGGCCCTTGTCCCAGCGGGTATCCCGGAAGAGCCCGCCGGTCAAAGTCGGGTTTGTGGTCATGGCAATGCCCGGTTCGCCCTCGGTGATCGGGCGGATGCCCAGTTCGCGCAACCGCGTATCCAGCACCTCGCCCGTGTCCATCGCTTGTGCGATCAGCTCGGCCACGCATTCACCGGTCTCGATCCGATAGGCCAGAAGGTGGGCAAGGCATTCCGCCCCCGCGGCGTGGTTGGTATTCTGCAAAACCGGGATTTCCGGCACTCTTGGCAGCATGGGCAGGCTTTCCCAGAGACGGGCGGCGCGCTGCTTGCCGTGGATCAACCGGGCTTCCCGCACCATGTCGAGCGCCAGGCGCATATCCATCTGTTGGGGTGTCATGGCGGTGGTGTCGTTCGCGGGGCGGTAGCTGCCGGTTTTTCGGATCTGAGGCAGGACTTCACCTGTGACCCATCGGCGGAACCTATGTGGGAGGCTTCCCGGTGTCGTTGCCAGCCTTGACCGAACGATAATGGTATAAAGACCTCCTTCGGAAATGATAATCATCTCTTGTTCGCCGCCAAGGGTGTAAGTTGAACTTACCCCCTTTTCATCGCTATCGAGTGGTTTGATTGCCATTTTGTGATTGGTTAAGCCCAAACAATCGCAGACATCTTTGGCGACGAACCATGGTTCGCCATTTTTATCGACGACGCGGACGAGTTTTTCCTCAAAAGCGAAATTGATCATGGCATTCATTCGGCATTTTCCTGATTAAGATTACGCGCAACTTCAACCGCCAAGTCCCGCATGATCGTGATCGCGGTGTATATGCCTACGAGGTCTTCTTTTTTAATGATGGGCGTGCTGTTTACCTCGTCGCGGGTTAGTGGCATCGTGATAGCAACGTAACCGTTTACGAGTTTTCCGAGCCCATCAATTCTATGCAATTTAGCAATGGACGTATTTTTGCATTTTTGTGTCGTCGCTTTCTGTTTCTTGCTCATTGCATGGCCCTCGCATCGGCGGCGGCATAGTCGGCGCGGAACATGGCGGCGTTGGTGGTGGCGCAGGCATCCACCTTGTCCTGCAACAGATAAAACAGGGTGTTCAACTCACCAAGCAATTTGCCCAACGTCTGCTGGTCAACATGCTCCGTCAATGTCAGCCCCAGCCGGATCATGGCGCGTAGATCGACAAGCTTGTCTTCCATCGTGTGCAGCCCATTGGTCATTTGCGCGGCGCTGGCGGTTTGTTTATAGGTAGCGGCAGCCATATCGATCTCCTGGTGATCGGTTTCGGTTAGACCGCGTTTGAGGTTCCAGCCTCTTGCGCGGTCGCTTTGTTTGTGACATTAAAAACCTATAACTTTAAAAATCAGGTTGTCAATGTTAAAAACTCAAAAACCTAACCGAGGTGGTCGGCCTCCTTCGGATACAGAGGCGCTGACGCTGCGCTTGGCCGTCGATCTCCTGGCAAAGTTGGATGATTTCCGGCGAGAACAGCCGGATTTGCCTAATCGGCAGGATGCGATCCGCCGGATTTTGACCGAATATCTTTTATCCGAAAAATAGGACTCGACTCTCGGCCGTAACTTTGTGATTTTACTCGTGTTTGTCTGGGAGGGCGACGCGAGAATGAAGGATCATTTTCAACAGCAAATATATCGTCCGAAAGATCGGAGTAAATTTCCGTTTATCGGTGTCTCCATGTTGGGGAAACACGTTATTGTTCGCCATGCGTGGACGGAAAAAGAAATTGAAAGAGTGATGCGGCAATCTGAAATGGATGATCGCACCGAGATCGATATCAGAATTCAACGGGAAAGACTGCACGAGAGTGTTTCACGCCCCTTATCGGACGGCAAATGAGACTGAGAAGCGCCCTCCAAACCCACTGAACATGCCCTGCCATCCATTAGCCTTGCCTGAGATTGATTTTCAGGCGGGGCTTTTCCATGGCGCAACCTTATCCGATTTCGCGTGAGACGCGGGAAGAAGCGATTTTCTTTGGGGATGGCGGTTCGAGCTATGGGCCGTTCGGGCTGAAGATCTTCGATAGCGCCGATGTGTTGATCTACACCAAGGCCACGGGCGCAACCGTCTGGACAGAACAGGCGGTGACGATCACCAAGGCTAGCGATGAGCCTTTCGACGAATTTTCCATCGCCTTTGCCGGAGCTATTCCCAACACCACGAAAATCAAGGTGATCTCCGCGCGCGTGCATGAGCGCACGGCGGGCCTGACGCAAGGCGTGCAACTGAACCCGGATGCCCTGGAAAAGGAACTGAGTAAAGTCGGCACGATTTTGCAGGAGCTGGCGCGTGACCGTGACAGGTCGATCAAGATGGATTTCGATGCTGGTGCCGGTCTGACTGTATCCAGTGGCCTTGACGACGGCGACACGCTGATGAAAAGCGGCAACCAGCTGGTCAAGGGCGCAAATGCTGCGGACATTGCCAACGCACAAGAGAACGCAGCAATAGCAGCAGCAGCAGCGGTAGCCGCCGCGGCGTCTGCGTCTTCGATTACCGATGGCCTCGACAAGCGTGTGCGTTTCGATGCAGCGCAGAGCTTGACTGACGCGCAGTCAGCGCAAGCGAGAAGTAACATAGGCGCCGCGTTATGGGTTGGCGCACGAACTGTTTTTGATTACATGACATCGTTGCAAATCTTGGACGCTGCGGCAATGACCGGGTTGCAGGACCACACCGTTGCGGTAAATGCCGCACTTGCGGCTGGGGTCACGCGCTTTCCTGCTGGACGCTATAACTTCAGCGGCGATGTAACGTTCCCGGAAACGTCCACCGGGACAATTATCGGCGCCGGCCCCGGTGCAACGCTGTTTGTCTTTTCCTCCGGTGGCCTGAAACTCCCCTGCAAGGGGCGGCCTCCCGCCGGCTACCATTCGAAAGCGCTCCAAGGTGTGACCGTAGCTACCAAAGGCGCGGCTACGGATACAGGCGTCAAGATCTACCGGACAGACGCCGGGGTGATAGACACGTGGCTAGAGTTGACCGATGTCGTTATCATCGGCTTCGACGGTATATATGGGAGCGGATCAACTGGACCTTCGCAATTTTGGCAAACTGCTTTGGATATTCAGTCGTGCCGTTTTGTAAAGTTTAAGAACGTCATGCTTCAGGGCGGCGGCCCCGGTAAATCAACATACGGACTTCGCATTCGGGCGAATGACACGAGCGATGACGCGCAATTTGGATTTGACGCGGAAGGCTTGCGGGTAAATGGCTTCACCAAAGGCGCGTCGATCACGGGTTGGATTGAGGGAGTTTATTGGACGAACTTTGAAATCTGGGGGTGCCGTGACGCGTTTGAAGGATCGCACACGGGGACAACAGTCGGAACGTGGAAATTCCAAAACGGGCATATGAATGCGTCTCGGAATACGTTCAAGACTGATAATGTGTGCGCTATTGCGCTCGGCCTTATGTCAGTGGATCGCGGGTTTATCGAACCCGGTTACAACACCGCGTACCAAGAGGTGGGTGTAATTGGTGATGCGACAAACGGCTACCATTACGCCGGGCAATCGATCACCATATCTAACGCCAGTGCCGATGGCCAAATCCAGATCGACGCAATCACCACCTTCACAGCTTTTGCGGATACGACCAATCACGTCGAGCTAAACAACGTTACGAGGTTTACGGTCGATAACCTCATTTGTAACGGACCTGCCGTAACCGCTGCCTTGCGCCTGTCCGGGACAACAAACAAGGGGGCTTGGTCGAACCTCGTTGTGGACAAGCAAGGCGGTTCGATTGGGGCAGCGGTCAATATTGATGGCACTTGCTCTGATATCGCGGAGGGATCAGTCGTCAGCAATGCGACTACGCGCATCTATGATCCAAGCGACGTGTTGGGGAAATATAGAACCGCGTTCATTGCCTATGCCAGCACTACAATCCCTAGCGTCACCGGCGACGGGACTTTCTACACGCTACTTTTAAACACAACACAGATTAATACCGGAAGCGGGTATAACACAGCAACAGGAAAATTTGTCGCTCAAGTAACCGGACCGCATCAATTTAACCTATGCATAAAAATGACTGGCGTAACATCAGCGCATGTAGATGGAAGCCTGCTTTTAGTCACACCGGCAGGAAACCGAACATTTGAGACCAATCCATACGCGCAAGCAGCGGGCGGGGCCATGAGCTTAAATCTGTCTTGCGGCGTATATCTTATCGCGGGGGAGGAAGTTTACCCTCGGATAACTGTGAATGGCGGCACCACGAAGGTTATCAGCATGGTTGGCGGATTTGGTGCCACGATGTTTGACGGTCACCTTGTTCGTGCTTTTTAAGGTCACAGTGTGTGTGGCCAAGAGGAGCCATAGACAGCCCTACTGGGGATGCTCTTTCCTAATGGTGGAATCATGTTAATTTATTCTCCCTATGGGGGTATTTTAATGTGGAACGATCTGGAAAATTATCTTCGTGAGCTAACCCGCCTTTCGGTTTCTGCGGACGGAAAACTTCAATTCTTACTGACTGTGATTTTGCCACCGTTCGGGTTTGCTACGCTAGCGGGCTTAAGCACTGATGTTCTCAATTGGTGGCAGGCTTACGCTATCTATGTGCCAGCTTTTTTCTTTGGAGGTAACATGCTCATAAGTTCACCTTTTCGACTTTATCGTCAGCAAAAAGCTCGAATTGAACGGCTAAAATATCCGATTTCGATCAGTTTCGAGAATGATGATGAACATGTGTCAAGGAACCGGCCTGGTTACGAAAACGATCGTATAGCGCTGAAGCTGACCGTTTCGCGTCCTATGACGAACGTATCCTGCACAGTCAAATCGATCCGACGTAAAAATGATGATGGATGGGGGCGACCGCTAAACGACATTACCCAATTCACTTTGGGCTGGCCGCACGGGATAAGGTCATGGGAACGGCGAGATGTCGCCGACCAAGACTGGATTATTGTTTTCCATCACACTGCTGGAAATCTGAAAACGTTTACCAACGTTGATTTCGTCGAGTTTGAAAGCTGGAAAGATGCGTTACCAGTTGGCGAATACCAAATTGAGTTGGTGCTAGCGGCCTCAAATCTTGAGGTTGCCATTCGCAAAAATCTTTATGTGAAATGGTCGGGTAAGATAGACGACCTGGTTATCTCGATATCCGATCCTTGACGGGCGTTATTCAAGCCCCTGTTTAAAACGAACCGCATTTGACGCCATCCGCCCGGCCCTAAACTGGCTCCAGCAAATCAGGCTGGAGCTTTTTTTATGGCGGACGATTTCAAACGCAGCGTTGCGCAGGTGCTTGGTTCCGAGGGCGGATATAGCAACCGCCCGAAAAAGGATGATCCGGGCGGCGCAACCAATATGGGTGTGACGCAAGCCGTCTATGATGTTTATCGGCGGTCGATCGGTGCTGCACCGCAATCCGTCAAGTTCATTGTGCGGGCCGAAGCGGAGAGTATTTACCGTGGCCGCTACTGGGCCTTGGTGAAGGGTGATCAGTTGCCTTCTGGTGTTTCCTATGTCGTGTTAGACGGCGCGGTGAACTCCGGTGTGGCGCAAAGTGCCAAATGGTTGCAGCGGGCGCTTGGTGTGCCTGACGATGGTGTGGTTGGCCCAGCTACGATTGCCGCTGCCAAGGCGCATATCAACCATGATGCGCTGGTGGCCGAAATCATCCGCCTGCGCTTTGCCTTCATGAAAAGCTTGAAGAACTGGGAAGCCAATAAGAACGGCTGGGTGAAACGCCTCAAGCACGTGCTCGATGTCGGCCAGGCATGGGCCAGCGGCGATGTCGGCCCGGCTCCAGTCTATCATGAAAACGGTGATGCCAAAGCCCTCGTTTCCGCCGTCAAGGCCGCGCCGTCTTCTGCACCCGGTGAAGCCGCCACGGCGGTGGGCGGTGCCAGCGCCGTGCTGGCTCAGACCACCCAGCAGCTTGCGCCATTCTCCAGCATCGAACTGGTCGGCAAGATCATCGCTTTTCTGACCGTTGCCGGGGCCTTGGTGGCAATCGGCGGCATTGTCTACAGCATCTATGCCAAGCGCAAGGCCAAGGCCGTTGACGTGGCGGTGAACGGGGTGGCGGTGTGATTACCGAGGCGCTGGCCGTGCTGGCCTTCATCAAGAAGCATTGGCGGGCCGCCGCGCTCGGCGCTCTGACGGGCCTCGTCTTACTCGCCATTCTCTTTGCCTATGTCAAAGGCCGGATGGATGGCAAGGCGCTGGCGGCCGATGCGGCGAAACAAGAGCTGATCGAGCAGCTGAACGAGCGAGGAACGATCGATGGCGTTATTGAGCAGATGGATGGTGCTGGCCTGTGCCGCGCTCTCGGCCGGATGTGGAACAACGGGAAGTGTGAATGATGGCGCTGGCTATGCCGCGCTGACGCCCGCGCCGGAAACGGCCGCCTGGATCGTCAACCACGATGAACGCTTTGCCCGCCAGGTGGTGGCGCACAACATGCAGTGCGCCAAAGACGAACTTTGCAGGAAAGGGAAGTGAGATGCCTATCAAAAGATTGCAAGCCAATGCGGTGTGGAACACTGGCGTCTCCGGCCGCATTGATGCGGGATACCGGATGCTGAAATATTCGGGAAGCCTCGGCGGCGGCACACTGTCCGTGTCTTCGAAGTCTCTCGATCTTTCGCCGGTGGATAGCTTGCCGATTGAAACACCCGTGCCAAACGCCAAGCTGACCGTTTCCAAGGTGGACGGCAACAACGACGTGGTGAAGCAGCTCGTGCTTCAAACCTCGGGTGAGATTGTCGTGACGCTGGCCGGGGCAACGAACCCCGATGTGTTTCTGATCCTGGAGTAAGTCATGGACACTTCCGCCCTCATCCTGCGTGAGCTTGCGCAGATCAATCGCCGCATCGACGATGTTTCGAAGGAAGGCTCCGAGCGCGGCCGCCGGACATGGGAAAAGCTGAATGAGCAGGATGTGGCTCTGGCGCTGATCAATGTCCGTGTGGGTGCGGTGGAAGTGTCCATAACCGGCCACACCATGACCCTGCAACAATATCAGGAGCTGAAGGCCAAAGCCGCCGGAGCGGGTTGGCTCGGGCAAAAATTGCTGTGGGTTGGCGGCGGTGTTTTGGCGGCTGCCGGTTGGCTATATTCGGTCTCTGAAACGATTATTGGCGCTTTGAAATGGTTTATCGGGAAATAGACGGATAGGAACATTCCGTCGCATGTTGACACCCGCAAGCCATTGTATTAGGTCATTTCCGAAATAACTCTTAATCAGCGGGTCGTAGGTTCGAACCCTACATCACCCACCATTTCAATAACTTAGCCGGGAGTTTCTTGCGTCGTTTTACAGGTCATCTAGAGTTTTACAGTTTCATTCACGGGACGTTCCTCGCCCAATAGCGTCGATAACCTCTTGGCCGGCGAGATAATGCTTGCGGATGATCGATTCGGCGTCTTCGCGCGAGTGGCCGGATATTTCGGAAATGAGTTTTATCTTTTCGTCATGCGGCCGGTCGAGGTGCGCATAGGCGAAGGTGATCGCGGTTCCGCGCAGATCGTGAAACGTGACGCCCCTTATACCGAGCCTCGCCATTTCCTTGCGCCAAGACGCCCGAAAGCCGCTTGAAGTCCAGTTTTGCCCGAACGAGTTGACCAAAACTCTTTGGCGCTGTGCCTCTATAGCTTTACGCAGCATAGGCATCAGATCCGGCGCTGCTATCACCCGGACGCGCGCGCCAGTCTTCCCCTGCTTGATTGATAGCCGCTCGCCGTCGAAGGCGAGCGTCGGCATCGTGAGGATGTCTGCCTGTCTCTGCATCGTCCAAAGCGCCACCTTGGCCACGTCGCGGATGTGCGGCGATGCCTCGGCGAGAAGTTTGTCGATCTGGTTGGAACTCCAGATGATGTCTTTCCGGTTACCTTCGTGCAGTCGCTCCACGCGCTCGAGCGGGTTACGCATGATGTATTCGCTGTCCTTAGCCCAGACGAACAGGCGGCTGAGCAGGGCGATGTGCATATCGGCAGAGCGAGGCGAATCTTTCATCTTGTCGCGCCACGACAGAAAGCCACGGCGGCTGCCACGAGCTTCGACGGCTGCAAGCGGACAATCTCCGTACTCCAAGCGAATGACTCCGAAGATCCTCTCATAATCGCGCCTAGTTGATGGCGAGAGCGCCTTATAGCGGGCCGTTTGACGATATTCATCAATCAGCGAACTGGACTTGCCCGGAAGAAGTGGAGAGCGAATCCCTAACCTTTGATAGGATTTCGCCCTATGACGAACACGAAGAAGAATTCACCCGGCCGCCACGCCAAGTTCACAGATGCTTTCAAAGCTGAGGCTGTCCGACTTGCGCGCACCAGCGGCAGGCCGTTGCGTGCAATATCCGATGATCTTGGCGTTGGGCTCTCGACGCTTGGGAAATGGGTGAGCGCCCACAAGGAAGCCGACCTGCTTTCTGGACCACACGAAGATACTGCCAAGGAACTGGCGCGTCTTCGCAAGGAAAATGAAATTCTGCGTCAGGAGCGCGATTTATTAAAAAAAGCAGCCGCCTTCTTTGCAAAGGAAACCATGAAATGAAATTCAAGGTCATTGCGGCAGAGAAGGCCAATGTTCCTGTTCAGCGTGCCTGCACGCTTCTGGGTGTCAGTGAAAGCGGATATTACGCTTGGGACATACGCAAACCAAGCCTGCGGCAAAGGACGGACATGGTTCTTTTGGCTCATATCCGGGCTCAGTTCACCACCTCACATGAAACCTATGGAAGCCCACGCATGACGGTGGAACTGAAGGAAGACGGGGTTTGCGTCGGTCGCCACAGGGTTGCTCGCATCATGCATGACAATGGTTTGAAGGCATTGCAGAAACGCCGATTCAAGAGAACAACTGACAGCGATCACAAAGGGCCTGTTGCCCCCAATATTCTGGATCAGGACTTTGCCGCCACAGGTCCAAATCAGAAGTGGGGTGTTGACATCACCTACGTTTGGACGACGCAAGGCTGGCTCTATCTGGCCATTGTTGTCGATCTCTATTCTCGACGTATTATCGGCTGGGCCACCAGTGATCGAATGAAGCAGGACCTGGCATTGACGGCATTACGACGGGCCATAGCCATCCGCAGACCGCCGAAGGATGTCATTCACCACTCCGACCGTGGTAGTCAATATTGCGCGACCGACTACCAAAAGCTTCTGAAAGCTCACGGGTTCATCCTGTCGATGAGCGGCAAGGGCAATTGCTATGACAATTCCATGGTGGAAACCGTGTTCAAGACAATCAAGTCAGAACTGGTTTGGCGAACTGTATTCAAAACAAGGACCCAAGCTGAAATCGCCATTGGACAATACATCGACGCCTTCTATAATCCAAAAAGAAGACATTCCTCCTTGGGCTACAAAAGCCCAATTCAGTTCGAGAGCATCCCTCTCAAGCTGACACCCTGAAGAAGCCTTCGCTCTCCACTTTTTTCGGGCAAGTCCAGACCGAAGAACTTGAGTTGGATGAGCCGTGGCGAGATTTCCTTGCTGGGATTGTGAAGGTTCATCGGCTGCGGGAGGTAACTTGCTTATATGGCTTTACCCGCCTTGAACCACCTCCAACAGCTGCAGAGAGCGAGCTGGATGAAATTCAGCTCGCAGTCGACGGCGCTGATCTTGCCCGCAACGTCGAGTGGCTTCCGGCGACAGAACAGTTTGGTGAGGGCATCTTTCTCCATGTCAACCCTGAGTTTATAAGCCGCTGGCGCGGACATGCGGAAGCGGGTGATCGGGCAGTGATATTGAAGGAGGGAGAAAAGCTTGATGCGGACCGATTTATACGCCGTCTCATTGATCAAAACCCATTTGCCCACTCTCTGCGTCCGATGGACATGATGCGGCACGGCTGGCTTTCGAGCTTTCGCCAGGCATCGCAGCAGTGAGCGACGATGTCGTCGTAAGATTTGAAGATCCTGTTTGAGAGCCAGTTTTCGCGCATGAAATGCCAAAGGTTTTCGACGGGATTGAGCTCCGGCGACTTCGGCGGCAACGGCAGGATGGTGATGTTGTCGGGCACGACGAGCGTGTTGGACATGTGCCAGCCAGCCTGATCCATGATCTGGATGGCGTGCGCGCCGTCATCGACATGACGGGCGATTTCAGCCAGATGCTGGGTCATTGCGTAGGTGTCACACCATGGCATGACCAGCGCGGAGGCCTTGCCGAGCTTCGGGCAGATGGCACCGAAGATATAGGCCGATCTCGTGCGTTGATCATGCGGCGCGGACGGTCGCGTTCCGCGCTTGGCCCAACGGCGCGTGATCTTCGTTCGTCGGGCAAATGATTCACTGGATCATTTGCTTTTCCGCCTCACTCTGCCCGATCCGGGCCTCGTCCTGGAACCAAATCTCTATTCGTTTTCCTTGGGCTGCTCCGGCAACAATTTCTGCCACTGCGGCTGGGAAACTTTTTTAAAATCGTCAATGGCCTGAGGGTCCTGCGCGTGATGTTTGGGCCGGGCAGCCAGCTTGCGATAGCCCATGGCTCGTACTTCACGGCTCAGCGTTTGCTCGCTCACAGAAACGCGAAACTCTTCCCAGAGCCATTGCGCCAAATCGCACAGACGCCAGCGAACGACGCCGTCGAGATAGGGCGTCGGACCACGCTCGATGGCCTGCGCCAGCGCCACACGCTGCTGATCGTTCATCCGCGACTGCTGACCGGGAGCCTTGCCATTGATCAGGCCCTGGGGGCCGCGTTCGTTAAAGCGCAGGACCCAGTCCCGGATAATCTGGAGCGTGACATTGCCGAGGCGGGCGGCATCTGACCGCGTGCCGCCGTCATAGATCGACGCGAGCGCCAACAAGCGTCTTACCTGGGCCGCGTCCTTCGTCTGCCGCGCCAGCCGCCGGAGATGGTCTCCATCAAAATCTTCACGCAACGAAATCCCTGATCGCATCGTAAACCTCCGGTTTGCCCCAGAGATTCAGATTCACCGCGATTTGGGAAGCCCAAAGAGTCAACATCAGCAAGGCGACGTATTAGTCGACCGCCATCTCATTTAGGAATAGCCTACTGGGCTCTCCATTCGCTTTCCCATGCGCTGATGTCTGAACTTTCGCTAGAATGCGGCTACCCGCTTTCCTCTTTGAAAGAGCGGGTCTATTCGAGCGTTGCTGGACAAGCAGACCGATACGGACTGCTAATTTACACATCGGCGGCCGTAGCCAAGGCACACTTGGCGGACTCAGTGGCATGGCGCATCGTGTGGGCGAGTTGCTAAGCCGTGCGATTAAGCGCTTGGAGTTATGCTCGAACGATCCAATCTGTGCCGAGCACTCTCCAGATGGCGATCATGACGATCGACATCTTCATGGTGCAGCATGCCATGCGTGCCTGCTTATCCCGGAGACATCGTGTGAGGCCCGTAATACGCGGCTAGATCGTCGGCTTTTAGTGCCAACTGTTGTCGGTTCGCGATATGCATGTTTCGAGGTTTGTACGCATCAGACTGTTGAGGGGGGCGGATAAAAAATTGGCCCCGAAGTTTACGGAAGTGAGTAGCCCCTAAATTTGTAGAGGCCTTCTTTCCTAAAATTGAGGCAAGAAGAGTATTGAGCCGGAACCGATCCCTTTAAGGTCGCTGAGACCAGGGTGAAACCCGACCGACAATTACCAAGTCCTCTTTCGCTAATAGAGCGGAATTAACGCCCCTGGAAATCTCCCCATGCGTTAGCCATCGAGTGCCGCCGATTTTAGAATCAGTGAAGCCTAAAACCGCAATGCGATAACGTACATCCGGCCGTGTTAGAGTAAATCGCTCTTGCAAGTCAGCGATGATATCAGGTGTTGAGGGATCGAAAGAAGAACTACCTAGTACATGCAGAAATTCTTGCCGCACAAATTCACTAATTATGAATGGTGCATTGGGCGCGTTTTCCATGTGTATCCAGCAAACGCATCGGTCAAAAGGGCGGACCGCCTCCAAGGCCGTTCGTAAATCGGTTTCATTGCGATAATCAACTTGCAAATGGTAAAGGCGTTCTTTGCCTGAATTACTCGACAATTTCTCAACGGCAGCGGCATTCCGCGATAGCACCGTTATATCGTTCCCCGATCTTGCGAGATCGCCCGAAAGCTGGGCGAGCATTCCTGAACCGCCGACGATTAAATAGCGAGACATAGTATCATTTCTCTCCGTTACAATGCAGCCAGTTTGTCTCGCATCGCCCGGAGGCCCTCATAGAGGGATACTTTCGGCTCATATTGCAGTTCTCTTCTGGCTAGTGAAATATCGAGCGGATAGAGACGGCGCTTGAATAATGGCAGGTCAGCTGATCGGAAATCTAGGCTTGGACAATGAGGAAAAAGCTGTCTCAATGCCAAAATAACCTCCGCACTCGTGGAGATAGTCCCGGCTCCAACGTTGCAGCGGAGGTGTTGTCGCTTTTCGAGCGCGGTAATAGTTATGTTTGCGGCATCATCAACATACAAGTATTCATTGTCTCCCAATGCTGCCATTTGTCTAATGGAAACTGATTCTTCACAACCTGCCATAAGATCCTTGACTGTATCTTGAAGGATTTTCCCCATCCACGCTTCGCCGCGAAACTCTCCCCATCCATAAATCCCTGCAAACCGTAGCGAGATGCCAGTGGCGCCAATGCGGCGAGCGTATCGTTCAATCCAATCCTCAACGTATAATTTGGCAAAACCATATTCGGAGTCGACTGTCTTGGACGATGTCTCGGTCAACCTCAAATCCGAATTGGAGAAGTCGTATACAGCCAGACTAGACGCATGCACCACATGCGGTACACCGGCATCGAATGCGGCTTTGATAAACGATGCTGAGCCAGCGATGTTAATCTCCAAAGCTGCCTGAAGTTCATTGTCGAAATAATTCTCCATGACGCCCGCACTATGAAAGACTGCGTTTGGCTTTATACGCTGAATTAGATCAAGAACTGCAGCCTGATCTCTAACGTCGGCAGCAACGAATGGAACATGTGTACCGGAGACCTCGCAGAGGTAGTCACGTGCGTCTGGTGCTTTGTCGAGGACGGTGACGTCATCACCTCGGTGCACCAAAATCGCAGCAACATGGCTACCAAGCATACCAGCGCCTGAAATCAAGTATCTTCGGCTTTCACGAGATGACTCAACCATCTTCTAACCAATCTCGTTGGCGACCTTGCGATCGATACCAGATGAGTGAACCTTATAAATAAAGGTCGCTGTACATACAAAAATAGAGAATCCGCTGAGTGTCAAAGAAAGACTGAGCCCTAGGCATTGAAACATCGAGCCAATAGTAACAGCGCCAAGTGCAGGCGCCCCTCGAACTGCCATACCGTAAAGGCTCATGGCCCGACCTCTGAACGGGGGTTCCACATTCATTTGAAAGATAGTTTCTGAGGCAATGCCATTAGCAGCGAGAGACGCGCCAAGCGTAAACAAGACAGGAACGGCAAGCAAAATATTTCCTCCGCCAGCAAAAACGAGAAGGGTGACCGCGCTGAGAAATCCTGCTACGGCAAGCATTTTGTAGTGCGATATCTCATTCCGTATGCGAGATATAGCTAACCCGCCGACAAAAGCACCTGAAGCAATGGAGCCAGACAATAATGAGAGGGTTGAAGGATACCCATCGAAGAGGAGTCCAACGAGGCTAGGCATCATCTCCATAAGGCATCGGGCGGAAAACGAAACGGCAATCAGCAGAAAAAAAACAGGTCCCAGCGCGCGCGACTTTATTGTGTACATGAACCCACTTGAGATCTGCCGAAACCAATTATCTTTGATCGGGGCTTTTGGGCTCTGGGCGCTTTGAATAACGGTTAGCGTGGCAAGGAAGGTGAGGGTTGCGAACGCATTCAATGCAAATGGGACCCATGCAGGCCCTGTTCCGAGCAGAAAGCCAGCTGTGACAGGCCCGACAAAAACCGCGGTATTGAGAATTAAAGAGTTGTAAGCTGCCGCGCGCGTCATTTGATTTTTTTCAACCAAAGAAGCGATGAATGAAAAACGTGCCGGTCCCTGGAAGCCGTTGAGAATTCCAACAAGAATCGATCCCGCTACCCAAATGAACAGCGGCGGCGGTGCCAGTGAAACCACAATCGAGAGGATAGCCGAATATGCGACGGCTATGGCGGTTACGGTTTTAAGGATGGCCCTTTCGCCCAATCGGTCGGCAACTGCACCGGCAATCGGTGCGGCCAGAGTAGATGTTCCAAGCTCTGATAGACTGAGTACTCCAACCCATGTAGGAGAACCAGTCATCTGCCACACCAGCCAAGCTGCGGACACTCGCTGGAGCCAACTTCCGATGAGCGAGGTTCCGTAGGTGATGACGAACACCCAATAGCGAGAAGGTAGCGTTATGGTGTTTAACGACATTTTGGCCTCTCTATAAACAGGCTTGCGACAAGTCGTTCGTAAACTCCGCCACGGATTTCTCTGTTACATCCGGCATTACATACAGCGGAAAAACCCGTAGGGAAGCAGAAGGCCTGTTTGACGTAGAAAGGATGTCCGAAAATATACCGCACCCTTCCAAGAAATCGGCTATACGGCTACCTTCTTTAGTTTGGTCGTCAATCGCAATTGGGACAACATTAAGACCCCCATCTGGTAATAGACTGACAGCTGTGTTGCTGCAGAGTCTTGAACGGAGGTCCGCGACAAGTTCGCGCGCGCGTCCGACGTCATGCCTTAAACCATTCAAGCCCTTGGACTGCAACACGGCGAATGCCGCCGCCGCCATTGCTCCTGATCGGGAGCCCAGTATAGTCGCGTCAAGCCCTGAGGTGGTGTAACCAGCTGACCTCTCTACACTCTTCAACGTATCACCTAGGCACAGGAATGCACCGCAACCATATGGCGTGATGCCAAATTTGTGAAGATCCAGCGTCAGACTTTGAACGTGGCTCCACTCTCTCCATTTTGCAGGAAATGGAGAATCGGGAAGAAAAGGAAACAGAACTCCACCTAATGCAGCATCAACATGTATTACTATCGAAACTCTATGCAAATTTTCGATTTCACGCGAAAGTAGAGAAATGGCAGGCAAGTCGTCAATCGCGCCTGCTACTGTAGTGCCAAGTGTTGCGACGATAATAATCGCCGAAATTCCTTCGTCTATTAGGGAGAGAACTGCGTTTCGAAGTTCGGCTATCGACAACCTGAATTCATTGTCAGCACGAATAGTGATATGCTTGTTCCTTGGGGCACTAGTGCTCTGCTCCCCGTTCTCAAAGGCTAGGATATCGCACGCCTTCCTAATAGAAAAATGGGCATTTTCGCAGGATATAACTGCGATCCGTTTTCCCGTTCCTTGCTTGGCGATAATAGAATTTCTGGCGAGCCAAAGCCCCATTAAATTGCCTTCGCTCGCACCACTGGTAACGTAGCCGTCTATTTGTGCGGTATCCGCCGCGTAATATTCCGCCACAAAGTTAATGAGTTCCGCTTCACACTGCCGGAAGGTCTCCCATGGGCTTTTGCGTGATCCAGCATGCCGTGCTTTCCAGTTTTTGCTATGGACCCCTCCATTGTTCGGATTCAATTTACTGACCGCGGACCAAACAGCAATAGCGATCGGGTCGGGCGGCATGTCCGGCTTACCCCGAATTTTGCCCTGGGACTTGCTGATCATGTCCCGGAGCTGGTCTTCTGAAAAGAACGTTCCTTCCTCTGACGAAGATGTCGCTGTTTCACAATCAAGACGGGTCTCCAAAATAAACTCCCTAAATTGGATCGCTCGTTATAACTGGGGTTAAAATGGCGACGGCTTTTTCTATTGCCTCTTCGGCGTGGTCAGCCGTCGGGCCGACCGCAATAACATGGGCCAGCCTGCTATTGTTATCGGTACCGCCATGAACATATGCGCCAGTTTCTTTGTGCTGTAGAACCTCAACAACGCCTGGGATTGCGGTCGCCTGGTCAATGCCGCAGAGACGCTGGAAGATGCCAGAGGAGGCCGGATAAACAAATCTAATAGCGGCGGCTTGCTGGGGAGATGTGGCTGGCAGATCAATGGGATAATTCAGCATCGCCATTATATGAAGTTTGTACAGGTCGATGCCGGAAGCTAGAGGCAGCAGTCGTGTCGCAATGAAATCTCCCCCGGGTCTGGCGTTCGTTTCGATTATTCGAATTCGATCACCATCAAATTTTACCTCCACATGCATCGGACCTTGCGTCAATCCTATAGCTTTTACCGCCTGAAAACTAACAGAAACCAATCTTGACGAAAGTTCTAAGCTAATATTGGCCGGTAAAATATGTCCAATTTCGTCGCAATATGGAGGACTACTCGTTCGCTTGGCGGTGATGTAATTAAAAACCAGCTCTCCATTTAGAAGAAACAATTCAACGCTATATTCGGCGCCTCCGATATACTCTTCAAATATAAATTTTTTCTGATGCCGATACCCGAACTGGTTTTTTGACTGCAAGGTCTCACCGAAGTAGGAGATGAGTTCATCGACCGAACGACAAATTTTCACTCCTTGGCTCGACCAGGAATCAACCGGTTTAATGACACCTGGAAACCCAACATAAGAGGTGATACGGCCAACTTCGTCCACATCTAATAGATCTACATAGCGCAGAGAGGGTATCCCCGCACCTAAATACAACTCCCGCGCTAGATATTTATCCAAACTTGCTTTGTAAGAATCTTCCGAGTTTGTTTTAAATCCGAAATGGGACGAAACTCGCGCACAAGTTTCTAGTAAAAATTCATTTCCAGCGATTATCGCATTAATACTATCGAAGCATGGCGCATTCCTTACTGCCTCAATCAAATATAAAGGTTCAATTGTATCTTTCTCTTCGACAATGAAATCAACGAGGTGTCGATAGTTGAACTCATCTAGGAGGTCTATATTACTTACAATGGCGACAACTTGCAGGCCGAGATCTTTTGCAGCCACTACATAGCCACGCCCGTAATAAGCTGGTTCGACGATAGCAACGGCGGCCCTATTCATCTTATTTCTCCCTCAACGACCAACCGCATAGACCATCATTCGGCGAGGGCAAGCTGCAGCTCGAATGAGACTGCCAGTTCGTGAGATTGCGCTTACAGAACCCAGCCTCCAATCATGATCCGCATTACGAACCATGTGGCCTTTTTCTTTTAGACCCTCAATTATCTCCGTCCCAATTCGCGGTTCAACCGTCACTAGTAGAGGGCGCAATTCGAATGGTGGAAAAGAACTCTTCAAGTGCTCCGTTTGGACAGTCGGAGCATCAAGAGCCTCTTGCATGTCAAACCCGCGATATAGATGGCGAAGGAAAAACAACATTTGCCATTGTTCTTGTTGGTCAGCACCAGGTGTTGCAATTGCAATCGATGGGTTGAGTTCACTAAGCAATAACGTTGGCGACAGTGTCGTTCGAGGTCTTTTCCGCGGTGCAAGCGAATTTGGATGGCCTTTAACGAGCGAAAACCCGCATCCCCGGACACTTAGTGCAATGCCCAATGAATCGATTATAGGTGACTCAAGCACCGTCCCGCCGCTCTGGGTTGCGGCCACAATATTCCCAAACTTGTCGCTCGCAATGATGCTTGTAGTGTTCGTCGCTTTGGGATCCGCTCCCAGCGGATCATGCTGCAAAGAGCGTATGTGTTCCTCAATTGGTGAAACTGGTCCGTATGATGAGTTTTGATCTTCAATGGCGTGTTTGCCAATAAGCGCGGCTCGTCTATTTGAGTTTTCGGTTGATAAAAGATCTGTGAGCCGAACGTCGCAAAAATTCGGGTCGCCATAATAGGCGTCTCGATCAGCAAAAGCCAACTTAGTTGTTTCTAAGAAAACATGCAAAAAGGAAACCTCGTCCAATCTCCGAAGATCATTTCCGCAGGAATTTAGCAACGCGAGTTGCTGTAGAAAAACTGGGCCTTGAGTCCAGGGCCCTGGCTTAAAAGCGTTGTAGTCACCAAAGCTATAGCTGCAGGGGTCCTCGTAGGTGGCTTCCCATTCAACAAAATCATTTATAGATAGCAATGCGCGAAATTTATCGCCGCCGAGCGTGTGGGCCACCGGCGAGGCAAGGACTTTTTCGAATTCCTCTGCGACAAATCCTTGGCGAAACGTCCACCGAGCGCGTTCAATTTGAGCTTCCCGCTTAGACCCAACGGATTCGGCCTCTTGAATAATAAGCTCTAAAGTTTGCGCCAAGCGCAGATTTCTGTTGCCGAGTCCTTGGGAGTCCGGCTGGAGTTCACTGATGAGGCCAAAATTTGCCGGCCATTCGCGCTCAAAAAAAGACGAAAGTCGTTTGATTTCCCGTTTGATGAACACCGTCTGTGAACAGCCCGATTTTGCGTAAAATATTGCCGATTCAAGAGCTTCACGAACTGAAATGGTGCCATAGTCGCGTAGGAGAAGCATCCAAGAATCAAAACAGCCCGGCGTTACGGCTGCTAACAGGCCGCGGGCTGGCATCTCGCTTATTCCTAGTGATTTCACAGCTGTAATTGACGCAGCCGCACCTGATACGCCTTGACCGCATAGTACGCGAACTTCGCTCTCTTTAGGCTTGAAAATTGTTACACACTCACCGGCAATTCCGTTGAATTCTGGCAAGACTGCTTGTAGCACGAACGCACCAGCCGCTGCTGCGTCAAAGGCGTTGCCGCCTTGCTCGAGAATTTTCATTCCCACGGCGGATGCCAAATAGTGCGTTGAAGACACTGCGCCAAAATGCGCCATAATCACGGGTCGGGTCGAGAACGCTGCCATTTATGTTCAGCTCCCTTCAAGCGTGCGTTTTTTTTTAAAGCCTCGAGGACTATATCCAGCGAGTCGCGGAGAGCGTCCGCCACTTCTGGTGCTCGGCCGGATGTCATGGCGAAATTCACCCTGAAGCGAAGTGCATCACGTTGGCTTGCGTCGAAAGGCTGTCCATCTGCGATCAACATGTTATGGCGGATGGAAACCAATTTTACGAAATCAGCGCTCTTCACCCCTACTTTTCCCATGTCGAACCAAAGGAAGTAAGCGCCAGCCGGAGGATTAATTTGTAGGTCGGCCCGTTTAAGAGCCGCTACTGTGGCGTCTCGGTCGTCTTTGCACCGTTGCACCAACTGCCGCTTCCATGAGTGCATTTCGGACCATTCGTGATACGCTAGAGCGAGAACCTGGGCCGGTGTCGAGGCGGACATAGCGAGAGCGTAATGCACACGATCTACTCGCGAGCTCATTGCGGTCGGAGAAATCAGATAACCAATCCTCCAACCAGTAATACCTAACATCTTCGAAAAACTACAGATTCTGAAGCAGTCGACATCATGGGAGGGTTCGGGGTTATGGCCCTCATAAACAAAGTCTCGATAAACCTCATCATACAATAACGTTGCGTTGTAGGAGCGGCAAAGCTCCTCGACATACAAGAGCTGATCGGGCTTGATCACATGCCCGGCAGGGTTACTGGGTGAGTTCACGAGTACGAAGCGTGGTCGCTCTCGCGAGAACAGCGCCCCCAGGTCGTCCCATCCCGAATAAAGGACGGTCCTCATTCCTAGAAACTGCACTGTATTTCTAGTGCCTGGAAAGCAAATCTGCGGCAGGGCAATCAGATCGCCCGCGCCGCCGGCCGAGAGAAGGGCCACAGTGAGGGCCATAGATGCGCCGCCGGTAATGCTGATTTGGCTCGGCGAAATGGGCTGTCCTAGAACCGCGGTTGAAGCGATCGCCTCCCGCAATTCGGGCATGCCACCTGGTGGTAGATAATTCATAGGGCGACCTAAGAGACAACCCAGGACTTTATCCTGGATCGGCTGTGGAATCGTCGTTCGGAGTTCACCTATAGATAGATCCAGTGCCTCTTTCATTCCGCCCTCCGAACGATATCAAGGCCAAATTGGTCAATAGCAACAGTTTTCTTTCCAGTGAACCTTGTGATATCGTAGGTCAGTTTTTTATATTGAACCAAGTCGTTCTGGAACTTTGGCCAGCAGACATCATGCGCCAGTAACGTTCCGCCCGGCGTCAGTACGGGCCACACCGCGTCAACGAGACTTGAATAATTTTCTTTCCCACGCTCGGGATCGTCGGCATCGAGTAGAACCAAGTCTACGGTATCGGAAATGAAATTCTGTATGTCATGACCGTCGCCCAAGACCACGTCAATATTGTTCAACCCGAATCGGGCAAAATTCCCACGCGCGATTTCGTTAGCCTTTTGGTCTGGATCAATGCCGATCACTTTGGCATGCGGACCCGCGCCAGCGGCGAGCCAGATCGTCGAGTTACCCTGGTATGATCCGATTGTGACTATTAATTTGGGACCGATTGAGCGGCCAATAGCATACAGAAGCCGTGCCATGCGCGTCGTAATAGCAGTTACGTCGACATTAAACGTTTGGTTAACTTTTTTTGAAACGGAGCCGAATTCACTCAAAGGGCAATTATGGAAAGGCAAGAAGCCGCTAGCTTGCAAATGTCGAACTGCATGAAGCACTATCAAATCGTTGCGATGCTCTTCATCGGGGCTTTCTTTCCCCACTCTCATCTGGCCCCCCCATTGAATTCGAGATGACAGAAAGCTGCATAGTCCCACGCCGTACGGATAAGTGTTTCAGGATCTTCAGTGCGTGGATTGTCGCAAAGGAAGCTTCGTGAGACTACTTCCCCGCCCATGAGCCGCACTGTGACACGCAACTGAGCATCCGCTCTTTTTGCGTCGTCTGCCGCCGCCCCGATTACGACCAAGGCGACAAGGCAGTTTTCTAGGGGCAGGGCTCGTTCGTGAGATTGATCTAGGGGATTATCGTACAGCGCGCCGCCCAGAACATCTAGAAGGTTCTTCGCAATCCCACTTGGTCCGCCCCAGTAAGCTGGCACAGACAGCACCAGACGCTGACATCTTCGTAGTTTTTCGACCAAATCATCTAGATCTGGCCTTTGGTAGGCCGACAGAGGCAAACCTTCAAAAAGGGGAATACCAAGAGTTTTGAGATCAAAACTGTGAACAGCATTTCCGGCTCGGCGAAGTCCACCTTCGACGATCGACAAAACTTGCCGACTAGCAGATCTCTTTTCTTGGGTGAGACCGGCACCTTTGAGGCTTGAACAGATTGTAACGATAGCGGGTTCTCGCATAGCTCTTACGCACTACTGCGCTCCTACCAGAGACTTGTTCAGATCGACATCCGGCAAAGGCAGCATATCGACCAGCGGATTGTAAGACGGTAATTTTGACGGAAGTCGAGGTGTCCTCTTCCCAACTGGAAAAAAACCCGCATCCTCAAGTGATTGAAAACGTATCCGAAAATCTCTTGAGTCTGTAAGATTTCGGTAGAATGCTGCTAGCACTCCTATTTCTTGCAATAAACTCGTATCGCGTTGGCGTTGAGACATTGTTTGACATTCAATGAACCAAGGCTCAGCATCATTAGTGTTTCCGACACTGAACTCCAGGGTGGCAAGTGCAAGCGCTATTCGAGAACGTGAGTAGTGAAGCATCGAATTCGTTGCGGCGGCAAACGACTCCATGAATTTTTCGCGCGCAAATGATATATCGCCAGACCGGAATGCTATGCTGCCGATTCGATAGAAATAGCTCATCAAAAATTCGTCATTGTTCGTGTTCCTGATATATTTTCCGAATACTTCGTCAAAATGACGACGAGCTTCCAAATATTTTCCTTGAATCTCTAAGAGCAACACACAGTTTGCTACTAAATTGAATTTTAGATATTCCACATCGGCACCGGATAATCGAGCGATGCGTCGTAATGCAAGCAATTCCCTCCTCATTGCAGAGTCTAGGAGACGAATTTTATTGGCAGGCGATGCCGCCCTAGCCGCCATACTATCTAGCAGGGCCAATCCATTATCTTGCCACGAAAGCTCCAGTGCTGCTGCTGCCGGATCCAACACAGCGCCGTTTGCCTCAATTTCGTTCTTGCCACGTTCGAAGTAACTTTGAGCCGCAGACATATCATAACGCCTCTTGGCCAAAATCAGCCCATTAAGGTAGAGTACTTGTGACCGTAAGATCCGGTCCTCCGTGAGCGTCAAGGCCTGTTCCAAAGCACTGATGGCATCATCGATGTTCCCAAGGTTGCAATCGACTGTGGCTCGAAGGCGCAAGGCTTTGGCTGCTTGGAAATCATCTAATGGGCCTAGCAAAACGCTGCGGTTGAGTTGATATGCTCGGTCATAGGTCAGAAACGACAGGCAATCTGCAAAATCCTGCTCGTATTGGCCGAAGTCCGAACGCTGCATGTCGACGTCGCTGAAAATACCATTAGTGCTGGCCTCTGAAAAAGACGATAAGAACCGGACATTCGGGTCACGTTCTGCTATCGCTGTGTATAACAGTCGCCTGGCAAGAAGAATTTCAGACTCCATTGATCTGTCTCGCCCCCGTCGATCAAGGACATCGAGTTCAAAAACTACTGGAATATCTAAAAAACAATTGCAGCGTGCCAACACCCTTAAAGATGCGCTATCAACTCCGTCTGCCTGTTGTATGCGGATCCGCGCAACTTTGTGTTGAGACAATGCATAAGCCAGCTGTTCCGCCTGTTGCTCGATCAAAGCTGAAATCCGAATTGTTTCACGGCTAATTCGCCGAGTGACGGCTTGCACAGCCGATCGCCCTGTCGAACCGATTTCTCCGTTTCCGCTGTTGGGGCTTAGCAAGCGGAAAGCTTCTTCGCCAAACGACGTGCAAAGTTGAGTTTTGAGTGATTTCAAGAACGAAAAATGGTGAAAGTTTGCCTCGGCCCGGACGCAAAAAAAACCTGTTTCAGCCCCACTAAATAAAGCCTGATTCATTACGGAAACCCTTCATGGACTTACGTGGCGAAAGACAGGGAAAACGGATAAAGTGATAAAGGGAGGCTGCGCTTTACCACAGCCTCCCAGCTTTTTACCAAGCGATCGCTTTGACGGCGGTGGCTAGGCGCTCTTCATCACCTTCTTCAGGGAGAAGGTTGGCTTCGGCGAGAATATCCGCCAGGGTCAGTTCTTCCTGATTGATTGCTTCATGCGAGACTTCAGCTTGGGTATCCATTTGATTGCTCCATTGCTTGAATTCACGATTACTGCATTTACAACGTCAAAATTTTCACCGAAATGTACAACTGTCAAGCGAGCGGTAGCGGTATTTGCTTCCGATGCTCAGGCCGCTCACTAGGTAAGTTGCGACACTTACGTACAAATTTGCGCATTTCACATTTTTGTGATTACAGGCAATTTCCGCCCAATCTTTTCGCTTTTCGGTCAAATGCTCAAAAAACAAGCGCTTTTAGTGGCGGTACGAGAGCAATCATCTCTAATGCCAATCGCTCAACTCTCCTCAAAATTTCAGGAGAAATGAGGTGAGGTTGCCCACCAACCAATTCATAGTCTGTTTTTGTTGTGGCGACGTGCGTTTGGAGCGGATGGCCGTAAAGAGTTCGAATAATCGTTTGCAGATGCTCACAAGGCTGAGCGCACAATCTTATTGAACTACCGTGGCTCAATAGTCCAACCGGCTTGTTGCGAAATGCATCGTACCACAGATGATCGAGTGCGTTCTTTAGAACTCCTGAGTACGAGCCATGATACAGAGGCGAGCCTATCGCCAATCCGTCTGCTCGCCGCACACTGTCATAAAACCGCTGCACAGCACCATCTGGATTTTGTTCGGGAGCCCAATGGAATTCAGGTTGTGCAATTGGTAGTTGTGATGTTTGAAAATCCCAAATGTCAACTTCGTGCTCAAGAGAGGTCAGGTTTTGAGCGAGAGAGTTCATTAGCTCCCTCGTATGGGAGGAGCTTGATATCGATCCTGAAATCAACATAAAACGCATGAAAGCCCCCTGATTGAGAAAAGATGTTAGATATCAACCAATTTAAAAAAGCCGATGCGCTGAAGCTTTCCGGTTGGGCCTTTTGGCAGCTCTTTAAGAAAAATTATCTTCTTTGGAACCTTGAAGTCGGCGAGGCGCGCAGAAGCGAAGGCACGTATTGAACTTTCTGTTTCTATCGCCCCTTCACTTAGAACTATCGCCACACCAACTTCCTCGCCAAGCGTATCGTGAGGATATGCAAACGTACAGACCTGTTCAATCGCCGGATGTTCGATCAAAATGTCATCAACCTCCCTTGGGGAGATCTTTTCGCCGCCTCGATTTATTATTTCTTTGATGCGGCCCGTAAGGTGTAGATAGCCGTCGGCGTCTAAAAAACCTTCGTCGCCTGTTTTAAACCAGCCATCTATGAATGCGGCACTATTGATAGCTTCCGAGGCGTCGTATCTATCGAGCACCGTTGCGCCCTTGATGCAGACTTCACCGATGGTTCCTGGTTCTAACGAGACACCTGACAGTGAAAGTATACCAACATGTACAGCTGCTGAAAGGCCGACCGAGCTGGCTTTCCTAGTCGCCGGTGGTAATGGATTTGATGAAATTTGGTGGGCCGCCTCGGTCATTCCGTATGCTTCAATTAATGGACATCCGAACTTCCTCTCAACCGCTTGCATAACTCGGGGAGGCATAGGAGAAGATGAAGAACGTATAAATCTCAATTTCTTACCGATATCTCGCGCATCGTTGTCTCCCACGCGCGCAACAATTGCTTGATGCATCGTGGGGACTGCGGTGAACCAGGTCGGGGTATTCTCCCTAGCCCATTGCGTGAACTTGAAAACGTTGAAGCCGGGCGTACACGAGATCGAACCGCCGCTTTGGAGCGATGATAAAAGCGCACCGACAAGGCCGTGTATATGAAAAAGAGGCATGATATTGAGACAGCAGTCTTCGTCGCTTAATCTCAACGAGCTTGCAATGTTTTTCGCGGAAAGCAATAATTTTTCTTTGGAAAGAGGAACCATCTTTGGCCGAGATGTAGTTCCCGACGTGTGCAGGATTAGAGAAATGTCCGCTGGTACGGCGTCGCTTTTGGTACGTTCATTGATTTGAGGTTGGCCATGTATATCGAAGGTACCCGCAGCGTCCCGGCGGGGCTGTAAGTGAATCATTGGAATTCGCAGTTCAGCGGCGGCGGCTTCGGCAGCTGCGTTACTAAATTCGTGAACTAGAAGCGCTGTTGCACCAAGATCGCTGAGATAAAACTTGAATTCTTCCTTTCTGTAGGCCGGGTTTAAAGGTGCGGCGATGGCAAAATTGGCAACGGAGAGAAAAGCAGTAGCCATTTCAGGCCCGTTTGGTAGTACTATCGCAATGCGATCCGTACCGCTGTATCCTAGGGAGCGAAAACGATCATTTTGAGAAATGATGTGGTTTCGTAGAGCGCCATAGGTCAGGCTATTTCTGCCTGGCGCTTTAATTGCAGTCGCATTTGGACTGCCAACCAGCACTTCTAGCATGCAGTGTCCCTCAATCAGGTGATACATACAACACGCAAAGTAGGTTGAATCCTTTTGCTGTGCAATAAACTTTATTGCTTTTGCGCTTACCAACGAGATGGGGCTCGTCGTTTGGCTAATGATGATCAGGAAGTAGAACTACAGAATTGCGTGATCCGCTGCCTTTTTTCAAAGGCAATGCGGTGATGCCTGGGGCCATAAGCCCCGGTGGGGGAGTTCAATGTTCAGAATTGGGAAAACTAGTCCCGGCGCTCAAGCAGCAGCTCTCTGAACGGTTCTGATATGACTGGGGACTGTGAGGAATTTCGCGTACGGGGATGCATAATGGTATGAAGGAGACCCTTCATGGCATGACGGAAAGAAGCGATTATCCCGGACGCGATAGTTGATTTAATTGCTCGGCGGGGCTGACGCCAAGACCGTTTTTGAGGGCGGTGCTAGCTTTTGCGCGCGGGCCGTGTTGTATCCTGTGGTACAGCCGAGTGAACTCGTGCTCACCGCTTAGGGAAACATATCAACGAGATAACTCAAGAGACACTGCAGGTCACCGGGTCGCTTCCTTTCAAGGCGGGCCACTTCTGCTGCTGTCTCTAGTCCTAGAGCTATGCGTCGCCTTCCGTGGCCAGTTTCAACGAGCGCCTCAGCTATAACGTGTATTTGGCATCGAGGCTGGTCGAGAAATGCTTCAGAAATGCGGTGGCTTAGAGAATGTGGCCGCACCTTACGTCCAAAAGTAGCGCTGCGGCCGAAGCTTTTTCTATAGAAGGAAAATGGCTATGTCTGTCGATTAATGCCGTCCGCGCCTGATTATGCGTCGCTGCGCTTGGGCGGCGTCAAGTTTTGCCAGAACCTCGGCCGCATAAGCTTCCGCGTCACCACGTGTCCGGATGGTGGCTGCCTTCGCCTGAATAGCTGCTATAGCAGTGGGTGACTGGTCGGAAAGTTCGGCGTCGGCTTTACGCAAAGTGGCAACTGCACCCGCGAGGTTGCCACGTTCGGGAAGGTTTTGCCCCAATGTAATCGCTCTTTCTGCGACGGTCCGCACCTGCCCGATGGAACTGGCTGAGGGGATCGGGGCTGGAGGCGCCTGCAAAGTTCGCGCGGAAGTCAAACTGATGTTTCCGAGCGGGGAGTTTGCTGCTGCATCACGATTTGTAAGCGGCGCAAGGCCCCAAAGATCTTCCAATAGCTTAGGCACGGAAGAATGATCGTAGGTGTTATGATCGACCGTGCCCTGCGGGATGAGCGGTGAGACTAGTACCGCGGGCACACGTACTCCCAGTGTCGTAAAATCGAATCCATGGGTGTTGTAGCCGTAGTTTGGATTATCACCGGGCGCAGTCGCGGTTCCATTCTCAGGGCTGACGGAGTCGTAGTATCCGCCATGTTCGTCGTAGATGACGACCAACAAGCTGGTGTCCCAATAGGGCGAGTTTCGGATTGCCGAATATACGGCGGCGAGTAGATGCTCGCCGCCGTATGGATCATCCATCGGATGTTGCGAGGAGCCGCCTTGATAGGTCCCGCCTGTGATATCTCCATAGTGGGGTTCGATGAACGTATAGGGATAAGGATAAGGCCCCTGCAGATCAGCTGCAAAATTCTGCAAGGAGTTAAAATCCCCCAACGTCACGCCGGATAGCGATGATACTTGCGGGACTGAGCCTAGAATGGAGCCGGCTGCGGGATCGTCGCTGTAGAGGCTAAGATGTGACGAATTGGCGTCTCTGTAGAAACGATAGGGGATCCCTTGCGATGCCAAGCGTTGGTAGATGGATCCGTTGGGGTACTTAAACCCGAGACCAGGGAGTTCCCAACCCGCCATTTGAGCGGAACCGGGGCTATCGTCGAAGCCGGAGGACGAAGCGCCGTGGAGAAAGAAACGGTTCGGCCACGTGGGTCCGGGTAGCGACGAATACCAGTGATCGCAAACGCCAAACTGTGACGCCAGCCACCCCAAAACTGGGAGCTGCGTCGGCGTGTCGAAAGCGTTCATGATATATTGAATCTGGTTCGCTGCCGGAGGTATATGGGGATCTTCGGTAGTTGATGTGGCATAGCTTGCGGCGAAACCGGAATTATCGATCGCAGGATAGGCCTGGCCGCTCTCGAAGGTCGCACCGGGACCCGCCAGTTGCGTGACGACATCATCGAATTCATGCCCCGGATCGGTCGGCATGCTCAGCGGTGCGCCCGACTGAACGTGATAAGTCGTCCCGTTATATTCATTGTAATTAGCCGCGGTTGCGGCGGTAATACCCGGAATGCCCGACATCGCGAGCATATTATCGAAGGAATGGTTTTCCAGCATTACTACGAACACATGGCTGATGGGCTTGGCCACAGCGGGGGTGAGGCGCGTCATGCCATTTGTGCAGCCGCTGGACTTGAGCGCCACGTTGAACGTCGATGTGTCGACTGAAAGGGTGATCGACTGGCTCGCGTCGGCATGCTGGAGTTGGCATTCCTTCCAGTATGGATCGGTCACGGAGCCGCTGCTGACATAGAGTCCGGCTTGGGGACCTGACCGTACGAATAACATAACTGACCAGTAATCCAATATTCCTTGGGTACCGAGGCCGGTTTCGAAAAGGACCTTGAGCGGGCCGGCCGTTGCTCCAACGCCGACCGCCCAGCTCCCACGTTGGATCCCGTTGCTACTGTTCTGATGGAATAGCACGATATCGGCGTCTTGCCCGGTATTATTCGTGATACTGATGTTCGCATATTGCTGTGTGGTCATGTCTATTACTCCCTATATGCTCGTCGGCGATGATCATCGCACCGAGCAATTGAACCGTGTTTCAATTCGAGGATTGACTGGCTGCACAGCGTTGAGCCGTCAGTACACTGGCGACGCAACCCGATAGTGCATTGTCGACAAAATCGTTGAGCAACACGAGGAGGTTGGCATCGGACAAGGCAGTGACATTCTCGAGTAGCCAAGGATAAGTGTTCGAATCCATCATCGGCTTGGTGGACATGAGTGGGTTGTAAGCATTGCTCATCGAATCTGCCAAAGCGATGACGTTTTTGACGACGTTTTGGCCCGTCGCGGTAGCCTGAAGTTGCAGTACGGTGTAATCACTTGTTTGCCCGGACTTTGTCATCGCCTTCAAGGCGTCCATAATTACCTGCGGATCTGTGGTCTCATACGCGTCGCTATAGGAATCGTATTTTGTCGCCGGGTACCAATTCAATGACGGTTGATTGAGGAAGAACAATCGTTTGTTGGCCTGAATCAGATCTGCGTAACGGGTTGCGAGATCTCCAGCCGAACCGACTTGAATGGATTCTGCATTGGTGCTTTGTTGCGCAGCGGCAAATCTGGTCTGAAGCGTTGCTGCACTCGGATCCATGGTCGTGTGGTCGTTGAATCCCGCTGTTCCAAGGCTGATTACAACGATTTCCGAGGGATTTGCGACGAGCCAGGCCAGCACGTCCTTGAAGAACGAATCCAACTGTTGACCGGGTATCACGTTATGGATGTGATAGATGTCGTCCAGGATAGGTCTGATTTGCGAAGGCGCGTAACCCGGTCTGAAATCGAAATAACGGCATCCCAGGTTGAGCATGGTCTGGATGTTGTCTTTCTGGGTGACCGCTTCGCCAATAATGACTCCTTTTAATTGGACTGCTGCAAGACCTGATAGAATGGTGGCACCTGGAATCCATCCTAGAAAGGCCGCAACCAGAGCCGCAACGCCGGTCGCCGAATTGCATAGTGTGTTCACCTGGGTCAGGTCGAACATGCCTGCATCATGTGCTCCAGGAAGAACGAAGCTTGCAAACGGAGCGTTTTTTACGGCGGGATTGGTGGAAGCTAGTGTTCCCATCCAACTTTGCTGCGATCCGGTGAGGTAGGCGTAAATTTGGTCCTGGTTGGTCAGGCCGGTCCTACTGCCTGTTCCAGCATCGAACATGCCGTATGAGAAGGCGAAGTCCGGGCCAATAATCGACGGTGTGTTCATCATGTTGTCGAGCGGACCACTGGTATTACCCGTCACAGCATTAATGCTTTCCTCGAATGATTGAGCCGGGTCCGTTGTCGTTGAGAATAAGAACGAACCGTAGGGGCTAAGACCAAAGTTCAAAGTGATCTGGCAATTGCCTTTGGTTATCATCGGCGAGCTGCCGACAGCGATTGGCGCAAGCGCCCAACTTCCGTTGGTGTTCTTGGCCTCCGCATGAAGGCTCGAGGTAGAGGAGTTCACGAGGTAATAGTCGACACCCTTGCTTGTCATAGGCTCTCCCATTTACAGCAAAATTACCACACTACTTACCTACACGAGAATTATAATAAATAATATACCATGAATTGAAATAAATTAGTGAATTTCAGCCAAAAACACGAATCTAGAGGCCTATTGCCTTCATGACTTGAGAAGGGCCGATCGCAAATTTCCCGCTTAGCGGCGCTGTTTAGTTCCGCTTCGAAATGATCCATGGTTCCACTTGGTCTGATCCAGTCCGCTCCTAAACATGCTTGAATGAGCTTGTTGAAAGAGGTGGGACTGGCTCTTTATGTCTGGCTCTATTATTCGGGCGATGAAGTCTCGAGAGGAGATATCAGTGTTTCCACAGCGGACCATTTCTGTGGAAATCATTTTACAATTCAGACTTGACACCCTTGGAACCATTAGGCAATTTGGCGCAGTATTTTACAGGGGATTGTTGGCTATTTAGATGTTTTAAATAGCTATACGACCGGCCTCTTAATCAGCGGGTCGTAGGTTCGAACCCTACATCACCCACCATTCTCTTTTATTAAAGTTCAGTTGTGAACTCATTAGCCTCGGACGTGAGGCAATGCTCTTGGTGTTGATTTCGTCAAACGATATCTGACGGACGCAGACAAGCTCATACAAACGATTTTTCTGAAACGAATCTGTGATCCGCTTATGTTCTCATGTAGCGATTGTTTTTCTCGTTTTGTTCACATTTATTCCTTGTATTCATCCAAAAATGGCTGTGGATTCCTGTGGATAACTTTTATCGGGAATGTCTGATTCCGGCTGGTTAAGCCGGGATGTTCAGCCTGGATTGCGGCAGAACGAAAGGAAGATGGGTCGGCGCGCGGCTGACCGTTCCACTCAGTCCATAGACGGAGGCGATGATGTCGTCGCGGATGACCGTTTGCGGCGGACCCTCGGCAATCAACTGACCACCATCCAGCACGATCAGACTGTCGGCGAATTCTGCTGCGAGGTTGAGGTCGTGCAGAACCGCAAGCACCATGCCGCCCTCAGCGGCAAAGGTGCGGGCGATTTCCAGAACGGAAATTTGGTGAGTCAGGTCCAGGCTTGAGGTTGGTTCATCGAGAAACAGAGCGTGTGGGCCGGTTTCATCGACCGCTGTTGGCAGTTGCGCCAGGACGCGGGCAAATTGTACCCTTTGTTGTTCGCCGCCAGACAAGGCCTGATAGGGGCGCGCTTCAAAGGTTGAGAGGCCCACCCGTGCCAGCGCCTGTCTTGCAGCCTGCATCGGTCGGGCGGTGCCTGAAGCCATGGCACCCATCCGCACAACTTCCAGGGCTGTAAACGGAAACGAAAGGCTGGTGCTTTGCGGCAGGACGCCACGCCTGCGTGCTAGATATTGAGGTTTCAGGCTGGTGATATCCTGACCGTCATAGGCAATCTTGCCGCTGTCGGCCCTCAGGTCGCCGCAGAGCAGTTTCAGCAAGGTTGACTTGCCCGCGCCGTTTGGACCGATAATGACGGTGAAGCGACCCGGTACAAGGCGCAGGCTGATCCTGTCCAGCAACAAACGCCCGTGCCGGTGCAATGTCAGATTTTCTGCGGTTATCATGGTGTGCTCGCTTTGCCTTTTTGGATGCTCTAATTTTCCATCATGCCGCGTCCACTTTTACCGAGCAGCAAGAGCAGAAACACCGGCGCGCCGATCAGTGCTGTGACGATGCCGATCGGCAGTTCCGCCGGTGCAACAATGGTGCGGGCAAGGCTGTCTGCTATCAGCAGCAGGCTTGCGCCACCCAGTGCGGAGGCTGGCAGGAGGAAGCGGTGCGATGGTCCAATGGCCATGCGCAGCAGATGCGGGACGACGATGCCGATAAAGGCAATCGAACCAGCCACGGCCACAGCGGCTCCACAAGCTGCGGCAACGATCAGCACGCTGACGCGTTTCAAGCGCTCTACTGGAATTCCCATGTGAAAAGCAGCGGCATCACCCAGCACGAGCGCGTCCAGTCCACGCGCAATGAAGGATACGCTGGCAAGCGCACCTAGAATGAAGGGTGCGATTGACGCGGCCTTGGCATAGGTCGCCCCGCCCAGCGATCCCAGGTTCCAGAAGGTGATGTCGCGCAAGGCCCGGTCGTCGGCCATGAAGATCAGCAGGCCCGTTGCGGCCATGCTGAGGGCGCCGATGGCAATGCCTGATAGTACCAGTGCGATGGTCGAGGTTTGGCCGCCACGGGTGGCGATGGCATAGAGCAGGGCGGTGTTGAGCAGGGCGCCGCAAAACGCCATGATCGGCAGGAATTCATCTCCAAGGGCCGTTTGCAGCGGTAAAAGCAGGCCGGGGCCAAGCACGATGGCCGCCACTGCGGCAAGGCTGGCCCCGGAGGTGATGCCGACAATGCCAGGGTCGGCCAACGGGTTGCGAAACAGTCCCTGCATCATCGCCCCGGAAAGTCCGAGACCCGCGCCCACCAGGACACCCATCAAGGTGCGGGGCAGGCGGACCGCCTCCAGCACAATACGATCCTGCTGCGCCAGCGCGCCATGCCCGGAGAGATATGTAATCAGATCGCTCAAGCCAACCCCGGTCGGCCCGCTGATCAGCGAGACGAAGCAGGCCGTTGTAAGCAGTGCCGCCAGTAGAAGCACGGCTGTCATGCCACGGCGCGAGCGGTCACCCGTCGATGCTGGTAGGGTCACAGCAATCGTCACTGAATGGTCGCCTCTGGGTACAGCTTGGACGCCAGTTCTCGGGCTGCGTCGGCGGTGCGCGGTCCAAAGCCGAGCAAGTAAAGCCCATCCATGCTGAGAAAGGCGCGGGCCTGGGCTGCCGGACTGGTGGCAAGGGCTGGTAAAGCGAAGATTTCCTTGGCGGATAGCGGGGCTGCACCATGATCCATGGTGAGAATAATGTCGGGGGCTGCGGCAATCACGGCTTCATCGCTGAGTGGTTTGTAGCCTGTGCTGTCGCCCACCGCATTGGCGGCGCCGGCAAGCCGGATCATCGCGTCGGCGGCCGTGTCCTTGCCGGCGGCCATGATCCGCCCATTGGCAATAGAAAGAACGAACAGAACCCGCTTCTTCTGGGCTGGAAGATGGGTGAGGTTGGCCTTTAACTTATCCAATTGTGTCTCGAACTGGCTTGCCAATGCCTCTGCCTGCGGCCCCTTGCCGATGGCCGCGCCGACGGCACGGATACGGGGAGCGACGGTCTCCGCCGAAGGCTGTTGAGGGATGTTCACCAGCGCGACACCGCTTTGCGCCAGCACAGCCAAGGCATCGGGCGGCCCGGAGCCCGCCTCGGTCAGGATGAGATCGGGCTTCTGGGCCAATATGCCTTCGGCGGAAAGGCGGCGCATATAGCCGACATTGGGCTTTGATGATGCTTCAGGAGGATAGAGGCTGGTGGAATCAACCGCAACGATGCGCTCCCCGGCACCCAGGTCATAGAGAATTTCGGTGACCGTCCCGCCAATCGAGACGATGCGGCTGGCCTGGGGAAAGCTATCCGCTGCGAAGGCTGGCGTCATGGTCCAAGGGAGGGGAGGCGGGAGGGTAACAAGACCGAAAAGTGCAAGCGAGGTCAGAAGAGAAGAAGGTCTCATCAAGGTATCGTCCTGAAGGTTGCCCAGGCAACGCCATTTCATGCGTTTTCAGAGCTGGATTGTGTATAGTGATCGAGCCCCTTCGCGGGCGTCGGGTCCGGTCTTCACGTGACGAATGACGACGAACAACAGCGGGCTGGATTTTAACTTGACTATAATGCACAAGTTTTCATAATGACGCAACAGGACAGGTGCATGACAGCGCCGTGTGTTTTGTCAAATACACAAAAGACGCTGTAACGCTTTATATCTGCTGCATAATTCCTCAAGCCAATTCCGGTTTGAGGAATTATGCAGCATCGCATTTCCAGCCAACGTGTGGAGCAGACTATGTATATTGCAATGAACCGTTTTCGCGTCGTTCCGGGTTTCGAGGACGTGTTTGAAGCTCAGTGGCGTGATCGTCAGGGCCGGTTGGCGGAAGTGCCGGGCTATGTCGAATTTCATATGTTGAAAGGCCCCAAGGGCGAGGACTACTCGCTTTATGTGTCCCATACGGTCTGGGAAAGCCATGAAACCTTCGTTGCCTGGACGAAGTCCGAGCAGTTCCGTGCGGCCCATGCCAATGCCGGGCAGAGCAAGGTTCAATATCTTGGCGGTCCGCATTTCGAAGGATTTGAAGTGATCCTTCATGAAGACAGCACGGGTACGCGCAGCTCCAAGGCGGCCTGAGACGATCATGGCCGCTGTTGATACTGCCCGCCTTTCACCGCTTGAGGTTGCCAAAGCGGCTCTCGCCGAAAAACCTGACGGCGTGGTGGAAACCATTGCAACGGAGGCAGGGGTAACGCCCGCCGAGATTCTGGCCATTTTACCGCCAGATTGTGTGACCATCGCGCCGTCAGAGGCTTTCGAACCGATCTGGACCCATTTGTCAGGTTGTGGCGATGTGCTGACCATCGTCCACACCAAAGATGTCGTTCTGGAAGTGGTCGGCGCTCTTCCGCCGGGGTCCATTGGCCATGGCTGGTTCAACATTCACGGCGACAGTCCGGTCGGCGGCCATATCCGTATCGACCATTGCCGTTCCGTCGCCTTTGTTGACCGGATGTTTCATGGCCGACGGTCCCTGTCGGTGTGGTTCATGAATGGCGAGGGCGCTGCAATGTTGAAGGTCTTTGTGCGCAGGGATGCGCAAAAGACTTTGATTGCCGAGCAAGTCGCTCTGTTCGAGCAGTTGCGCTCCCAGTATCGGGGTTCGGTGTCGGGATAGGGCTGGTTATTGCCAATCTGGTGACCTTAAAACTCCTAGAGCTTTGCTTAGCCGCCGGAAACCTTCCCGGCGGCTTTTTGCTTTTGCTGTTTGTTTTGAAAGTGCGGGGAATCGAGTATTGAACGCATGCATGGCGCCAATTGAGGGCTGCCGTCCTGCTTGGATGTGGTGCTGTTTTGTACATAAGGCGGTTTGGTCATCGATTGGCCTGAAATATGCTGCAGGCCAGCATGACGTCGTCTGGAGTGTGTCAGGGAAATAAGCGGAAGCCGGTTTTCCTGAAAAGACAAACAAAAACAAAAAAACGATGGTCTGTTTAGGTCAATATAAAGCTGACAGACTGTCCTGCATTATTTCTGATACCGGATGCGGTTTAAGTGATTATGCAGCAGTTTTAGGGTGCTACAGCAGGTTTCGTGCAGCATGTCATATGCGCGGCGCTGTAATCGATGCGGACAAAGGGACAGTGATTTGCACAGCCTGAAGAAGTTTCTAGCGCTATTTCCGATCATCCTGCTGATTGCTGTTGGGGTGAGTTCTTTCGGGCTTCATGGTTTTGTCGGGACGGCACTGGCGCAGGATAGTAATTTTGCCGATGACGATCCGGTTGCCAAAGCACCTGCGACGCTTGACCAGTTACAAAAGAAAATCGACTCGCTTGCCAGCATTCCGCAAAAGGCTGGAAACAACGACCGCGAGTTGATGGAGGCCAAATCCAGCCTGGACGACATTGTCGGACAATTGCAGGGCATGAAACTGCTGATTTCGCCGCGTCAGGATGATATTGCCGCTCGCTTGAAAGAACTCGGCGATCCGCCGAAGGACGGTCAGCCTGCTGAAGCGGCTGACGTGACCCAGCAGCGCAACAAACTCAATGCCCAGAAAGCACAGATTGCTTCTGTCCTGAACCGGATCGACGAAGTCAGCAAGTCTGCGAGTGATTTGTCCATCAAGGTCACTGCTGTGCGGCGGGAATTGTTCACGCGGCAATTGCTGGCTCATACGGACATTTCCGTGGACAGTATGTCGGATGCCGCCTTGTCCTATGGCACGGAAGCGAGCCGATTTACCGATATGCTCGAGGGGTGGGCGGGCTTCGCCTGGCGCTTCAAGAAAATTTCGCTGGTCTCGGCCATGGTTCTGTCGCTCGCCATGGCGTTGGGATTACGGCTCGTTCTTCAGCGGATTCTCGGGCCAATCATCGAGCGGGGCAAGCTGGAGGAAAACCCCTCCTATATGAGCCGGTTTTCAGTGGCCTTCTGGGCGACGATCATGCCGTCATTTGCCTTCAGCTTCTTCCTGATTTCCAGTTATTTCTTTCTCGACACCTTCAGCGTCATGCGGCCGGACATCGAGCCGATCATCGCGTCGTTTTTCGGCGTGTTCTGGCTGGTGTTTTTCTCGTCGCGGCTTGCAATCGCCGTGTTTAACCCATGGGCGCCGAAATGGCGGCTCGTGCATGTGTCCGACCGGGGCAGCCGACAATTGGTCACGGCCTTCGTGGCTATGACGGTGATCAACGGTCTCGATTATGGCCTGTCCAGTATTGCGCAGACATTGGGATCGCCAGTCGAACTCTCGGTGTTGAAGGGTGTGGTGTCGTCAAGCCTGGTCGGTCTCATCCTGCTTTGGGTTTCCTTCATTCGTCCGCTTCTGCCGAAATCCGAGGATGAAGCCGCCACGGGTGGCCGTCCATGGTCGAAGCGGACAGCCATCGCTCTTCGGGTCTGCGGCGTCTGGCTGATCTTCACCAGCCTGATCGGCTATATTGGCCTGGCCCGGTTCGTTGCCAGCCAGCTTATCCTGACGGGGGGCGTGGCGGCCACTATGTATATCGGCATTCGTTCAGGCCGGGCTGTGTCCGAGCGTGACCGGTTTGCCGAGACGATTGTTGGCCGCTTCCTGCAGCGTCGCTTCAATTTCGGACCAGTCGCGCTCGACCAGTTTGGTATTGCCGCCGGATTGCTGATCTACTGCTTCGTTTTCGTGATCGGCGTTCCCCTGATCATGATGTCCTGGGGATTCCAGCCGCCGGATATCCAGACCTGGTTCTATAACCTGTTCATCCAGATCAATGTTGGTGGCATCAGCATTTCCATTGTCGGCATCTTCAGCGGGATCGCCATTTTCCTGATTGGTGTCGTGCTGACCCGCTGGTTCGAGAAATGGCTTGACGGTAATGTCATGGCGCGCTCGCAGGTCGATCCGGGCGTGCGCAACTCGGTCAAAACCTCCGTCGGCTATTTCGGCGCAATTGTTGCCGGTTTCATGGGCCTGTCGGCGGCGGGTATCAACCTGTCCAGCCTGGCGCTGGTTGCCGGTGCCTTGTCGGTCGGTATCGGTTTTGGTTTGCAGAATATCATTTCCAACTTTGTTTCAGGCCTGATCCTGCTCTTCGAGCGGCCTTTCAAGGTCGGCGACTGGGTGGCGACGGGTACGAGTGAAGGTTTTGTGCGGCGTATTTCGGTGCGCGCCACGGAAATCGAAACCTTTCAGCGTCAGTCGATCATTGTGCCGAATTCACAGCTGATCAACGCCTCGGTCGGCAACTGGACCCATCGCAACAAGCTCGGTCGAATCGATATGGAGATTGCCGCCAAGGCGGTCAATGATCCACGCCATGTGATGGGCATGCTGAGAGAGGTGGCAAGCGATGTGCCCGGTGTGTTGCGCACCCCGGAACCGGTTGTCGTCTTCAAGAAATTTGATGGAGCGGATCTTGAATTTGAAGTCCGGGTGTTTGTCGGCGATGTCTTGAACGGTCTTGCGGTGCGCAACGAGTTGAGACTGGGGATTTTCGAGAGGTTCAAAGCCGAAGGCGTGATTCTGAAGGAAGAAGCCGCTGATGCGGAAGATGTCGTGGCAGCAGCGGCACCGCTGCCGCCATCGCCTGCTTCTTGATAGGCAACTGCTCGTCGCAGGCAAATCACCTTGCGACGAGCCGGCTCCTCATATCCTGTGGGTTTCAAACAGCGCGACATCGAGCATGAAGGAGCCGTCGGGTTCGATTTCGAAATGCGCTTTTGTCTCGGCAGCGGCATCCTGTTGCAACAGGCGGATGGCGGTGCGCATTGCATCCGGTGTGTTCATGCGGTCCGTCCAAACCTTGAAATCCATCCGCAGCCGGCTGGTCTGACAGGTTTTTATCGCAAACCCAGCCTGTCCCAGCATCTGCGTCCATTCGCTCAGCATGTAGTTCCTGACATGCGAGGTGTCGCGCAGCAGTTCGACTGCTTGCAGATGCGTGTTTAGCAATGGCGATTGCGGCGAGACCACATCGATGAAGATTGCTGGGGCGCCCGGCTTCAACACGCGCTGGGCCTGCCGCAAGCCGGCATGGACGTCGTGCCAATGGTGGGCGGAAAAGCGGCAGGCGAGAAAATCGAACAGACCATCGTCACAGGGCAATTGCTCGGCTGACGCCCTGATTGTCGCAATATTCGTTAAACCGCGCTCAGTTGCGGTTTGAGAGACTGCGGCCAGCATATCGGCGGAAAGATCGATGGCGGTCACGGTTGTCATATGCGGTGCAATTGCATAGGCGACATGGCCGCCGCCACATCCCAGGTCAACGCCATGGTTGGCCTTGGCGGTGCGGGCGATATCGCCCAGGCGAACCAGATCGGCGCCGGAAGCGTGGACGGCACTTTCCACATAGGCGCTCGCCCTTGGGCCGAAATTCTGCTGCACGTGGTGGTCGTGATTTTCGTTCACTGTATTTTTCTCGCTGGTTGCTGTTGGCATGTAACTGTTCCTGTTAAGCTGGTTTATCCCGGTTCAGATCATGAAACGCTTGAAATTCAGCGTTGCAACTCCATGTCTGGAGTGTAGCGCATCCTTCTTTTGTTCGTGGCAATCCGCTCAGGTCCCGCTGCATGAACTGTCCGTATCGTATCAAGGCATCGAAGATGGGAGGCATCCTCGGTGGGTGGAATTGTGACTCTCTCGAAGAGGCCAAAGGCTTGAGATCGTCGCCATAAGAAGGCCAAGGGGCATGGTGATGTCGCCTGGTGTAAACAGCATGACGCCAACAATATGCTGTTACAAGAGGAGCAGTTATCCTGTTATAAATGCTGCCATGCTGGATGTAGAACAGAGACGTTTGCTGGGTGAGTTCGTGCGCACTCATCGTGAAAAATTGGTGCCGGACCGGATCGGACGGCGGCGCACGCCGGGCCTGAGGCGCGAGGAACTGGCCGAACGAGCGGGCATCAGCGCCACATGGTGTGCCTGGATAGAGCAGGGGCGCCAGGTGCAGGCCTCGCCGCAGGCCTTGGCGAGGCTGGCGCGGGCCCTGGAATTGACCCGGGCCGAACGCGCTTATCTCTTTGAACTGGCATCCCGGCGCGACCCCGACGAGGAAGACGGAGACGCCATTGACGACGTGCCGGCGTCCCTGGTGACGGCTGTCAGCATGGTCCAGCATCCAGCCTATGCGCTAGACCGCAACTGGAATGCCTGCTGTTTCAATTCCGCAGCCGCATCCCTGTTTCCTGATTGGCTTGGCGAGCACAGCAAGGATAGAAACCTGCTGCGCTATGTATTTCTCAATCCCGGCGCCCGCGAGATCATTGTCGATTGGGAAATGCGCGCGCTACGGCTGCTGGCCGAATTTCGCGCCGATTACAGTCATGCATTGCGCGATGCGACGGTCCGTGCGCTGATTGAACAGCTACAGCGCGACAGTCCGCTGTTTGCGCAGGGTTGGCGGGAGCAGACGGTGCTGGACCGCGAAGGCGGAGAGCGTGAACTGGTTTCACCTGATCGAGGCAGGTTGCGATTTCGCCAGTTCAACTACCGGCCCTGCGACCGTCCGGATTGCAAGCTGGTCTTCCTGATCCCGCAATAAAGCATGTCTATGATAGGGCTTATGACGAGGGCTTGCTCTGCGTTTGGCGATTTGCGATTGATCAAGGATCGTTACATCAGCAGTTTTTATCCGCAGGTCGCGCCAGCCCATGCCCATGTCGCAAACGGGCGGCACAGGGAAGCGGGTCTTTATCATAGTCGCGGGATCAATCTTGCGGCGTCATCCGGTCGTTTGCGCCTTGCGCTCGCAGCAGAACAGGGGAAATTCCATGTCGATCAAATCTCATGCACGGGCCGTGGTGATCGGTGGCGGCGTCGTCGGCGTTTCCACGCTCTATCACTTGGCCAGGAAGGGCTGGAGCGATAGCGTGCTGATCGAGCGCAAGGAACTGACCTCAGGCTCGACATGGCATGCCGCCGGTCTGCTGCCGCTGTTCAACATGAGCTATTCGGTCGGCCAGATCCATAAATACTCGGTGAAGTTCTATCAGGAACTCCAGGAAGAGACCGGCATGAATGTCGGTTTCAGCAAGGTTTCCAATATTCGTCTCGCCCGCAGCAAGGATCGTTGGGACGAGTTCATGTATTATGCCGGGATTGCCGAAACCATTGGCGTCAAGGTCAACATCCTGACACCTGAACAGGTCAAGGAAATCTGGCCGCTGTGTGAAACGGAAGGCCTGCTCGGCGCGATACAACATCCCGACGACGGCTACATCCAGCCCGCCGACCTGACCCAGGCGCTGGCCAAGGGTGCCCGCGACCGTGGGGCCACAATCTACCGCAACACGACCGTAACGGCCATCGAGTGTCAGCCGGATGGCTTGTGGAAGATCACCACCGACAAGGGTGAGATCACCGCCGAACACGTAATCTCCTGTACCGGCAATTTTGCCCGCAAGACCGGCGAAATGGTGGGCATCAACATTCCGGTCATTCCGGTCGAGCACCAGTATATCGTCACCGAGCCGCATCCGGCCATTGTTGAACGCAAGGCCAAGGGCCTGCCGGAAATGGGCGTCCTGCGCGAGGCCGATAGCGCCTGGTACATGCGCGAGGAAAATGGTGGCCTGTTGCTTGGGCCTTACGAAGTGGGCGCGCCGGTCTGTTATGTCGATGGTCCGTCCGATGAGAGTGAATACGAGCTTTTCCAGGAAGAACTCGACCGGCTGATGCCGCATATCGAGACGGCCATGGTACGTGTGCCGGCCTTTGGCGAAGTCGGCATCAAGAAAGTCTATAACGGCGCCATCGCCTATACGCCGGACGGTAATCCGATTGTCGGTCCGGCACCGGGTTTGAAGAATTTCTGGCTGAACGAGGGCCATTCCTTTGGCATCACCGCCGCTGGCGGTGCCGGCTGGCAATTGGCGGAATGGATCGTCGATGGCGAATCCACCCTCGACATGATGGGTGCCGATCCGCGCCGTTTCGGCCCTTATGCGACGGAAGGCTATCTGATCGCCAAGAACGAAGAAGCCTATGCCAATGTCTTCACCATGCATTACCCGGACGAGGAGCGCGCTGCCGCCCGTCCGCTGAAAACCACGCCAGTCTATGACCGGCTAAAGAAAATGGGCGCTGTCTTCGGCTCTGTCTATGGCTGGGAGCGCGCCAACTGGTTTGCGCCCGAAGGCTATGAAGTGCCCCAGAACGAGCTTGGCGTTGGTGTCGATGTCATCACCAACCACAATTATGCGGCCCCGACCGAGGATGGCCGGGTGGTGGAGAAATGGTCGTTCCGCCGCTCGAACTATTTCGAGCATGTTGGCAATGAGGTGAAGCATGTCAACGAGCATGTCGGCGTGCTCGACATGTCGGCCTTCGCCAAGATGGAAGTGTCCGGTCCCGGCGCACGGGCCTGGCTGGACAGCCTGTTTGCCAATGCCATCCCGAAGAAGCGTGGCCGCATCGCGCTGTGCCACATGCTGACCCAGCATGGCGGGGTTCGCGCCGAATTCACGGTCTATGAATGGGCTCCGAACCGCTTCTATCTGGTGTCGGCTGGCGCTTACGAGGCCCATGACCATGATTATCTGCGCAAGCTGGCTCCGACCGATGGGTCGGTCAAGCTTCAGCAGATTACCCAGAAGCTCGGCGTGCTGGTTCTGGCCGGGCCAAAGTCGCGGCAGGTGCTGCAAAAGCTGACGCGCACCAGCCTGGAGAACAAGGATTTCCCCTGGCTGACCGGCAAGGAAATCTCGGTTGGCGTGGCGAGTGCCCATGCGCTGCGCGTCAATTTTGTCGGGGAACTGGGCTGGGAATTGCATCACCCCATCGAGATGCAGGCCTATATTTTCGACAGGCTTATGGAGGCCGGTGCCGAATTCGACATCAAGCCTTTCGGCATCCGCGCCATGCTGTCGATGTCCGTCGAGAAATCCTACCGCCTGATCCCGAGGGAAATGTCGATCGAATACAATGCCTACGAATCGGCGCTCGACCGTTTCATCAAGCTCGATAAGGACTTTATCGGCAAGGAGGCTCTGGTTGCCTATAAGGAAAAGGGTCTGAAATGGAATTTCGCCACCCTGGTTGTCGAAGGCGTGGCGGATGTCGATGCTCGCGGCTCGGAAGCGATCTACAATGAAACGGGCGATCTGGTCGGGCGTGCAACCAATGGCACCTATGGATGGCGCATCGGCAAATCCATCGCGCTTGCCATGCTGCAACCCGGCTATGCAACTGAAGGCACCAAGCTGAAGATCAAGATCCTGGGCGATCTCTATGACGCGGTGGTTGTGGGCGAAAGCCCGTTCGATCCTGATAATGCCGCTCTCAGGGCTTGAGAGTGGTAAAATGGAACCAGATATTGCTTGAAGTGGCGTTTGGAAATAGTTGCTGTTTTCTGAACACAGGACGGATGGCAATGTTTGAAACCTGCCGTCGATAGACGACGCGCTGAATCTATCCAAAAAGGCGGCCACCTCTGGGCCGCCTTTTTGTTCTTATTAAGCATAGAAGGTATAACGCCCCGTTTCGATTAATATTTCAGCAATCGGTCATGTCTATATTGCGGCAAGATCTCTTGTTCAAAGGCGTGTCATGACCTATCTTGGCGTTTCAGGAATGCAATATTCCGGCGAAAAATTTCCGGACGCACGTATTATCGTCGCAGAAGACTCCAATGTCTTTACATCCATGATCACGCAACGTTTGAAAGAGATTTTCAATATTGATGCGGAAATCTGCCGTACCTATGAAGATTTGATGGCCGCAAACGAGCTTTCCGACGAGCCTGTTACATTGGCAATCTCCAATATCAATCTGCCGGGCGCCGAAAATGGCGAGGCTTTGGAATATCTGACCGATCTGAACATTCCAACTGTTGTCTTTACCAGCACGTTTCACGAGAAAACCCGTGAAAAGCTATTGGCCAAGGATATTGTCGACTATATCCTCAAGGACAATATCTTCGCGGTTGAAATGTTGATCGAGTCCGTTTGCCGCTTTCTTACCAATCACCATCACCATGTGCTGATCGTCGATGATAGCCCGACGGCGCGCGCTTTGCTGTCGAGCCGCTTGAAGCGCTACAATTTCCGGGTCAGCACGGCGGATAACGGTGCCACGGCCCTGCAACTGCTGAAGAGCAATGCCGATATCGGTCTGGTCGTGACCGACTATAACATGCCTGACATCGATGGATTTGAACTGACGCGGCGCATCCGGGCTGTGCGCGGCTCGCATGAACTGCGGATCATCGGCGTGTCGTCCTCGTCGGACCGTTTGCTGTCGGCGCGTTTCCTGAAGGTTGGCGGCAATGATTTCATGCTGCGCCCGTTCATCGACGAAGAATTCTACTGCCGGGTCAATCAGAACCTCGATACGCTGGTGCAGATCCGCGCCGGGCGCAAGAGAAACCAAGCCGCAGCCTGATCTTCCTGCCTAATATCAAGGTGAACGGACATCATAAACTTCATCTTGATATTACAGACCAGCGTTTTCTTATAGGCGGCGCTACAACGCTTTCTATATTCTGTGTCATTCCTTAAATCTATTCGGATTTAAGGAATGACGGATATAATCGCTTGATAGCCTGTGACAGATTTCATCTCGATCTCTCACATAGACAGGTGTTGCTGAACAGTGGTCATGTGACGGTCACGGTTTCCATCGGGGTGACGGAAGTGGGTGGGCGTGTGGTCTTCGACAATGACCTGCATGCGGTCGATCAATATCTCTACCTGGCCAAGCAGGCCGACGAAACCGTGTCTATTGCGACCATTTGCATATGTGTGGATGTGTTCTTTTACAAAAGATTTTTCCTATAGCGGTGGCCGGTTCAAGGAGCCGTGCTATATAGGCGCCTCTGTTGCACATAGTCCGTTTCCGGGAGTGGAGACCGGTGGGGCGCATGGCAAGGTCCGTGTTGTCGCATTGTCTCGACAGTCAAGGAGGCGGACGTTCAGGATTGTCTGCACGAATGGCGTCTATCGTATCGATCAAGTCCCTCACCAAGACCTATTCCACCGGTTTTTCGGCATTGAAGGATGTGTCGCTGGAGATCGAGGAGGGCGAGATCCTCGCTCTGCTCGGCCCCAATGGCGCGGGCAAGACCACGCTGATTTCTATCATATGCGGCATCGTCAATCCCACATCCGGAACGGTTGTTGTCGATGGTTACGATGTCGTTCAGGATTTTCGCCAGACCCGGGCGCTGATTGGCCTTGTACCGCAGGAATTGACTACGGATCAGTTCGAGACCGTGTGGAATACCGTGGCGTTTTCGCGCGGGTTGCATGGGCGCAAGGCCGATCCAGCCTATCTTGAGGGAATATTGAAATCCCTGTCGCTCTGGGAAAAGCGCGATGCGGTGCTGCGGGAGCTTTCCGGCGGCATGAAGCGCAGGGTGCTGATCGCCAAGGCGCTGTCCCATGAACCGCGCGTGCTGTTTCTGGATGAACCGACGGCGGGGGTCGATGTGGCGCTCCGCCGCGATATGTGGAACCTGGTGCGCGATCTGCGCAGCCGGGGCGTCACCATCATTCTCACCACCCATTATATCGAGGAGGCAGAGGAGATTGCCGACCGGATCGGCATCATCAACCAGGGCGAGGTGCTGCTGGTGGAGGACAAGGTGGCGCTGATGCGCAAGCTTGGCCGCAAGCAGATGATCCTGGACCTGGCCGAGCCGCTGAAAAGCCTGCCGGGGCGGCTGGACGAATGGCGCCTCAGCCTCGCTGGCGAAGGTCGCCAGATCGTTTACGATTATGAGCCGCAGGCAACGCCCGGCGCCTTGATGGCGCTTTTGACGGCGTTGGAAACCTCCAGCATCGCTGTGGTTGACATCTCCACCAGGCAAACCTCGCTCGAGGATATTTTTGTTTCGCTGACCGGGGGGAAATCATGAATTATACCGCAGTCTGGGCCATCTACCGGGCCGAAATGCAACGGATGCGCCGCACCCTGATGCAGAGCCTGATTTCTCCTGTCGTGTCTACCGCACTTTATTTCATCGTGTTCGGTGCGGCGATTGGCACGAAAATGCAAACCGGGACTGCGGTGGGATATGGCGGGTTCATTACGCCGGGACTGATCATGCTGACGCTGATTTCGCAATGCATATCCAATGGCGCCACTGGCATCTATTTTCCCAAATTCACCGGTACAATCTATGAAATTCTCTCGGCGCCGATTGCGCTGGGTGAGGTTCTGCTGGGCTATGTCGGGGCGGCGACCACCAAGGGGATGATCGTCGGCCTGATCATTCTGGCCACATCGACGCTGTTCGTTGATATCCGGGTGGATCATCCGGTGTTGATGCTGGTCTTTATGGCTTTAACGGCGATGTCCTTCAGTATGGCGGGTTTCATCATCGGCATATGGGCGAAGAATTTCGAACAATTGAGCATGGTGCCGATGCTGGTCATCCCGCCGTTGACCTTTCTGGGTGGGACATTTTACTCGATCAACGCTCTGCCGCCCGTCTGGCAGATGATCAGCCACTTAAACCCGGTCTTCTACCTGGTGAGCGGTTTCCGTTGGAGCTTCTTCGGGGAGGCGGATATCAATCCATTGATCAGTCTGGCGATGATCGGCCTGTTCCTGACCGTCTGCCTCGCGGTGCTGACCTGGATGTTCCGTACCGGCTACAAGCTTAAGGCCTAGAATTTGTTTTGGGAAAAGCGGAGTTTCTGCTTCCCCGAAAGGACAAACACACAGACGATGCTGTAACGCTCTATATTGGTTGCGTAATTTCTTAACCGTCACCGGCTTGAGGAATTATGCAGTCGCTTCATGATCTGTCATGGCGCTGGGTGGTATGGTGCCGCCGATGATATCCTTCATGCAGTTCACCTCATCGACGGGTACCCATCCTCTGGTATAGCCGAGACTGATTGCATTTGACGCAATTGCCAATTGCTGACGCAAATGATGCACATCATCCAAGAGCGTGGCGATGGCGGCTCTTGCATCGCCGTCGTGCCATTCAATAAGATGAGCAATCCGGTCGGCTTCTGGGGAACCAGACTTTGAGCACATATCGAAGATCTCCTGTGAAAGCAGGCTGTCAGCGTATCGATACGCTATATTGTTCTTGTTATGTTCCTACCAATGAAGAGTCAAGGATGATGTGTGGCTCCATCGTTTCTGCACAGGGCATGCCGAACTGGAGGCGATTTTTTTGACTTTCCGTCTCGTCATGCCTGCGGAACCCGGCTCGGATATAGTTTCAAAAATTTTAGAACGGGGTTTTTCGGAAATTCCTCTTGCGCTTCTTTTCGATCCGTTCTAAATGCCCGTCACCACACGCTTTTAAGTTATGGAATGGCCTCGTGGCGGAGTGGTTACGCAGAGGACTGCAAATCCTTGCACCCCGGTTCGATTCCGGGCGAGGCCTCCATTCCCTTCTTCCCAAATATATAAATCTCTGATTTTTCGCCGCTATTTTTAGCGTGTGGCAGCTTTTTCGCTTGCTGCTCTGTCCAGCGATTTTGAGCGTGTGGCACATTTAGTTCCCAAGTGAATAGTCGATTGTTTCTCAGTAGTTTCAATCAATCGCTCAAAAGGCTTGGTGTCGATTACGATTCCGACTGCTGCGCGTTGGAGTGCCTGAAAAGGCTCGTTGGTAGTACGAGCGCCTCTTTGGGATTCAAAGAAATGACGCCGCCTCCAGGATAGATTAGGCGCATTTGCAGGACGAGAACACAGACTTCACCAGTTCGCTCTCCGCAGATCAAGTATATTTTTCGTTTAAAGATATGATTTATCAGCCCAATTGAGGCGTCTTGTCAGGATTGATTTGTTAAGTTTTGTAAAAGCTATGTAATTAAAAATTGAATTAAAATAGTAATTCAATTTTTAATTGAATTACTCGAGCATATCTCGTCAAGAGGGTCAAAATGAAAAATGCAGTAAATTCATTATTTAAATTTGAGAAGAGATATTTTGACTTTCAAAAAATGATCTATGCACCTCGTGCCTTTTTTATAATGTTTTTATTAATAATTTCGTTCGCCGTCTACACATTTTTGTTGTCGCAATTCACTTTCGAAAATTTTTTAAAAGTCATATTCTTTTCGCTATTTGTTCAATTTTTTTATTTTACGCTAATTGTCTGTGCTGTGATGCAGAAAATGAAAGACTCGCGTCCAAAGGATGGCGTGAAGTTTAAAGCGCGAAGGATTCTTGATCAGAAAACCGATAACGGTTTGTCATAGGCAATGAAGTTGATTGAATGGAAGATGCTTCTGGGTGAGGCGGCTGCAGAAGAGAGAACCTCTAAGTCCCGCCCGTCGTTCCTCGCAGCGTAAAATTGAAAAGCCCACCACACGATGAAACGGCTTTGACCGCTGACGTCACTGCATTCGCCCTCCAGCATGGCCAGTATGGCTATCGTCACATTCCGGCGATGCTGCATAGGGCGATTTGGATCGTGAACATCAAACGGCTGTCAACGCGCAATCGAATTTCGCAAGACCTGTGGATTGGTGGTGTTCCTGTGCTGTAACAAACCATCAATCCGCGTCAGAGAAAGCCGAATCCGCAATATCGGGAAGTCTGACAAGTGGGCGCACAGGTTGGCGGTGGTAATATCGCTTTGTCCCATGTCATGATGTGTTCACATAGAGATATATGAATTTAATATCGATCATTGCCCGATGTCATCAAAGGAGCCAGACCGGCTTTCAGCGTGTAGCGCTGCAGATATGTGATTGTCGATTCGATGGCCCGAATGCTGTTTTTGTTGCTGTTGTCATCCAGCCCGGCCATGAGGGTGTTTTCCTCACTATGGCCCATGCGGTGCGAAATGATGCAGGTGACGGAAATCGGCTGGTTCGGCTCCGCCTCGGGGCGGTAGCGGACGGAAAGCCCATTGGCGGATAAAACCGGCCCGATCATGGTTCATGATCGACGCCAAATCCTTATACCGGTAATTCGTGCGGCCCTTCTGCGTGGTGAAGTCCACCTTCCTCGTCTTGACGATTGCCGGCAAATTGGCCTTGGTCATCGCCATGGTTTCATTGAGGGCGCTTGCGCGCCTGGTTGGCTTCGCAGTGCCATGGGTTGGATGAGGATTTCGACCCCGGCGCCAGAGTAGACCGCTCGGTCGAGCATTTCCATGGAGTGATGGTACGCGCCACCTGTGCGGCTGCGATCTGTTGCGGCGTATGAACCTGAATTGCGTTTTCCATTTTTTTCGACTCCATGGCATGTTTCGTCTGTTCCAGAACCCGGGCGGCGGTCTGGCTGATATGTTCCGCGGTTCCAACAGGATCGATCACCTTGCCCATGACGCCACCTGTTCGTGGTGGATGAGATCGAGCCGCTTGTGTTGCTGATCGGCATGATGAAGGATTGTCAGAAGCCCGCAGAATGCGATCCGCAGCTTGTAAGAGAGGATGCCCAGAAACTGCCGGTGCCTGGCCTTTTGAGCAACGGATACCTTGGCGTCGATATCAGGCATCGGAAACTTCCTCGTCTCTGATGCTGCCCGTATGGAGACCTCTCGGTTTCATCGGAAAAACCTTGTGGTTGTGGATTCCGCTCAGCCTGACGCTGTACGTGCGGTAATTTTTATTTGTGATTCCTGGCCTAATCAGCGCGATTAAGGGCTGTGAGGCAAACCTTGGATATCCGAGCGCCCAACGACAACTGCAATTCAGGCGATTGAATCGTTCGCTCTGCAGCGTCTTGGTCGGGGAGGGGCCAAAGAAATTCCCATGCGTGTTTGTCTCGGGCGCCATGGCGAAGGAAAAGTTTGTCCTAGCTACTTTTGGTTTGCCTTGAAGCAAGGCGAAATCAGCGCCTCTCGCTCTTGCCTGGACCGAACCATGCGTTGGCGGGCCGCCGCAAGAATTTCCGGGCGCGCCCGCGTCGGCAATCCGGCATCAAAGGGCGGAGCCGGGGCGTATTCTAGCGAGAGCTGGATCGTCTCCGCCTCATCCTGTCCCATGAATTCCGCGATGACCGACAGGCCGAAATCGATCCCGGATGTGACGCCGCCGGCGGTGATCAGATTGCCGTCGCGAACAACGCGCGCCTCGACTGCTGTCGCCCCAAACCGTGGGAGAAAATCCATCGCGTTCCAATGCGTCGCCGCGCGCTTTCCAGCGAGCAGTCCGGCTTGGCCCAGGACCAGCGCTCCGGTGCAGACGGAGGTGACGAAGCGCGCGGTCTTCGCTTGCGCCCGCACGAAGTCGAGCGTTTCTTCGTCTTTCAGAAGCGGGTTCACGCCGCCACCGCCCGGCACGCAGATGACATCGAACGCAGGTGCCTCTTCAAAGGTCAGGTCGGGCGTGAGCCACAGGCCCGTCGAAGCCCGAACAGGCGCCGTGTTTTTCCAGACCAGATCGACCCGCACATCGCGTGCAGAGCCGAAAACCTCGTAGGGGCCAGTCAGATCGAGTTGCTGAACATTGGGAAAGCAAAGAATACCGAAGCGGATGGACACTATTTTTTCTCCTGTCTTGACCCCGAGACCATGACAGGAAATGATTTGGCGTGATTGCCAATTATCCCTCGTTTCATGCCAAACGCCATGCTGATGCCAACCACGATTTTGCGTCGGATTGAAATCCTTGTCTTCCCGGATGCCCAGGTGCTCGACGTGACGGGTCCTGCACAGGTCTTCGCGTCGGCCAATGAGATTGCGCGCAGAAGCGCCCACTCCGAAAAGGGACCCCTCTACGATATCGCCTTGGTCGCGGAAATGGTGGAGGTGACCTGCAATTCCGGGATTGCGCTGCGGTGTGCTCTCCTTTCGGAAGACCGGCCGGCGCCCGACACCGCCATCGCTGTTGGCGGCAGCGGGGTCAATGTCGCATGCAGCCGTCCGGTCTTGATCGACTGGGTTCGTAACCGGGCGATCCATGCACGGCGTATGGCGTCGGTTTGCAGCGGTGCGTTTCTGCTGGCGGAGGCAGGCTTGCTGGATGGCCGCCGCGCCGTAACGCATTGGCATCGCTATGACGAATTCGCTGGGCGGTTTCCGCAGGTTCGCCTCGAACGCGACCCAATCTTTTTGCGAGATGGTAAGATCTGGACCTCGGCGGGCGTGACGGCCGGGATAGACCTCGCTTTGGCGATGGTTGAAGAGGATCACGGTCGCGCACTTGCGCTCGCCGTCGCCCGCGAATTGGTGGTTTTTCTTAAGCGGCCCGGCGGCCAGTCGCAATTCAGCGCGCCGCTGAGACTCCAGACCGCGGACGATAGGTTCGCCGATCTTCACGCTTGGATCTCGGCCAATCTGACCCATTCGCTGACGCTACATACGTTGGCGGATCGGGCGGGAATGAGCCTTCGATCTTTCGCCCGCCATTACCGGCAACGGACGGGCCGCACACCCGCCGACGCGGTTGAGATCATCCGGCTTGAACGGGCGCAAGGGCTACTGGAGACCGGATTTTCGGTTGAAGCCGCCGCTCGCAAATGCGGTTTCGGCTCCCCGGAGACCATGCGGCGGGTGTTTCTGCGCAGGTTAGGCGTCGGGCCCAAGGACTGGCAGGAGCGGTTTCACGAGTGAGGATACTCACGGCGATATCGGACGCCGACACCGCGCTCCGGCATATCGATGGATGGATCGAAGACCACAACGAAAGCCCTCCCCATTCCTCGCTTAAGATGGCTTCCCCACGGCAGTTCATCAGGGCTAAATCGAGCTGGCCGACTGTCCGGCGAAACGGGGCGCATTCCAGGGTTACTGTTATTGAAGGCTGTTCCCTTGCTGAATAATTCGGACCTTGCTGCGGGCAGCTGTTTATCTTCATGGTTTTGAGCGACCGGCTTTCCTCGAAAGGCCTTTATGAACGAATGATCGTTTTCGATCATTTTCTCCCTAGTATTAAATGTTTCTGCCGAAACACGGTTAGTTACCCAGATTTGTCATAGGAACGTCACCCATTGACGATAGATATCGCTCATCAATGATCGATATGCATCAAATTGATGACAAGGGGCGGCCGGTGTTGACACAAGCGGAAGATCGTCAAGCGAAGATTGTCGAGTTGCTGCGCGAACAGAATTTCGTCGACATCCGTACGCTGACAGAGCGCTTTGATATTTCGGTGGCGACCGTTCGCCGCGACCTTGGTGAGCTTGAGGAAGCGGGGCTCATTCGGCGCACCCATGGCGGTGCCGTCAATGTCAATCAGGTCGCGCAGGATGCAACGAACGCTGCGCGGCTTGTCTTGAAGCAGGCGGAAAAGGCCGTCATCGCTGATGTCGCCGCGCGCATGGTGACCGATGGCGACACCGTGTTGCTAGATGCCGGCACCACCGCGCTGGAAGTGGCCAAGAAGCTGACCGGGCGAAGCAGCCTTACTTTCATCTCGAACGGGCTCGACATTATTGCTGAACTGACCCGTTTCGATGGGCAGAACATTTATTCCGTCGGCGGTGAGTATACGGAGACAAATCGGTCCTTCCGTGGCCCCTTGGCGGAGCAATTCATTCGCCAGTTCAATGCCGATAAACTCATTCTCAATGCGGCCTCGATCGATATTGATCGTGGTCTGATCTGCACGGGGTCGCCACTGAACGCAAGCGTGGCCCGCGCCATGATCGAGGTGTCGAGGCGGGTGATCGTTGTGGCGGATCATTCAAAGTTCACAAAATTCAGCCTTTCGGTCGTCGCGAAGATCGAGGACGTCGGCGTCATAGTGACCGACTCCGGCACGAAATCCATCATCGATGCCGCGCCTGAGAGGCTGCGGAAGAAGTTCGTCATCGCGAACTAGGCAAATCGACATTTCCATCAACAGCATCTTCCAACCAGGAGACAACAGATGCTTAAGGCCAACCGTAGAAAATTCATGATCGGCGCAAGCGTCGCGGCGCTTGCCTCGACCGCAAGTGCCAGATTCGCCTTCTCTGCCGAGCGCCGCGCGTTGAAGATCGGCGTCAACGGCATTCCGGTTACGTTGGAGCCGATCAACGCCATCAGCAATGTCGGTCCCCGCATCGTCAACCAGATTTTCGATACGCTTGTCGTGCGCGATTTCTTCAGCAATGGCGCGCCGGGCAACGGCATCAATCTGATGCCCTCGCTGGCCGAGAGCTGGGAACGGATCGACGACAAATCGGTGCGCTTCAAGCTGCGCCAGAAGGTGATGTTTCACGATGGTGTCGAAATGACCGCAGACGACGTCGCCTACACCTTCTCTTCGGAACGTCTCTGGGGGCCAGACGCGATCAAGGTGATCCCGCTCGGCGGTTCTTACGCGCTTGATTTCGACGAACCGGTTGTCGAGGACAAGTACACTGTGGTCATCCGCACAAAGACCCCGACGCCCCTGACCGAGTCCTACATGGCATCCTGGATGGGTCGCATCGTTCCCAAGGCATATTACAAGACGCTTGGAACGGCCGCTTTTGGTAGCAAACCGGTTGGAACGGGTCCTTACAAGTTTGTCGAGTTCGTTGCCAATGACCGCGTTGTCATCGAAGCCAACGACGCCTATTGGGGTCTGAAGCCGACAGCATCTAAAATCACGTACCAACTTGTTGCCGAACCCGCAACGCGCGTCGCCGGCCTGATCAGCGGCGAATACGATATCGTCACGACGTTGACGCCGGACGATATGGCGTTGATCAACAGCTATCCCGACCTGGAGACGCGTGGGAATATCGTCGAAAACTTCCACATGTTCACCTTCAACATGAACCAGCCCGTCTTCCAGTCGAAACCGCTTCGCCGCGCCCTGGCGCTTGCGGTCAATCGTCCGCTGATCGTTCAATCACTCTGGACGAACAAGGCGACGATTCCGAATGGCTTCAACTTCCCGAACTACGGCAAGACCTTCGATCCGAACCGTCACGCCATGGAATACAATATCGAGGAGGCCAAGCGCCTAGTGAAGGAAAGCGGTTACGACGGTACGCCGATCACCTACCATACGATGGGCAACTATTATGCAAACGCCGTTCCCGCCTTGATGATGATGATCGAGATGTGGAAGCAGATCGGCGTGACCGTGGTGCCGAAGGTGTATGCACCGGGCGGCGCACCGAAGGATCAGGACAGCTATATGCGCAACTGGTCCAACGGCCAGTGGATGACGGATGCCTGGGCGACGATGATCTGCGAATTCGGACCCAAGGGCCAGGTTCAGAAGCGTTGGGGCTGGAAGGCGCCCGCGGAGTTCAACGATTTGTGCACGAAGGTATCGCAAATACCGGATGGTAAGGAGCGTTTCGACGCCTTCAACCGCCTCCGTGACATCTTCGAAGAGGAAGCGCCGGCCGTGATCCTCTACCAGCCCTTCGATGTCTATGCCGCACGCAAGGACGTTCACTGGAGGCCAATCAGCTTTGAGATGATGGAATTCCGCAACAACCTTGCTTTCGGCTGAGCAACCTGTCGAACCGGCGGTGCGCATGCATGCGCGCCGCACACGGAGATCCGCCATGTCCGACCTATTGACCGTTCGCGACCTCGTCGTCCGGATTCCCGCGCGCAACATAACGATCCTGGACGGCGTCAGTTTCTCTCTGGAGGCAGGTCAGACGCTCGGCCTTGTTGGCGAATCCGGCTGCGGCAAGAGCATCACCTGTTATGCGATCGCCAATGCGCTGCCGCGCGGCATTGTGCTCAGCGGCGGCAGCGTGGCCTTCGAGCCCGGCGGATCCGGTATCTCCAGGCCGGCTATCCCGAAGATCGCGATGATCTTTCAAGACCCGACCAGCAGCCTGAATCCTGTTCATACGATCGGGTATTATCTGGAGACGGCGCTTCACCGCCATCAGGGTCTCAAGGGCAAGGATGCTCGGATGGAGGCCATGCGACTTCTGGAACGCGTCGGCATCGACCGCGCCGCGAGCCGGCTGCGGGCCTATCCGCACCAGTTTTCCGGCGGCATGAACCAGCGCGTGATGATCGCGCATGCGCTTGCGGCCAAGCCCAAGTTGCTGATTGCCGACGAGCCGACGACGGCGCTCGACGTGACCATGCAGGCCCAGATCCTGCATCTGCTGGAAGAGCTGAAGGCGGAAACCGGCATGGCACTGATGATCGTATCGCACGATCTCGGCATCATTGCCCGGCTCGCGGACAGGGCGGCCGTGATGTATTGCGGCAAGATCGTCGAGACGGCACCCGTCGCTGAACTGCTCGAACGACCGGCGCATCCTTACGCACGCGCGCTGATCGACTGCATGCCCAGCATCGATCCTGATGATCTTGCACCGCCGGTCCCAATCCCTGGATCCGTCCCGCTGCTCGATAGCCTTCCGGTGGGATGCCATTTCCACCCACGCTGCTTGCGTGCGAGCGGCGAATGTTCCACCCGCTTTCCGGCGCCCATCACTATCGGTCTCGCCCACGAGGCCTCCTGTTACCATCCGGTGGCAGCATGAGCGCTCCTCTTCTTCAAGCCAGCGGTCTGACCAAGGCATTCCGCCACAAGACCGGCCTCTTCGCCCGGCCGACCACCCAGCTTGCGGTGGACTCGATTGGCTTTGAACTTGCGATCCGCGAGCGCCTCGGTGTCGTTGGCGAATCCGGAAGCGGCAAATCGACACTCGGACGGCTTCTGCTCGGATTGACGGAGCCCACACGGGGCGATGTTTGGTTCGAAGGCATCAACCACAAGCAGCGTCACACACGGGACTGGAAGGAGTTTCGGACTCGCACCTCTTTGGTGCAACAGAACCCGCTCTCGGCTCTCAACCCGCAGATGACCATTGGACAGCAGGTAGCCGAGGGACTGCTGATCCATTATATTGCCAGCCGGGCAGACGCTTATCAACGCGTTGCCACCATGCTCGAGCGCGTCGGCCTGTCGAGCACGATGATGAGCCGCTATCCGCACCAGATGTCGGGCGGCCAGCGACAGCGTGTCGTGATTGCCCGCGCCCTGATCCTCGATCCGAAACTGGTTGTTTTCGATGAGGCGGTGTCCGCTCTCGATGTATCGGTTCAGGCCCAGGTGGTCGCGCTTTTACGGTCGCTCTGGCAGGAGCGTGATCTTGCCTATGTCTTCATCACCCACGACCTGCGTATCGTCCGCCATCTCGTCGATCGCATCGCAGTCATGTATCTGGGCCGCGTCGTCGAGACTGGCGACATTCGAACCATCTATGCGTGGCCGCGCCATCCCTATACGCGGGCGCTTCTCGCATCTGTCCCGACCATGGATCCAAGGGTTCGCAATATCGAACCGCCCATCAAGGGCGAGCTGGATGCGTCGAAAGTGTTGCAGGGTTGTTCTTTCCGGTCGCGCTGTCCCTTCGCGCTCGACAGATGCGCCGTTGAAACACCCGAACTCCGGCTCATTTCGGCGCATGGCGTCAGCCAGCACACTGCCTGTCATCGTGCGGAGGAATTACCGCGATCGATCGCGCCGCAAATGGACATGATGACAGACAGGCAACCAGTCTCACAGAAGGAGACGGCGCTGTGACGGCCTTTATCCTTGCCCGTCTGGTTCGAGCGATCGCGGTGCTCATCTTCACCGTCACGCTCGTCTTTATCGTTCTGCGCCTGAGCGGAGATCCAGCCCAGCAGATGCTCGGCGACGATGTCGGTCCTGCGGCGGTTGCCGCGTTCAATGCCAAATGGGGTCTGGATCGGTCGCTTCCAGAACAATATGCCTATTATGTCGCAAACGCCGCGCGCGGTGATTTCGGCATCTCCTTTGGCGATGGACGGCAGGTCTTCGACATTGTTGCGGAACGGATACCAAAGACGTTGATGCTAACGGTGCCAGCCTTGCTGCTCAGCATGCTGATCGGCATTCCCGCCGGCATTCTGGCCGCGATCAGGCGCGAATCCGCGCTCGACAAGGGCGTCATGGCAGGTGCCGTCCTGGGCTACAGCGTTCCCAACTTCCTGCTTGGCCTTGTCTTCATCTTTGTCTTTGCCGTCTGGCTGCGTGTGCTGCCAAGTTCGGGCAGTTCGACATTAAACCATGCGATCCTGCCGATCGCGACCTTTGCATTGTTCAACGCTGCGGCCGTTGCGCGTTTCATGCGCTCGACGCTGCTCGACGTGCTGGGGCAGCCCTATATCGCGGCTGCGCGTGCCGACGGGGCGCCTGACTGGGAGATTATCTTGCGGCACGCGCTGCCGAATGCGGCGATCCCCATGGTCACCACGCTGGGCTTTATCGCGGGTGGCATGATGGGAGGGGCGGCACTGATCGAACCCGTCTTTGCATGGCCAGGACTCGGCATCGGCTTTGTCAGGGCCACGGCCACCGGCGATCTGCCGGTGGTCCAGGCGATGATCATTCTGTTCACGGTCTTCATGGTGTCGATCAATCTGACTGTTGACATTCTCTATGGCCTGCTCAACCCCAAGATCAGGAAGCCGTGACATGCGATCATCGACCACAGCGACGCCCGCAGCGCGTGGAATGAAAACTCCGTTTCGGGGGATGCCGGCCAGCATCGGTGTTTGCTGCGTTTGGATAGCGCTTGTAGTCGTCGTTGCGCTGACGGCGCAATGGATCGCTCCGCATGATCCGCTGAACCAGAACCCGCTCCTCCGGCTGATGCGGCCGCTCGTCTCGGTGGCCTTTCCCTTCGGAACCGATTATCTGGGACGCGACATCCTCAGCAATCTCCTGGTTGCTACGCAGATGACCCTTATGATCGCGCTGGTAGGCTCGATCATCTGCGCCCTTGTCGGCGCCAGTCTCGGGCTCGCGGCTGCGCATTTCGGCGGCTTTGTCGACAATCTCATCATGGGTTTTGCCGATGCCATGGCCTCGATACCCTTCATCGTCATCGCACTCGGGGTGCTTGCTCTCTTCGGCTCAAGCCCGTTGCTCTTTGTCTTTCTCGTCGGATTTGCCAGCTGGGAGCGCTATGCGCGATTGACGCGTGGCCTGGTGATCAGCGCCAGGGAAGAGGGCTATGCGGAAGCGGCCCGCATTGTCGGCGTGCCGTCGATGCGCATCTACCTTCGTCATATGCTGCCAAACATCGCCGGCCCGCTGATCGTGCAGTTCACCGTCAACTTCCCGGAAATCATCCTGCTGGAAAGCGGCCTGAGTTTTCTTGGGCTCGGCATTCAGCCGCCGGAAACGAGCCTTGGATTGATGGTGGCCGACGGTCAAAACTATCTGGCGATCGCCTGGTGGCTCGCCGCCTTTCCCGGCACGGTCATCGTCCTAACGACCCTCTCCATCAGTCTGCTCGGCGACTACCTGCGCGATCGTCTCGATGCACGGCTGCGCTAAACAAAAGGAAGATAAGGTGAATCCGCTCAGAATGACCATTGAGACGATGCGCCTTGGCGGCCATCGCGGACATAGCGCCGGAGCGCCGGAAAACACACTTGCCGCGTTTCGAAAGGCTTTCGAATATGCTGGCCCTCTTGTCACTTGCGAGACTGATCTCAGTATCACCAGTGATGGCGAACTGGTGCTGATGCACGACAAGACGGTCGATCGGACCACCAACGGCCGTGGCATCATCCAGAAGATGACTTATTCGGAAGTCTCCAGGCTGGACGCCGGAAGCTGGTTCGGCGCGGAATTTGCCGGAGAACAGGTTCCGCGTCTCAGAGATGCGCTGCAGCTCGCCCGCGAACTCGGTATCATCTATCAGCTCGAACTGAAGATCTACGACCGCAATGACGTCTTGTTTCCGAAGCTGAAGACTCTGATCGATGAATTGGCCTGCGCAGACCTTCTGCAGTTTTCCTCGTTCGACTACGTTCAGCTGAAAGCGGTGAAAGAGGCAATCCCTGATGTGCCGACCGTCGGTCTGATGCATTCCCGACTGATCGATCCCGCCGCGATTGCCCGTCAGGCCAATCTCGATGCGATGAACATCGAGATGTATCATTTCGCCAGCGGCGAGGCACACCAGCTCCACGAAGAGGGTTTTGCCGTCTTCACTTACCTGCCGGCTCAGTATCACGAAAAGCTGATACAGTACGGCACCGATATTGAAGCCCAGATCGTCAAATGGGTTCGCGAAGGCCAGCTGGATCAGCTTCTCGGCGACGACGTGGCACAGGTGACAAGGCTGAGGGATATGGCCCGTGGCTGACATGCATGCTTCTACCTCGGCCACCAGTGCGGTCGAGGCTGTCGTCGAAGACATTGCGAAGGAAGCCGGAAAATTGGCCCTGACCTATTTTCAGTCTCTGGCGAGCCTTCCGGTCGAAAAGAAGGGTCACCTCGATCTTGTGACCGAGGCCGATAGGCAGGTTGAGACCCTCCTGATAGCGAGCCTGCAGAAAGCCTTTCCCGATGACGGCATCTTCGGCGAAGAGGGTGGAGAGATCACGGGAACCTCGGGCCGCATCTGGGTTGTCGATCCGATCGATGGGACGTTCAACTTCGTTCGGGGCAACCAGAACTGGGCAGTTTCCATCGGTCTTTACGCAAGCCGTCGGCCGGTCTTTGGGGTCATCCACGCACCTGCCCGGGACCTGACCTTCGTCGGAGGCAGGTCGGTGCCGACAAGACTCAACGGCAAGCCGATCAAGTCGCTTCCCGTCCTCGACATGTCACGGGCCGTAACGGGGTTGAGCTTCCATCCCTCGGTATCGACGGCTGACAGACTTGAGGTCATACGCTGTCTCTCGGACGACCTTGGCATCAGCTTTCGCGTCGGAGGGGCGGCGACGATTTCCCTGGTCGAGGTGGCGATGGGCGAAACGGACGGCTATCTGTCGCTTGGGGATTCGACTTGGGATGTGATGGCTGCGCTGCCGATACTCGACAACCTCGGTGCCTCCCATACGATCGACTGGGGCAAGATTGACCTGTCATCGAAGCTTCGTTTCGCATGTGGCAGCCCTGAGTTCCTAAACAAGCTTCGCCCACTGCTCAAGCGCATTCCGCTGCCAGCATAATCGCCTGAGCTATGGAACAAAGGCAGCTAAGGGGCGCTATACCACTTTCACCTAACCCGGATGGCCGCGGTGAGGGGGGATGCTGCGATCGCAATTCAGACGTTCGAGGTTGAGATACGGTCGGCGTCGGCTAAAGGACTGCGCTTTTGAGCTCCCAATATCCTCCATGCGTGGTTTGGCGACCGTCGATTGGCTGCGGCTTTCAATCTCGCGTTCATCCTTTGCCAGGAGAGAGCACATGGTTTCGATGCGTCCACGAATGGCGATGTCGTCGGCGATTTTGCTCTGTTCTGCGTCTGTAGGCTCGCACTTTGCGTCTACCCACGTTCTTCCGATCATTATTTAACGCCCATGGTGAAACCGGACGATGATCCTACTTTTGTGAAATAGATTTCCGCCCCGGGCCGTTGCCAGTATGCGGTGTCGGATATCTCGTTGTGATCTTCATTTTCAGGCTTGCCGAGTTCAACCTTTAGGTCGGCGAGCAGGCTGTCATTGTTGGTCAAACTGTAGCTGCATGCCCGACCCGGATTTACCCCTGTCGCGACCCAGAATGACAAACGGCTCCCGGCCTCTTCATCCCACCATCCAACGACGTCGACCGTCATCTTGTTATAGCTCTCGTAAGATGATTTCCAATTCTTGTCTTCCGGCATCCGGGGCCATCCGAGCTGGTCTCCCCTTTGCCTTGCCTCCTCGACACTTGTGGATCGACAAACAGCAAGAGCTTGTGCGACCATAATGCTATTTGCGAGAGATACGCTGACCGGACCAAGGCAAACAATTGCCGCGGCAATCAGCGATGGCGCAAAGCGATGTTGGCTGAAGTCCGAAACGTTCAATAGCGGCTCTCCGCAAATTCATTGGATCATCCAAATAGGATGGCGCGTGGCGGCTTCTTTTCAAGTCAATGGAGGTCTGAGCTTGAAAAGTCGAAAACCCACATCCGAAGCCCGTTCTGGCAATTGACCCAATATCAGCAAGGGTGGTGATAATCGGTTTTTCAAGCTGATCTTAGCCGTCAACGCGCAGTCGGATTTCGCAAGACCTGTGGATTGGTGGTCTCCATGTGCTGTAACAAACCATCGAACCGCGTGTCGGTTGGGACCTGCGACTGTTCAAATCAGCGTCGGCATGTAACAATGGCGTATGACGCACGGTGATCTCCACTATATCTTGCAGACGCTTTACGATGCCGGAGGCCGGGACGTGAATGCGAAGGATTTGCCTTGGTCGACTGGGATGACGCCTGCGATCCTGCAAGCATTGAACATGCTCTATATGACGCGCTCGGAGCGGGGAGAGGATAAGCTGTTTTCGCTGACGAGGTCAGGCTATGGAGCTATAGGGCAGGAACCGCCGGTTCTATTTCCATTTTTGCGAAAATTATTTCGATAATGCGATTTATACTATCATATGTCGCGTTCAACTGGGATCAATATCAACGATAACATCCATGCGCAAAACACGGGCCGCCATTTTTAATGACTCTCCGTCTTAAATCTCGGCATCCTGGTGTTCGAATTGCCAGGTCAGCACGTGTGATCCGTGGCGCAGCGTCATGATGGCCGGGTATGCTGTTGCTTCGTCAGGAGCGCCGATCAACAGCGGCCAGCGGCGCAGGAAGCGGATGAGTATGCCTTCGTCGCAATCGTTGACAGACAGGATTACGTCACCGACATATCTCTCTTTCGGCTCATCACCAAAGATTGCGGCAAGAGAAGCCGTCAGCCGATAGTGATTGGAAAAAGTTATATGCATGTACTGTGCGCAGAAGGCCAATTCCTTGATTGAACTTCCAACGATGTCTCTCGGTTTTATCATGGTCGCGCCGTGTGCACCGTTTATTTCATTTGATATGGGAGTGGGATGCTTAATTCCTAGCAAATACGGTATGGTGAATTTCGCGCAGGATGTATCCGTAGCAATCGACATCAAATTTGATGTTGTCATGCCGTCGTAATACGTTTCACCTGCTGCCTGATCACGGTATTGCTTTGATTAAGGTTCCACGATTTGACTCGTAATCTAGAATGCAGAAAAAATACACTGAATTACTAGGGGTGTTTTGACCAATATTGGGTTGATTCGTGCTTAATGCAATTTCATTGTGACGAACTTCCTGTCTCCATGCGCAACGCTTTCCGGCCTTGAACGCTTCAGATCCAGGTTGAAAAAGCGACTGCATAGTCCCTTAAGTCGGAATCGCTTTGAGGAGAAAATTATGCAGCAAATTTAAAGTGTTAAAGCGTCCTTTGTGCGTTTTATGAAACGCACGGCGCTGTAAGGGCTTTGCGGGGCTTGATCCATTGCAGGCAGAGATTTTAGAGGCTCTTGCCCGACATGGCTTGAAAGCTGCGTTGCCGCCGATTAAACACGCTATAGCAAATGGTGTGATCCCTTTGGGGATGGCGCCTTTGGCAGTGGCAGCTTTCAGGTTCTACGGCGTTGTTTTCGGTCATCGGAGACGCGGCGAGCGGTGATATGGAGCCGCTTCGGAACATGTCGGGGCGGCGGCTTTGGATTGTTTGCCAGCGGTGTTCCGCGGCAGACGCAACCGGTGTAAAATGGGCAACGATATGATCGATTTTGAAGCAGCGCGGGCGAAAATGGTGGACGGCCAAATTCGAACGACGGATGTAACCTCTCATTCCGTGCTTTCGGCTTTTCTGTCCGTACCGCGGGAAGCCTTTGTGCCGGAAAATCTGAAAGCCCTGGCTTATATCGATGAAGATATTCAGGTCGCACCCGGTCGCTATCTGATGGATCCGTCGCCGCTTGCCAAGCTTTTGCAACTGGCGGAAATTGGCCGCAGTGAACTGGTCCTGGAAATCGGAGCGGGCACCGGTTATGTCTCGGCTTTGCTCGGACGGCTGGCCGGTGCGGTTTTCGCCGTTGAAAGCGATGAGCAGCTGGCTAGTGCTGCAAAGTCCAATCTTGAAAAGCTGGGTGCCGCGAATGTCACGGTCGTTCAATGTCCGCTGGAGGCTGGCTATTCCAAAGAAGCTCCTTACGATCTGATTTTCCTGAGTGGGTCGGTCGAGGAAGTGCCTCCGGCACTGTTTGATCAATTGCGTGACGGTGGTCGTTTGGTTGGCGTGGTCGGTAGCGGCCGTGCCGTCCGTGCTCATGTCTTCGTCAAGGCCGGTGGTTCGGTTTCGACAAGCTCGCTTTTCAATGCTTCGATCAAGCCGCTTCCCGGTTTTGAAAAAGCGCGTGAATTCGTATTCTGATCATCGCGGCGGAAGGTTTGCGAACGGTCATTGTGAGTGATCGTTCGTATCCATTTTGAATGTCTCACGTCATTGAAGCATTTGAGATGTTCAAAATGTCTTCAAGGCGAGGATGTGGTTCACACCTCTAAGCCTTGGTCATAATTGGCATGGCTTCTGTCATTGCACCGGACCGGTCTTGCATCCATTCTCATAAAATGGTTGTATTTTTTATTTATATCCATTTTGGTTGTGGATGATCGGGTGGCTGTTTCTTGTTTTAAAGTTATTTTCGTTCAATTTTTAACATTATTGATTTTTTGGGCGGCATGAAATGCAAGCTGTCAGGCTCTTGTCAAACTCCTGTAAACCTGCGGGCTCAGCCTATGAATTCTCCTAGGATGATTTGTGGTCAGCTTCACGCAATCTAGGCCCTTAGAATAAGGGCTGTCGTCGTTTGATGGTGAGTCTATCGCCATCTTGTCAGTATCGCCGGGGATGAGTGAGAGCCATCTCCAATGTTGGTGACAAGTTGGAGAGAATCGGCTTCACATGAGAATGCTGGTAAAAAACTCAGGCGGTCCTCCGGGGCCGGCCCTTCCATGATGGATCGGGCCTTGGCTTAATTAAAGTTGGGAGATGTATCCTTGTCGAGCCTTCGTAACGTGGCCTATGCCGCAGCATTTCTTCCGCTGTTTTTTCAACCTGCCGTGCTGCATGCCGAAACCATCTTCGGCGCCATGGAAAAGGCTTATAAGAACAATCCTGATCTGAACTCGGTGCGTGCCGCTCTGAGGGCAACGGATGAGAGCGTGACGATTGCCAAGGCCGGATACAGGCCGCAACTGGGCTTTTCCGTCTCCGGTACTCAGTCTTCCTTTGCCAATTTCAATGGCACCGCCATCGGCAATCTACCAGCGGATAAATATTCGGCGGATTATTATAAATCCGACGTGCAGCTGACATTGACCCAGCAGATTTTCGATGGCTTCCAGACACTGAACAACGTGCGCTCCTCAGAAGCGGGCGTGCTTTCCAATCGGGAGAGCATGAAAGCGGACGAGATCCAGATCCTGCTCGGCGCAGCCCAGGCCTATGCCGATGTGGCGCGGGACCAACAGCTTGTCAGTATCCGCCGCCAGAACCTGAGCTTCCTCAAGGAACAGCTGAAAGCCGCCAACGCGCGCCTGGAGGTGGGCGAAGGTACCAAAACCGATGTCAGTCAGGCAGAGGCGCAGTTGGCAGGTGCCGACAGTCTGCTGGCCTCTGCTATCGCTCAGTTGAGACAGAGTGAAGCATCCTATGTGCAGGTGGTTGGCGAGATGCCGAAGGATGTGCGCCAGCCCGTACGCGCCACCAAGGCGATGCCGACCAATCTCGACAAGGCCGTTGCTTTGGGTATCAGAGAGCATCCCAGCGTGCTTGCCGCGCTGCATGCGGTAACCTCGGCGCAATACCAGGTGAAGTCGGCTGAAGGCAGCCTGCTTCCGGGCGTCAGCATTCAGGGCAGCCTTGATCGGCATAATACGGATAATCCCAGCGAGTCGACCGACCGCGATTATTCTGCGGCCTCTATTACAGCGCAGGTAAAAATTCCGCTCTACCAGGGCGGTTCGGAATATGGTCAGATCCGCAAAGCCAAGGAAACCGTTGGTGCGCAGGAACTGAAAGTCGATTACGCCCGATTGAGCGTGCGAAAGCAGATCATGACCGCTTTTGCCCAGATGCAAGCCGCAACGGCGGCCATCACCTCGGGCCGCAAGCAGGTTGCTGCCGCAAAGCTCGCCTTGCAGGGCGTTATCGAGGAACGCAATGTCGGCCAGAAGATCACTCTAGACGTTTTGAACTCGCAACAGACCGCACTCGACGCGCAGGAAAGCCTGGTGAACGCGCAGCGCAATGAAGTGGTCGCCAGCTATTCATTGCTGGCGGCAACCGGCACCTTGACGGTCAGGAGCCAAGGATTGCAGGTTGCGGAATATAACGCGGAAGAGCATTATGATGCCGTCAAGGACAAGTGGTTCGGATTGCGGGCCGCCAACGGCAAATAAGCCATGGGTTATTGAAAATCGCAGTTGATATTGCCTTTGCAGATATCTCAAGCGTCGGATGCATTTGAGATATTTGCAAAGCGTTCAAGCCGGGGATGTGTCAGCATGCCCTCGTCTTGGTATTATGCCCTTCATCCCGGATAATTCGGCCCGGCTGGCGAAACAATCCTCGATTGAACTCATAAAACTGTGTATTTTGGGCTTTAAGCTTTTGAAGGCGATTTCCTCGAGCAAAGGGGTATCCTAAGGTCAAGCGAATCACATGGCAAAAGCCGATGGGGTTTGAAGCCAAATGGGGAATGTAATGGCCCAGCCGAATGTATCGCGTGAACCGTCCATGGAAGAGATCCTGGCCTCCATTCGCCGGATTATCGAAAGCAATGAGCCGGCACCCGCCCGGTCTTTCGATGATGCCTATGGTTATGACAGTGAAGTGGACGAACTGGATATTGCAGGCAATGCGTTTTCCGTTGAGGCTGTGCCCATGGATTTACCGGTTGCGGCCAACCAGCCAGGCCCGGTTCAGCTGGCGGCATCTGCTACAAACCGTTTCTCTGAGGGGGCAGGCGATCAGGGGGCTGGCGGACAGCAGATAGCAGATGGCGCAAGAGCAGATAGTCAAAGACATGCCGCAAAGCCGGTTTCGCTTGCCGATCTTGCGGCGCGGGTGCGCGCCACGTCCGAGCGGCGCGAAGAGCCTGGCACTGCCGAGTTCCCTTCTGAATTTTCCTCCGCTTTTTCCAAGCAAGAGCCACAATCTCGCGATGGTCGTGGGGCCTCTTCCTACATGTCTGACACTATTGGTGGTTTTCGCGAGATTCCTACGGAGCAAGCGGCGCCTCTGGGGCAGATCCGGCCCATGGCACAGGCGCGAATCGCCGAACCGGAAGCCATGAGCGCCAGCCAGCGCCATATCGAAGCTCTATTGCAATCGGAACTTGTGAATCAGGCTGCGGTCGCCCCTCAGGGACAGGCCGAAGAGGCGGATACGCAGGGCGATACTCGACAAGGTGCGCTTTTGTCCATGCAGGCCGGTGCGCAGGTGGCCAAGTCCTTTGAGGAACTGGCAGCTGTCGTCGATGGTCAGCAGCGTAGGTCGCTGGATGAAATCGCCCAGGATATGTTGCGGCCGATGTTGCAGGACTGGCTTGACGACAATCTGCCGACGCTGGTTGAGCGTCTGGTGCGCGAAGAAATCGAACGAATTGCACGTGGTCCGCGCCGCTAAGAGGGCGGTACCGCAGGCTGCTCCCGGCAAGCGTGCGTTCGAAAACATAGAACCGGAACAATCGGAAGCCGCCTTGTGAATGGGCGGCTTTTTGCTTTCCTTTCTTGACACTGCGCGACCTGTCCGCTTTACCACATGGTTGACGAAAATAATGAAATCCAACGTCCGCCCGCGTTCCTGTGAACCGGTAGGGCCTTAATGTCTGGTCAGAACATGCTCGATAAGACCTATGATTCCGCAAGCGTAGAACCGAAAATCGCCAAGGCCTGGGATGAGGCGGAGGCATTCCGCGCCGGTGTCAATGCCAAGCCGGGTGCGGAAAGCTTCACCATCGTCATCCCGCCGCCGAACGTGACCGGGTCGCTGCATATGGGCCACGCGCTCAACAATACCTTGCAGGACATCATGATCCGTTTCGAGCGCATGCGCGGCAAGGATGTGCTGTGGCAGCCGGGTATGGACCATGCCGGCATTGCCACGCAGATGGTTGTCGAGCGGCAGTTGATGGAAAAGCAGCTTCCGGGCCGCCGCGAGATGGGCCGTGATGCCTTTATCGACAAGGTCTGGGAGTGGAAAGACGAATCGGGCGGGTTGATCTTCAATCAGTTGAAGCGGCTTGGCGCATCCTGCGACTGGTCGCGCGAGCGTTTCACCATGGACGAGGGCCTGTCCGAAGCGGTTCTGGAAGTCTTTGTCACACTCTACAAGCAGGGGCTGATCTACAAGGACAAGCGCCTCGTCAATTGGGACCCCAAGCTGTTGACGGCGATTTCAGATCTTGAAGTCGAACAGCATGAGGTCAATGGCAATCTCTGGCATCTGCGCTATCCGCTGGAAGAGGGCGTGACCTACCAGCACCCCGTGGCCTTCGATGAAGACGGCAAGGCGACGGAATGGGAGACCCGCGACTACCTGGTGGTCGCCACGACCCGCCCGGAAACCATGCTGGGTGATACCGGCATTGCCGTTCATCCCGATGATGAGCGCTATCAGTCAATCATCGGCAAGCATGTGATCCTGCCGATCGTTGGCCGCAGAATTCCTATTGTCGGTGACGAATATCCCGATCCGACGGCCGGTACGGGTGCTGTGAAAATGACACCCGCCCATGACTTCAACGACTTTGATGTCGGTAAACGCGCGGGCCTGAGGATGATCAACATCCTCAATATCGATGCGACGGTGACCATTGTCGAGAATGACGATTTCCTGGAGGGTCTGACCCCAAGCCGTGAACAGCAGATGGTCTGGGCCGAGCTGGAAGGCCAGGACCGGTTCTTTGTTCGCAAGAAGATCGTCGAGATCCTGGAGGCCGAAGGCCTGCTCGACAAGATTGTGCCGCATAAGCACATGGTGCCGCATGGCGACCGTGGCGGCGTGCCGATTGAGCCGCGCCTGACTGAGCAATGGTATGTTGACGCCAAGACGCTGGCCAAGCCCGCCATCGACAGCGTGCGCGAAGGCCGCACGAAATTCGTGCCGAAAAACTGGGACAAGACCTATTACGAATGGATGGAGAATATCCAGCCCTGGTGCGTGTCTCGCCAGCTCTGGTGGGGACACCAGATCCCGGCCTGGTATGGGCCGGATGGTCAGGTCTTCGTTGAAAAGGACGAGGAAACGGCGCTTCACGCTGCCATTCAACATTATCTGTCGCATGAAGGGCCGATGAAGGCTTTCGTGGAGGACAAGATAGAGAACTTTAAACCGGGCGAAATCCTGACCCGCGACGAAGACGTGCTCGATACCTGGTTTTCCTCGGCGCTCTGGCCGTTCTCCACCCTCGGCTGGCCGGAAAAAACACCGGAAGTGGCGCGCTACTATCCGACCAATGTGCTGGTCACCGGCTTTGACATCATCTTCTTCTGGGTTGCCCGGATGATGATGATGAGCCTGCATTTCATGAAGGATGAAGCAGGCAACCCGGTTGAGCCATTTGAAACCGTGTATGTCCACGCCCTGGTGCGTGACAAGAACGGTCAGAAAATGTCGAAATCCAAGGGCAATGTCATCAACCCGCTGGAGCTGATCGATGAATATGGCGCCGATGCGCTGCGCTTCACGCTGACCATCATGGCCGCCCAGGGCCGCGACGTGAAGCTGGATACGGCGCGCGTCGCGGGCTATCGCAATTTCGGCACCAAGCTGTGGAACGCCACCCGTTTTGCCGAGATGAACGGTGTGAAGTCCGATCCATCCTTCCTGCCCGAGGCCGCGACATTGGCCATCCACCGCTGGATCCTGACGGAGCTGACGCGGGCTGAACGCGAGGTGACGGAGGCCATCGCGCATTTCCGGTTCAATGATGCGGCCAGCGCGCTTTATCGCTTCGTCTGGAACCAGTTCTGCGACTGGTATCTGGAATTGCTGAAGCCGGTCTTTGCCGGTGAAGACGAGGTTGCCAAGACGGAAGCCCAGGCCTGTGCGGCCTATGTGCTGGAGCAGACCTACAAGCTGCTGCACCCCTTCATGCCGTTCATGACGGAAGAATTGTGGGCGCATACCGCAGGTGAGGGTGTCGAGCGCGAAACACTGCTGTGCCATGCCGATTGGCCGGTTCTGACCTTCAGCGATGAGCAGGCGGCGGCCGATATCAACTGGCTGGTGGATCTGGTCAGCGGCATTCGTTCGGCCCGCGCGGAAATGAATGTGCCGCCTTCCGCCGTCGCACCACTCACAGTCGTGGGTGCCAACGGCGTGACCCGCTCCAGGCTGGAGCACCATGAAGCCGCCATCAAGCGTCTGGCGCGGGTGGGTGACATCAGCCATGCCCCGGAAGCACCGAAGGGGTCGGCTCAGGTGATCGTCGGCGAGGCCACGGCCTGCCTGCCGCTCGGCAGTCTGATCGATCTTGGTGCTGAGCGAGCCCGTCTAGAAAAATCCATCGGCAAGGTTGACCAGGATATTGAGAAGGGGCGCAAGAAGCTCGGCAATGAGAAGTTTGTCGCCAATGCCGATCCGGAAGTCGTCGCCGCTGAGCGTCAACGGCTTGCCGAACTGGAAGAGCAGCGCGGCGTACTGGCTGTGGCCCTGCAGCGAGTCAACGAGGCCGGTTGACCTCCTGGAGTTTGTCTTGGGAAACGTGGGTTCCACTTTTCTCAGCAAAACAAACGATAATAGGAAAAATGAAAACCTGTCTGGTTCAATCAAAACCAGACAGTTTTTCTGTGGCCGTGTGTGATCTAAACCCCACGAGGGATGCCGTAGCCATCCGAAATCACTTCCATTGTGATTGTACCCGAAGGTGGAAACGCCCTCGGTTTTTTTGATCGTGAAACAGCTTGCGCCAGTGACTTAATCGTCCAGCGGAATGCTGCTTTTGCACTGCAAAAAATGGCGTTGGAAAATCAAGAATAACGAATAAGGACTGCGTTGCAGTTTCGCAACGGTTGTGAAGAAATGTAAAATATTATTCCGCAAACTCGGGGATAATCCTAGTTTGACGCAAATGGTTCCTTTCAATTTGTCAATTTTACGGCGTTAATAAGACCTTACGTAAAACGATCCATTCATATGGTGCGCTGCAATCGTGTTTCGTGAAGTTGTCATTTAGTTTTAATAGGTTAGGCTTCATTCAACAAAATTCCTATGTTTGGAGGGGACATGTCAAAAAAACAAATTACGCTGAGCGTTTTGGCTTTGGTCGCGGCGGCGCTTTCCAGCACGGCGGCTCTGGCGGGCGGCTTTTCCCGAGGTGAAGCCGATACCGACATTCTTTACGAGGATGGTAAAGTCAAGGCTCGCGCTGGCGCTGTCTTCGTCTCACCGGAGCGTAAATACGACACGGTGGGAGGATCGAAATCATCTGACGGTAGTTTTAGTGACAGTTACTGGATTCCCAGTGTTGCCGCCAAGGTCCAGATTTCCGATGCATTGGGCTGTGCCTTTACCTATACCCAGCCCTTCGGCGCATCCTCTACCTATGGAACGGATACACGTCGTGCTGACCAGTTGGCCGGGGCTGCGTCAGGCAATTTCAACTATTACACCAAGAAGCATTTCATCACCAATGAATATGGCGGCACGTGCGCCGTGCGTTTCGATGTTGGTCCTGGCAAGCTCTATGTGTTGGGTGGCGGTTTCTTCCAGGATTTCGATTACACGGCCGATTCCTATTATGGAACGCTGCACCTGAAGGATAATTCGTCTGTCGGATATCGCTTGGGTGTGGGCTATGACATTCCCGAATATGCGATGCGTGCCCAGTTGATGTATCGTTCGCAGATCAAGGAAGAGGCCGATGGTGACTTCACGCCGCGTGCCCTGTCGGCGCTATTGGGCACTGGTGCCGTTTCTGCCGATGGTTATGGCACCTTGCCTCAATCACTCAAGCTAAGCTTGCAAAGCGGTATCGCACCCGGTTGGCTTGCCTACGGCTCTGTCAAGTGGACGGACTGGAGCGTTTTGCAAACGCTCAACTACAATATTACTGGCCTCGGCGCCCAGAGGGACGATTTTTTCTGGAAAGATGGCTGGACCATCCAGGCGGGCATTGGCCACAAGTTTAACGATCGCGTTTCCGGTACCGTCAATATCACCTGGGACAAGGGTGTAGGCAATGGCGCCGATATCATGACCGATACCTGGACGTTGGGTGTGGGAACCGAGATCAAGCTTGGCCCAGGCGATCTGCGTGTTGGGGCAGGGGTCAGTTATCTCACCGCCGGGAGCCAGAGCTATTCCAAGGGTGCATCCTATGATGCGACCGCTAATGGAGACTGGGCCTATGCCTTCGGTAGCTCCTACCAGATCAAGTTCTGATATCAGTTCATGACTCTATGAAATGGCACGGTTGCTCTCAAATGAGCGATCGTGCCATTTCTTTAATGGAGCCTCGAAATGGAGCCTCGACGGAGCCGACCCAGGCTTTTCAGCGTGTCTTACGCCTCGTCCCCTCGTTATGCCGGACGTCGCCCTTGAGAGCTTCGTAGCGATAGTGAACATGTGTCCGCTAAATATGGCACATGACCCTGTAGAGAAGGTCTCGACAGGTGGATGTCGTTGCCCTGCCTATAGCTGATTTTGCTGTGCTCTGGTTTGTCCATTCTGTGCTTTCTTTGCAACATATTTTATATCCTCTCGGTCGTAATCCTCTCAGTGCTAAAATGTCTATTTCCCGCCACAAAGAGAGCGCAGCACAAGATCGTTGCGAAGTTCCGGGTGTGCAATCCCTGCGCTTGCTTGATCGAAAGAATATGGGTTCGGATGAAAAACCTCGGTTTTTCAGGAGGCTCCGACTTATTCGACACAGTAAAAGGCGTGGAGCAGTATACCGGCCGCAGTTTCAGGTCTCAGGCCGCTTTCTCGCCCGAAAGGCACTTTATGTTGGGGAAAATAGAGAGGACGCAAAGAATAATTTACCAGATTTCAATCTGGTTGCGTTCTTTATGGGATTTGGATCTGTACCCGGCTGCGGACGTTGTTGGCTCTGGCGCTGTCGTAAATCCTTCGCTTGTGCGTAGAAGGGCCTTTGGTCGTGGAAATGTTTAAGGTTTACGGTAATCAGGGGCGGACAATCGGACAGTCTTCAGCCTTTCTGCTGCTGTCATTGGCGCTCGGTAATCTGTTTTATACGGGCTGTGCCCATGCATTCGACTTCAAGGCCGGTGTCTCCAAGGAGTCCGGTCCCTTCGATCTGTTCAAGTTCGGTTTCAACGCTCAAAAGAGCGGTAAGACGCAGGATGCCGTTGAAGCCTATCGTTATGCTGCCGAAAAAGGTCACACCGGATCGCGCTGGGCGCTGGCCAATATGTATGCCGATGGCGATGGCGTCGTCAAAAACGATTATGAGGCTTTCAAGATCTATTCTGAAATTGCCAACCAGGGCGTCGAGCCGGGCTCGGAAGACACGGTCTATTTCGTCAATGCCCTGATCTCGCTTGCCAGCTACTATCAGCAGGGCATTGCCGGCAGCCCGGTTAAGTCCGATCTGGTCCAGGCCCGTCAGCTTTATTTCCAGGCGGCGTCCGCTTTTGGTTTCCCGGAGGCCCAGTTCGAACTGGCGAAAATGCTGCTAGCGGGCGAGGGCGGCAAACGCAACGTCCAGCAGGCCAAGAAATGGCTTAACCTTGCTCGGAAGAACGGCCATGCCGGTGCCATGGCGCTATTTGGCGATGTCATTTTCGAAGAAGGACAGGCGGCCCGTGGGCTCGCCTTCCTGACGGCAGCGCTCGATAAATGCGCGCCGAAGGATTGTCCCTGGATCGAGGATCTCCAGGAGCGCGCCTTCTCGCTTGCCGATGAAAAGGATCGTCGGGTGGCCGTGGCGCTTGTGCCGCAGGTGCAGGAACAGCCCTGAACAGCTACGCTGCTAGAAACCTTTTATGCTGCGACGAAATTGAAATGCCCGATCACCGGCACATGGTCGGATGGCTTTTCCCAGCTACGCACATGCTTTTCGATCTCTGTCGAGACAAGCCGATCGGTGGCCTCCGCCGAGAGCAGAAGGTGATCGATGCGAATGCCGTTGTTCTTCTGCCAGGCACCAGCCTGATAATCCCAGAACGAGTAAAGCTTTGTCGCATCCGTCGTGGCGCGGACGGCATCGGTCAGGCCAAGATTTTCCAACGCATGATAGGCGGCGCGGGTTTGTGGCAGGAAAAGCGCGTCATTGGCCCAGACCGCCGGGTCGAAGCAATCATGCGGATGCGGAATGACATTGTAGTCACCTGCCAGAATCAGCGGCTCTTCCAGCGCAAGCCGATCCGCTGCAAAGCGTTGCAGCCGCGCCATCCAGGCCAGCTTGTAGGGGTATTTCACCGGATCGTCTGAGGGATTGCCGTTGGGCAGGTAAAGCGAGCAGACCCGCAACACGCCATCGGCCACCGAAAACACGCCCTCGATAAAGCGCGCCTGCTCATCGGCCTCGTCGCCGGGCAGGTCACGATTGACCTCATCGGGCCTGATTTTTGAGAGAAGCGCGACGCCGTTGAACCCCTTCTGGCCATGGGTTTCCACATGATACCCCAAAGCCTCGATCTCGGCGCGTGGAAAGCCTTCATCGACGGATTTGATTTCCTGGAGACAGACGATATCCGGCGATGAGCTTTCCAGCCATTGGCAGAGATTGGCAAGGCGGGCTTTCACGCCATTGATGTTCCAGGTGGCAATTTTCATCGGCAGGCTTTCCTTGGTTCAGGCCCCGGTTCTAACGGAAAGCCTGCCGTTTGCCACGGAGAATTATACCGAACCCACAAAAGCCTCTACATGGCAAAGCTGGTGCCACAACCGCAGCTGGCAACGGCATTGGGATTGGTGATCTGGAAGGACTGGCCCATCAGGTTATCAACAAAATCGATTTCCGACCCGGCCATGTAGACCAATGATACCGGATCGATCAGCAGCGTGGCGCCATCTCGCTCAATCACCAGATCGCCGTCCTGCGGGCCTTGATCCAGGTCGAATTTATAGGAAAAGCCAGAACAGCCGCCACCTTCGACAGAGACGCGCAGAGCGTGCTTGTCATTTTCGCTGGAGACGATTTTGGCGATACGCTTGGCTGCATTTTCCGAAACGGTGACTGTCTGTGTGGTCATTTTTGCCTCCTGACGGGTTCAAGGCCCGTAGAAACCTGGGGTTTGTCTATTTTTTCCTGTCAACTTCGCGGCGAAGTAGCAAAAATTGGCAGGAAGTTAGGTCATTATAAAGAGGAAGCCGGTGCCTTGCACGGGATTTTCCTATAGGTATGAACCATAGGCGAAAGCGTCAATGGGCAGGATGAAGAGCAGGCATGACAATCGATAGAAATGCATTGGGATTCGGTGTTGGAGAACGGGCGATTTTTGCCGCCGACCCCTGGAACTCGCGTGGGCGCCTCTATCCGGAAGGCGGCAGCCTGACCCGGTCCGATTTCCAGCGCGACCGCGACCGCATCGTTCATACGACAGCTTTTCGCCGCCTCAAGCATAAGACGCAGGTTTTCATCGGCCCCGACAGCGACCATTACCGCACCCGGTTGACCCACACGATCGAGGTGGCGCAAATTGCCCGGGCGCTGGCCCGCGCCTTCCGCATCGATGAGGATCTGGCCGAGGGCGTGGCACTGGTGCATGATTTCGGCCACACACCGTTTGGCCATACCGGCGAGGATGCGCTGCACGAATTGCTGGAGCCCTATGGCGGCTTCGATCACAATGCCCAGTCGTTGCGGATCGTCACCAAGCTGGAGCGCCGCTACGCCGAATTCGATGGCCTCAACCTGACCTGGGAAACGCTGGAAGGCCTCGTCAAGCACAATGGGCCGCTGATGACTGCGGACGGCGAGGGGACGCGCGGACCGGTGCCTTTGCCGATAATAGAATATTGCCAGATGCAGGATCTCGATATTGCCAGCCATGCCAGCCTGGAGGCGCAGGCTGCCGCAGTCGCCGACGATATCGCCTATAACACCCATGACATCGACGATGGTTTGCGCTCCGGCTATCTGACGTTTGATATGCTGGAGGATGTGCCGTTTCTGGCTGGTCTGATGCGCGATGTGCGCGACCGCTATCCCAATCTGGAGGCTGACCGGTTTACGCATGAGATCATGCGCCGCCAGATCACCCGGATGGTGGAGGATGTGATTGCGGTGGCCCAGGAGCGGTTGACGCGCATCCGCCCGATGTCGGCTGACGATATTCGCCAGGCAGGTGAAACCGTGATTACCTTTTCACAAGACATGGCCGAGACCGACCGGCAGATCAAGAAACTGCTGTTTTCGAAAATCTACCGCCATCCCGATATCATGCGTATTCGCGCTGGCGCGGCCCAGATTGTTACGGATCTGTTCAAGGCCTATATGGCCGATCCGACCCTGATGCGCAGCGACTATTGGGTGGAGCATACGGCAGGGCTGGAAACGCCTGCCAAAGCCCGCCATGTCGGCGATTTTCTGGCCGGGATGACCGACACTTATGCGGTGCGTGTTCACCGGCAGCTGTTTGACCATACACCCGATTTGCGCTAGGCAGCGGGCGAAACGCCGCCTGTTGGGCTGGCTTCGACCTGCATCTGTCTGGATTGATCCTCATGAACCTGTTCGCCGATTTCGAAAATCGAATCAAAACTGCGCTGGAAACCCTTGATCTTGTAAAGGAAAAGCGAAGCGAACTGTCGTTCGACCGGATCGTCGTCGAGCCGCCACGTGATGCGAGCCATGGCGATGCCGCAACCAATGCGGCGATGGTTCTGGCCAAGCCGCTGGGCGTCAGCCCCAGGGTTCTGGCCGATTTGATCGGCGAAAAACTCAAGGAAGATGCGGATATTGCCGAGGTTTCCGTGGCCGGTCCCGGCTTCCTGAATATCCGCCTGTCCGTTGCCTATTGGCAGCGGCTGCTGGCCAATGTGATTGCGGAAGGCACGGATTTCGGTCGCTCGAAAACCGGTGCCGGCCGCAAGGTCAATGTTGAATATGTCTCGGCCAATCCGACCGGGCCGATGCATGTCGGCCATTGCCGGGGAGCCGTGGTCGGCGATGCGCTGGCCAATCTGCTGGCCTTTGCTGGTTATGGCGTCACCAAGGAATATTATATCAACGATGCCGGCTCGCAGATCGACGTGCTGGCCCGCTCGGTTTTCCTGCGCTATCGGGAGGCGCTGGGTGAGGCCGTCGGCGAGATCCCGGCTGGGCTTTATCCCGGTGATTATCTGATACCGGTCGGTGAGGCGCTGGCCCAGGAATACGGCGTGCGTCTGCACAATATGCCGGAAGAGCAGTGGATGGAGATCGTCAAAGATCGCGCCATCGATGCAATGATGGTGATGATCCGTGAGGATCTCGCCGCACTCAACGTGCATCACGACCTGTTTTACTCCGAGCGGCAATTGCATGCCAATGGGGCCGCCGCGATCCGCACCGCGATCAACGATCTGACCTTCAAGGGCCATGTCTATCGCGGCACGCTGCCGCCGCCGAAGGGACAATTGCCTGAGGATTGGGAAGATCGGGAGCAGACGCTGTTTCGCTCCACCGAAGTCGGCGACGATATCGATCGTCCACTGATCAAGTCCGATGGCAGCTATACTTATTTTGCCGCCGACGTCGCCTATTTCAAGGATAAGTATGATCGCGGTTTCGACCGGATGATCTATGTTTTGGGTGCCGACCATGGTGGCTATGTGAAGCGGCTGGAGGCGGTTGCCAAGGCTGTTTCCGAGGGCAAGGCCAAGCTGACCGTGTTGCTTTGCCAGCTCGTCAAGCTTTATCGCGATGGCGAGCCGGTCAAGATGTCAAAGCGGTCGGGTGATTTCGTGACGTTGCGCGACGTGGTCGAGGAAGTCGGCCGCGATTCGGTGCGCTTTATGATGCTTTACCGCAAGAGCAGCGAGCCATTGGATTTCGATTTTGCCAAGGTGACGGAGCAGTCCAAGGACAATCCGGTCTTCTACGTGCAATATGCCCATGCCCGTTGCATGTCGATCTTCCGGCAGGCGCGCGAAGCTTTCGGCGATATCGACCTTTCGCCGGATGTTCTGGGGGCAGCCGTGACCGGTATTACCGAGCCGAGCGAAGTCCAATTGATTGCCAAGCTTGCGGAATACCCGCGAATCATTGAAGCTTCGGCCCAGTCAATGGAGCCGCATCGCATCGCATTTTATCTTTACGATCTGGCTAGTTCGTTCCATGCTCACTGGAATAAGGGCAAGGATCAGCCGGAATTACGATTTGTTAACGATAAAAACCGACAATCAAGTCTTGCCAGACTTGGGCTGGTGCATGCTGTCGCTTCTGTGTTGCAGTCCGGACTGGCCATTACCGGCACGGATGCTCCGCAAGAGATGCGATAGTATCGTCACCAATTCCCCACATTGCGCTGGCAAGCCGATGGTCGCGTAGCGAGTGGAAGTGTAGGGTTATGGTGCAAAAACAGGCTGCATATAGCAGGGGTCCAGCAGACAATGCGTTTGCGGACGACGATCCGTTGGCAGAGCTGGCCCGTCTCGTTGGCTACGATGCGCCGGTGGCGCGTCGTGACCCTCCCATGACCCAGCATATGACTCCGCCTGCGGCGCCAGAGCCGCACCGGCATTCGCCCGCGCATGATCAGGTCAATTTGCAGGACGAGCTGCTTCAGGGCCTCGATGGTTACGTCGATGCGCCTGGCGTGTCCCAGCCGTCAGCCGGGTATTCCCATGAAGCGGTATCGGCGCGAGAGCCAGTGTCATTTGGTGGTGCTGAGGCACCTGCGCCTGCCGGGTCTTCTGCTTCGGACATATCCCTTGCCGATGAACTTGAGTGGTCAGTTGGCGATGTGGTGGTAGAACCGCCATCGGCGCGTTCCGGCGGAGCTGATCCAACAGAAGGCTATGGGCGTCATCGTCTGCCGCTTGCCAATTTCAATCCGGTCAGTGCTGGCGCCTCGCGTTCCAGTGCGGCTCGCCATGAAGAGCAGACCCGCCAGCGGCAAGAGCCGGTGATGGAGCCTGCTCCGGTTGAGGCAGCCTCTCCTGTAGTCCACCCGGAGCCTGATGTGCCAGAATTGGATCAGGATTTCGATTTTGGGTTCAGCCCTGAAGAACCACGAGCACCAGCATCAGCATCAGCATCGGCAACTGCTACGCAGGATGTTTTCGCCCAGCGCCGCGAACCGCCGCTTTTCCAGCCTGCTGCTCATCCGGTTTTCGCAGGTGCGCCGCTTGCCCCGCCATCGCGGGAGGTTCCGAGCTTTTTCGAGGCCCTGGCGCGCAATGAAGAGGTGGAAGCTCAACCCGTCGCGGCTTCTGCCTATTCGGTGCAAGAGCCTCGATTCGAACCTCAGGCGGCGTCCCCAAGCCTTGACCATCAGCGCCCTGACCATCAGCGCAATGACCATCAGCCCGAGTTCCAGGACGAAACATCTCTCGCCCAGCAGGAGGCTGATCCTTTCGGTGGCGATTTTGATTTCGATCTGGAAGATATCGAACTCGATCTTTCCGAGCTGGAGGCTGAGGCCGCGCCACCGGTGACAGAGCAGCGGCCGCCGCAGCCCGTGGCAGCCGCCGTTGCTGGTCCTGCCGCGCATCAGCCGTCCCGTCCGGCAGAGGCCGCACCTGTTCAGGCGGCAGCGCCCATTGCTGAGCAGGCGCCGCAGCATGTGAGTGAACCCGTTCCGCTGCCGTTTGATGCTGCCGAAATTTCCGATCAAGACGAACATCTGGAAGCGGTCGCGCATCTGGACGTTCCCGATTTGCCACCGGTGGAAGATGCCGCGCCTGCCACCTATCGGCAGGATTACGATTTCGATATCGATTCCGAACTGGCGACTTTGCTGGATCAGACGGTGGAGCCGCGCTCGGCATCTGCGCCATCAAAGCCCGTGCAAGCCGCAGCGGCTGTTGCTGCTGCTCCGGTGGCGCCCATGCCGCCCTTGGCCGAGCAGGTCAAAAATATGCCCAGCGATGATTTCGACGTGTTCGAAAAGGCGCTGGAGGAAGATTTCCGCAAGAGCCTCGACGGTCCCCATAGTTTCGGTGCCAAGCCCGGCGGGCCTGTGCCGATGCCGTTGGAAGCAGAGGACTATGACGATTACGAAGAGCCGCGCGGTTCGCGCCGCTGGGTGGCGATGGCTGCCGCAGCGGTGGTCGTGCTGGTTGGCGGTGGCGGCGTCTATGCCTGGATGAAGACCAGTGGCGGCGAAACGTTCAGCTCCAGCGAACCGAAAGTGGTGATGGCTGACAAGGGGCCGGTCAAAGTCGTGCCTGCCGATCCCGGTGGCAAATCCGTTCCGAACCAGAATAAGGCCGTCTATGACCGCGTGTCTGGTTCCGCTCCTGATCAGCCCCAGCAAAAGAGCCTGATCTCTTCACAGGAAGAGCCGGTTGATGTTGCCCAGCGCACGCTGGAACCTGACAATCTGCCACTGGAACAGGAATCAGAGGCTGACAATGCCGGGATGAACGGGGCTGGGATGAGCGGCGATGCGCCACAGGCGGGCCAGAATGGCCAGCCGGGCGATGCCGCCAAGCAAGGCGATCAGCAGAGCCTTTCGCCGCGCAAGGTGAAAACCATGATTGTGCGGCCAGATGGCTCGCTGGTGGCGCAGGAAGCTCCGGCCCAGCCGCCTGCGACTTCCCAGCCATCGACCGCGCAAGGTAGCGCTCCTCAGCCAGCGGCGGCCCAGCCGGGCTCTGCGGCTCCGCAAAGCGTGGAACAGGCCATGGCTTCTGCGGATACAGCAGCGGCTGCACCGGATGCCGCCCAGGATACTGGTGGCGTTCCGGCTCCCAATATGCCGGTTCCGCGCAACAGGCCGGCGGCCGCGCCAGTGCAGACGGCGGCGGCGGCTCCCAAGAGCCCAACGCCTGCTGCTACGCCTGTTTCCGCATCTCCTACGCCAACCAGCACGGCCTCTGGCTCCGGTGGTTATCTGGTGCAGATATCTTCGCTGCCAAGCGAAGCCGATGCCCAGAAAAGCTACAAGAACCTGTCGGCTAAATTCGGTAGCGTGATCGGTGGCCGGGGCGTTGATATCAAGGCCGCTGATATTCCAGGCAAGGGCACCTACTACCGTGTTCGTATCCCGGCTGGCAGCAAGGATGAAGCGGTGTCGCTCTGCGAACGTTATCGCGGCGCTGGCGGAAATTGCATGGTGGTGCGCTAAAGGCTTAGGGGAGCCTTTTGCGGCTCCCTTGGATTGAATGTGACTTGGTTTCAGGGCGCTTTTCTCTAAGAATAGCGCCCTTTCTGCTGCTTTTTCCGTGGATTCCTGTGCATGATCGGCGGTTTTCCCTCGGCTTTTCGCAAAGCTGGACTATTGTCTGGCCATGACCCACGCAAAAGCAATGATTTTGGGCTGTTCCGGCCCGGTTCTAACCCCTGATGAGCAAGCGTTCTTTAGGGAGCATCAGCCCTGGGGCTTCATTCTGTTCGGGCGCAATTGCCTTGACGCTGCGCAGATCAGTGATCTGGTTGCGCAGATGCGCGATACGGTTGGCGGGCGCAACGCGCCAGTGCTGATCGATCAGGAGGGCGGGCGCGTTCAGCGTATCCGCGAGCCGATGTGTCCGCGCTATCCATCGGGTGCCGAGATCGGTGCGCTTTACCGTCAGGACAAGGAGAAAGGGCTGCGCGCCGCTTGGCTGATGTCGCGGCTGCATGCCTTTGACCTTTTGCGCTACGGTATCAATGTCGATTGCCTGCCGGTGGTGGACGTGCCGGTCGAAGGGGCCAGCAATGTGATTGGCAATCGCGCCTATGGTTTCGATCCGGAAACGGTCGGGGCATTGGGTGAGGCGGCGGCGGCTGGATTGAAGGCGGGCGGTGTGCTGCCGACGGTCAAGCATATTCCCGGCCATGGTCGTGGCATGGCCGATTCCCATCATGAATTGCCAGTGGTAACCGCCTCGCGGGCCGAGCTGGAAGCGCATGATTTTCCGCCCTTCCGGCGTCTCAACGGTGAATTGATGGCGATGACCGCGCATGTGGTCTATTCTGCCTATGATCCCGATTATACAGCCTCGACCTCATCCATTGTCGTGGATGAGGTGATCCGCGGACTGATCGGGTTCCAGGGACTGTTGATGAATGACGATCTCTCCATGAATGCCCTGAAGGGGACGATTTCCGAGCGGGCAGCGGCGGTGGTTGCTGCTGGCAATGACGTGCTGCTGCATTGCCACGGCATTATGGAGGAAATGGTGCAGGTTGCGGAGCGCGCTCCTTGGCTTTCCGGGGCAGCGCTTGCGCGGGTAAAGGCCGTTGAGGCGGCTTTCGGCGGTAACGACGGCGCCGATGAACAAGCGATCCGTGAGGAATTTGCCTCTCTGATGGCGGTGGCGTGATGGCAGAGCCTGTCGCACCCGCCCCGGCCTCCGGCGTGAAGGCTGGCACCGCCACGCCGATGGAAAAGCTGTGGCAGGGGGACGTGGCGGGCGAGCGGGCCAGCGACGATCCGTCTCTGGTGATCGATGTTGCTGGCTTCGAAGGCCCTCTGGATCTGCTGCTGTTTCTGGCCCGCAATCAGAAGGTCGATCTGTCGCGGATTTCGGTTCTGGCGTTGGCCGAACAATATCTGCTGTTCGTCGAAGAGGCCCGCAGCATCCGCATTGAGCTTGCCGCCGATTATCTTGTCATGGCGGCATGGCTCGCCTATCTGAAGTCGCGGCTGCTGATCCCCCAACAGGCCAAGGACGACGAGCCGTCCGGTGAGGAAATGGCCGCAGCGCTGGCCTTCCGGCTGAAGCGGCTGGAAGCGATGCGCGATGCGGCTGGAAAGCTCGTCAATCGCAATCGGCTGGGCCGCGACATCTTTCAGCGCGGCGCACCTGAACATGTGCCGGATCGGGTGAATTCGGCCTTTGAGGCCAGTCTCTACGACCTTCTATCTGCCTATGCCAATCTGCGCCAGCGTCAGGCCTATACGCAGGTGACAATCGAGCGGCGCACGGTCTGGTCGCTCGTTGACGCCCGCACGCTGCTCAACCGGATGATTGGCGAGATCAACGACTGGACGGCGCTGGACAGCTATTTGCTGCAATATCTGGCCGATCCCAGTGAGCGGATCACGGCGATTGCCAGCGCCTTTGCCGCCTCGCTGGAACTGGTGCGGGAAGGCAAGCTGGAAATTCGCCAGGCTGGCGCTTTCGAGCCGATCTATATGCGGGGCGGCAAGGGCCTGGATGCGGGGGGCATGTTGGTGCCGCATGCCGATGGTGGCGTGTGATGGCAATGACGGGCGACAATCAACCAGATGAAGCCGATGCCAAGGGTGGGGCAGGCGGGCTTGCCGCTATTCGTGAGCGCGAGGCCTTGCGGATCGTCGAGGCGCTGGTCTTTGCCTCGGCAGAGCCAGTCTCGGAAAGTTTTCTGGCTGAACGTCTGGCGCGCGGCACCGATATTGGCGGGCTGATGAAGGCGCTTCAGGCCGATTATGCGCCGCGTGGCGTCAATCTGGTGCGGGTTGATGGACATTGGGCATTTCGCACCGCCGCTGACCTGGCCTTTGCTATTCGCCGCGAAGACAACGAGGTGCGCAAACTGTCGCGGGCGGCGCTGGAAGTGCTGGCGATCATTGCCTATCACCAGCCGGTCACACGGGCCGAAATCGAGGATATCAGAGGTGTGCAGACCTCCAAAGGCACGATCGATGTCCTGCTGGAGGCTGGCTGGGTGCGGTTTCGCGGTCGCCGCCGCACGCCGGGCCGACCTGTGACGTTCGGCACGACGCGCGATTTTCTCGATCATTTCGGGCTGGAGGAGTTGCGCGATCTGCCGGGCATGGAGGAATTGAAGGGGGCAGGGCTGCTGACCGGTCGCATCCCGGCGAATTTCCATGTGCCGATGCCAATGGATGGTGATGCGCTTGGTGAGGACGAAGACCCGATCACCCAGCTTGATCTGGAGGAACTGGGCCTGCTGGCACCCGCCGATGCCCGTGATGCGTAATCTGTTGTTGAGCTTGGACTGTAGAAATGCCCATAAAATCTGCGGGACTGTTGATGGGGCGGCGGCGGTGTCTTGCCTCCCGTCATTTCCCATGCCAATCAGGTAAAAGATTTTGTAATTTGAAAAAGATGCACAAACATCTTACATCGGTAATACCGATCAATAAGGAGTGGGGACCATGGGTTCTTTCAGTATGTGGCATTGGCTGATCGTTCTGGCGATTGTGCTGTTGTTGTTTGGCCGCGGCAAGATCCCGGAACTGATGGGTGACGTTGCCAAGGGCATCAAGAGCTTCAAGAAGGGCATGTCGGATGACGATACGGCCCCTGACGGGACACCTAAGCCCGCTGATCAGTCGAAGACCGTGGACCACCGGGCCGACGATCACAAATAACCATGCGTGCAATTGAATGAGGCCGGTGCCCGATGGCGCCGGTCTGTTTCTGGAATGGGTCGCCGCTTGGCCGACGGCTTCAGGAGACTGAAGAATGCTTGACATTGGCTGGAGCGAATTGCTGGTCATCGCGGTCGTGCTGATCGTTGTGGTTGGTCCGAAAGACTTGCCGCCCATGTTGCGGGCCTTTGGCAAGATGACGACGCGGTTGCGCAAGACGGCGGGCGAATTTCGCGCCCAGTTCGACGAAGCCCTGCGCGAAGCCGACATGGACGATGTGCGCCGCACGATCGATGACGCCCAGCGGCTAAACCCCGCCAATGCGTTGCGTGAGGCGATCAATCCGTTGCGGCAGATGGGGGCTGATATCAGATCGGATCTCCAGCGTTCGACGCAGGTGGATCATTTTCCTGAAGATGACAGCAGCCGCCTTCCACTGGCGGATGAACCGGCCCGGCCGATGACGGCGGAAGATCTTCCACCACTGGCACCGCTGGGCGACACCCTCGCAAAGCCGCAATTACCGGGTTCGGCTGCTGCGGCACCTGTGACAGCACCGGTCGTCAAGGCAACCGAAACTGTCACCCCAGTGGAAAAAGCACCGGTGAAACGGGTGCGAAAGCCGAAGTCGGACGCCACGGCGCCTGAAGTGCTGACGTCTGAAGTGTCGGCGCCTAAGGTAGCAAAGACGGCAAAAGCCACGAAAGCCAAGGCTGTTTCCAAGCCAGTCAAAAATCTAAAGCCAGCGGCCGTCACCGCGCCGATCACGCAGGCGTCTGTTGATGCGGATATTGCTGTTTCGGATTCGTCGCCGAAGACGACGACGCGCGCCAAGCGACCAGCAACGACAAAGGGTCTGCCGGAGACGGTTGCCGCGCCAGCAGCGAAAAACAAAACCGTGTCCAGGAAGAAGACTGTCCCTGACGAGACGACGGCCAGCCAGCCTGAGTCGCGTGCGCCAGACACTGGTAAGCAAGACACCAGCAAACAAGACACTGGCAAACAAGACACCAGTAAGGGTGAAGCATGAGTGACGACATTGAGGACAAGCCGCAGCCGCTGATCGAGCATCTGATAGAGCTGAGGACGCGGCTGATCTGGTCTTTGGGTGCGTTTTTCCTGGCCTTCATCGTCTGCTTTTTCTTCGCCAAGCATTTGTTCAATCTTCTGGTCATTCCCTATAAATGGGCGGTGATCTGGGCGCATCTGGATGTCAGCAAAGCAGAGCTGATCTATACGGCACCGCAGGAGTTTTTCTTCACCCAGGTCAAGGTGGCGATGTTTTCTGCCATGGTCATCGCTTTTCCGGTGATTGCTGCGCAGATCTACAAGTTCGTGGCACCGGGCCTTTATAAAAACGAGCGCCAGGCCTTCCTGCCGTTCCTGGTCGCCTCTCCGATCCTGTTCCTGATGGGGGCGGCGCTGGTCTATTTCTTCTTTACCCCGATGGTGATGTGGTTCTTCCTGGCCATGCAACAGGCGCCGGGGGAGGGTGATGTGGCGATTTCGCTGATGCCGAAAGTTTCGGAATATCTCAGCCTGATTATGTCGCTGGTCTTTGCCTTCGGACTCGTGTTCCAATTGCCCGTTGTCACCACGCTTCTGGCCCGGGTCGGGATTATCGACAGCAAGTGGCTGGCCGAAAAGCGCAAATATTTCATCGTCATCGCCTTCATCGTCGCGGCTGTCCTGACGCCGCCCGATCCGATGTCCCAGATCGGTCTTGCACTGCCCACCATCCTTCTCTACGAAGTCTCGATCTATGCGGCAAAGCTGGTGGAACGGGAACGGTCGAAGAAAGCTGCGGCAGAGGCCAGTACTTCCACCGAGGTGAAATAGCCTGCGTCAGAATTTGGCCCGCTTACATATTTGGAACGACGATGCTTGATATAAAATGGATTCGTGAAAACCCTGAGCTTCTCGATCAGGCGCTGGCAAAGCGCGGAGCAGAGCCGCTGTCGCAGAGCCTGATTGCGCTTGATGAACAGCGCCGGGCGGTCGTCCAGTCCATGCAGGACATGCAATCGCGTCGTAATTCCGCGTCCAAGGAAATCGGCGTGGCCATGGCGCAGAAGGATATGGCGCTGGCCGAAAAGCTGAAGGCCGAAGTTGCCTCGCTGAAGGACACCCTGCCGGCTGCCGAAGAAGACGAACGTCGCCTGAGTGCGGAACTGAACGATGCCCTGTCGCGCATTCCCAATATTCCGCTGGATGATGTGCCTGTTGGCGCGGATGAACACGACAATGTCGTGGCGCGTGTTGTGGGCCAGAAGCCGGGCTGGAACCACAAGGCTATCGAGCATCCGGAAATCGGCGAAGCGCTGGGCTATATGGATTTCGACCGGGCTGCCAAGCTTTCCGGCGCACGGTTTACCGTCCTGACCGGGCCGTTGGCGCGGCTGGAGCGGGCGCTTGGCCAGTTCATGATCGACCTTCATACCAGCGAGCATGGCTATACCGAAGTTTCCTCGCCGCTGATGGTGCGTGATGAGGCGATGTATGGCACTGGCCAATTGCCGAAATTTTCTGAGGACCTGTTCAAGACCACCGATGGCCGCTGGCTGATCCCGACGGCCGAGGTGACGCTGACCAATCTGGTCTCCGGCGAAATTCTCGATCAGGAAAAACTGCCGCTGCGCTTTACCGCTTTGACGCCGTCCTTCCGCTCGGAAGCGGGATCGGCCGGGCGTGATACGCGCGGCATGCTGCGCCAGCATCAGTTCTGGAAATGCGAACTGGTGTCGATCACCGATGCGCAGAGCGCCTTGGCGGAACATGAGCGGATGACGGCTTGCGCCGAAGAAGTGCTGAAGCGCCTTGGCCTGCATTTCCGCACCATGACGCTTTGCACCGGGGATATGGGTTTCGGTGCGGCCAAGACCTACGATCTGGAAGTCTGGCTGCCGGGACAGAACACGTTTCGTGAAATCTCCTCCTGCTCGGTTTGCGGCGATTTCCAGGGACGGCGGATGAATGCCCGCTACCGCAACAAGGATGGCAAGGGCACGACATTCGTCCACACGCTGAATGGTTCAGGTACGGCGGTTGGCCGGTGCCTGATTGCCGTGATGGAGAACTATCTTAACGAAGATGGCTCGATCACTGTGCCAGACGTATTGTTGCCCTATATGGGCGGTCTGACGAGAATCGAAAAAGCCAGCTAAAACCAGGCTTCAGAAACGTCTTGACGAGGACCAATGCGGATTCTGCTGACCAATGACGATGGCATTCATGCAGACGGTCTGGCCGTTCTGGAAAGAATCGCCCGGACGCTGTCCGACGATGTGTGGATTGTTGCGCCGGAAACCGACCAGAGCGGGCTTGCCCATTCGCTGACCTTGTCGGAGCCGTTGCGACTGCGGCAGCTTGGTGAGAAGCGCTATGCCCTGCGGGGAACGCCGACCGATTGCGTGATCATGGCCATCCGCAAACTGCTGCCCGGCAAGCCGGATCTGGTGCTATCGGGCGTCAATGCCGGGGCGAACCTTGCTGATGATGTCACCTATTCCGGCACGGTGGCTGGGGCCATTGAAGGCACGGTGCATGGGGTGCGCTCGTTTGCGCTTAGCCAGGCCTATAGCTACGTGGCTGGCCATTCCATTCCCTGGGATGTGGCTGAAACGCATGCGCCAGCGCTGATTGCCAAGCTGATGCGCATCGACCTGCCGCCCGGCACATTCCTCAACCTGAATTTCCCCAATTGCGAGCCGGGCGAGGTTGCGGGCGTCGATGTGACCTCACAGGGCAAACTCGACTTTGGGCTCAGCGTCGAAGAGCGGACGGATGGACGTGGGCTGCCCTATTTCTGGCTGCGATTCGGCGACCGTAAGGGCAATTTCCGCCCCGGAACCGATATTGGCACATTGCGTGACAACCGTATTTCGGTCACGCCGCTGAAGCTGGACCTGACCGATTACGCGGTTCAGGATATCATCGCCGCCGCGCTGAACCCGGAGGTGGGGTCTTGAAATCCGCAATGCTTGAAAAAGAAGGCTTTGCCGCCCTGGTGCTGCGGCTGCGCTCCGAGGGAATTTCCGACATCAACCTGCTGACGGCAGTGGAACAGACGCCCCGCTCGCGATTCGTCGCCCATCATCTGGCCGAGCACGCCTATTCCCGCCAGACGATCCCGCTTGAATGCGGTGCCTTCATGGAAGGGGCCGATCTTGCCGTCCGGCTGATCGAGCGCCTGCGGGTCAAGCCCGGCCAACGGGTGATGGAGGTCGGCACCGGTAGCGGGTTCATGACCGCTGTTCTGGCGCGGCTTTGCGAACGTGTCGTCTCGGTGGAACGCTACAAGACGCTGGTCAACGATGCGCAGGCCCGTCTGGAGCAATTATCGGTCCGCAATGCGATTATTCGTCATGGCGATGGCAGCCTGGGCTTGCCGGGCGAAGGGACATTCGACCGAATCATCGCGACCGCCGCCTTCCCATCGATGCCGAAAGTCTTTACCGAGCAACTGGTCCATAACGGGGTGCTGCTGGCTCCGTTGATTTTGGACGAAAATCGATGCGTCATGGTGCGGCTCACCCGTACCGGTAGCCGGTTTGAGCGGGAAGACCTGTTCGAGGTTCCCTATCTGCCCCTAACGCCGAATGTTGCTGCCTTCCTCTGATTGGAAGCTTCGACCTCTCTAAATTTACCAGAATGGGAGGGTTTTGAGGTGGCTAGTTCAGCGCCCTTAATTTTTATGGTTAATGGCTTTTTTGTAAAACCCCGGCACAGCAGGGTTTCCAGAGACACAGCCCCCGGTTTTCCTGCGATTTTTTGCGGAATGTTGATAAGGATTCCACGCGGTTAACCGCCCGGTAACACTAACGCGCTTTAATAAACTCACAAATGGTTGCGTCGTCAGTGGGTTGTATCATGCGTCAGAGTCAGTCTTATAAATCCGGCATGCCTGTTGCCCAGATTCTCTGGGTGGGCCTGATGGCAAGCGTCGCAACTGGTTGCAGTTCCGATTCGAGCCGCTTTTCCGGCCTGTTTTCCAAAACCGATTCGATGACGACCGCCTCGACCGGCGGCCAGATCACTGGAATGGCTAATGCACCGGTGCCCCAGACGGATGTCGATGGCGGCGGCTCTTATGCTCCAGTGGCGTCCGGCGGATCGATGGGTGGCGGTGGTTATGGCAATCGCCAGCAGGCGATGACGCAGCCCTATCCGGCCCAGCAGACCTATTCGCCAGCTCGGCGTGCCTCCTCGGCTGTGTCCGTTCAAAAGGCCGAACTTGCGCCGCCGTCCGGTTCCACCGCATCGACAGGCCCGATCTCTTCGCGCCGCCAGACGGCCTCGGCCCAGCCATTCCCCGCGGCCACACACCAGTCGGCTGCACTGGAAGATGGTGATGGTCTGTCCACCAACACCCTGCCGCAGCCGGCAAAGCCCGGCCCAGCGAATGGTCAAGGCGCCAATGGCCAAGGTGCCAATGGATGGAGCACGGTCAATGCACCCCGGGTCGTGCTGAAGCCGGGCGAAAGCCTGGCAACCCTGTCACAGCGTTACGGCGTGCCGGAAAAGGAAATCGTCAAGGCCAATGGACTTTCGACGGCAGGGGCTGCGCGTCCCGGTCAGTCCATCCTCATTCCGACCTTCGGTTCGCGCAATACGCCGACCAGGGCGGCGGCTGCCGAAGGCACGCTGTTGCCCCCAGGTCAGTCCCCCGGACCAACGCCGCGCCAGGAAGAAAAGGTCGCGGTATTGCCGACCAATCCGAAGCTGCGCGATAAGGTCAAGACCGATATTGCCGCAAACAACACGACCAATGCCGCGGGCACCGGCAAGACGCCGCCAGCCGCTGGCACCTATGTGGTCAAGTCAGGCGACTCGATTGCCAAGATTGCCCGCGAAAACGGTGTTTCCGTTGCAGCCTTGAAGCAGGCGAACCATCTCGGCACCCAGGGTGTCCGGGTTGGCCAGACGCTGGAACTGCCGCAGGCCGATCAAAAGCTGGCCGCGACACCTGTCAGCACGGCGCCTGCCAATACTAAGCCGGAAGCGCCGAAGGTGACTGCTGCGGCTCCGGCACCTGCTGCGCCGACCAAGTCGGTCACCGATGTTGCGTCCGCTGATCCAGGCGACAAGGCTCCGGATGCGACTGGCATCGGCAAATATCGCTGGCCTGTGCGTGGTGCGGTGGTGGCTCCGTTTGGCGCCAATGTCGCTGGTAAGCGCAATGACGGTATCGATATTTCCGTGCCGACCGGTACGCCGATCAAGGCCGCTGAAAACGGCGTGGTCATCTACGCTGGCAATGGTCTGAAAGAACTCGGCAACACCGTGCTTGTGCGCCATGACGACGGCACTGTGACTGTTTACGGCCATGCCGATGCCATTTCCGTTCAGCGTGGCCAGAAGGTGCAGCGCGGCCAGCAGGTGGCGACGTCAGGCATGAGCGGCAATGCCAGCCAGCCGACCCTGCATTTCGAAGTGCGCAAGGATGCGACCCCGGTCAACCCGATGGGTTTCCTGGAATAGGCGTCGCTTCGCGAGAGTTTTTCTTGAATAAGGTAGTGCGTTTCAGGAAAGTTGAGAAAGGCCCGGAGCAATCCGGGCCTTTCTTCATAAGGGGCTTTCGATTGGGCTGCAAAACCTAGCGTCCCAGATCGACCCGCAACCGCCCGGCCAGATCCTGGATATACTGCCAGGCGACTCGCCCGGAGCGCGCACCTCGCGTGGTGGCCCATTCCAGTGCCTCGGCGTGCAATTGCTCAGGCGGCAGCGGCAGCTTGAAATGTGCGGCATAGCCGTCAATCATCGCCAGGTAGTCGTCCTGGCTGCATTTATGAAAGCCGAGCCAAAGGCCGAACCGGTCGGAGAGCGAGACTTTTTCTTCGACAGCTTCCGACGGGTTGATGGCGGTCGATTGCTCATTTTCCATCATATGCCGGGGCAGGAGGTGGCGGCGGTTGGAGGTGGCGTAGAACAGCACATTGTCCGGACGGCCCTCGATACCGCCATCCAATGCCGCCTTCAGCGATTTATAGGCGGTATCGTCATGGTCGAAGGAAAGATCGTCGCAAAACAGCAGCACTCGCTCGTCGCTGTTTTTCAGCAGGTCCATCAGCGTAGGCAGGGAGGCGATGTCCTCGCGGTGTACTTCCACCAGTTTCAGCCGCACGCCTGTGGCCGTTACAATATCGGCATGCACCGCCTTGACCAGCGAGGATTTGCCCATGCCGCGCGCGCCCCAGAGCAGGACATTGTTGGCGGCAAAGCCGAGCGCGAACCGTTCGGTGTTTTCATGCAGGATGTCGCGCACCCTGTCGACACCCCTGATCAGGCCAAGTGCGACGCGGTTGGGCCTTGGCACCGGTTGCAGATGCTGGTTTGCCGGGTGCCAGACGAAGCAGTCGGCGCCGCTCCAATCGTTGAGCGCAGGGGCGGGACCGGCCAGCCGCTCCATGGCATCGGCGAGACGGGTCACTTCCCGCAACAGATCAGCCAGCATATCGGTCATGTTTTGCCTCCGTTCATGGGTGAAAAGTGGTTCAAGACCGCCTGTGATCGTTGCGCTACCATGGTCATACAGGGTTCGAAAGTGTATTGACCGGGGATTCGGTACGCAAAGCCGCTGTTTCTGTTGCATTCCCTTGGGGTATTCCTATATTCCGGCGGCAAAACAGGGGGGACAGGATCTTTGCTGCCCCGGTTCCGAAGGAGTTTCTCATGTTCATAACACAGGCATTCGCTCAGGATGCAGCACCTGCCGCTGGCGGGATGGGGTCCGGGTTTGAAATGCTGCTGCTTTTCGCACCCTTGATGGTGATCTGGTATTTCCTGCTGATCCGCCCGCAGCGCAACCAGCTCAAAAAGCGGGAAGCAACGCTGTCGGCTATTCGCCGTGGTGACCAGGTGGTGCTGGGTGGCGGCCTGATCGGCAAGGTGACCAAGGTCACTGATGACAAGGAACTGGAAGTCGAAATTGCTGATGGCGTCAAGGTTAAGGCACTTCGCAGCCTGATCGCCGAAGTGCGTGTCAAGGGCGAACCGGTCAAGGCCGAGATTGCCAAAGCCGACGGTTCCAAGACCGACGCTTGACCCAAGTTTGAACACCGGGCCGCCCAACAGGGCGGCCTGACTTTTTTCTGCTGTCTGCTGGAGAAAAGCCGCTTCCGTCGTCTGAAATGGCCGCTTTGTATGTTGAGCGCTGGTTTGCCCTGCGGTAAATTTTGCTCGGCGTATCAAGCCGCCATTTCCGTTTGACGATCCCGGTCTATTTGCCCCAGACCTTACCCTTCGAGATGTCGATGCTGCATTTCTCCCGCTGGAAAACCATTCTCCTCTGGCTTGCCGTCGTGGCGAGCGTCCTGATCGCGCTGCCCGACCTGTTCAGCAAGGATCAACTGGCCCGTCTTCCGTCTTGGTTCCCGAGCAAGCAGATGACGCTCGGCCTCGATTTGCAGGGCGGCTCGCATATCATGCTGAAGATCGAGCGCAACGATATCGTCAAGGAGCGGCTCGAAGCCGTGGTTGGCGATATCCGCAGCAGTCTTCGCGATGCGGGTGTTCGCTATACCGGGCTGAATGGCGTTGGCCAGGCGGTCCAGGTCCGCATTACCGATCCGGCTCAGCTTGATGCGGCGCGCAAGGCCTTGCAGACGCTGACTGCGCCTGTTAGCACCGGCGGTTTCGGGTCGAGCAGCGTCCAGGAAGCGACACTGGACGATAGCGGCGATGGGCTGTTGAAATTCAACCTCACTGATGCCGGTATCGATTACCGCATGTCTTCGGCACTCACACAGTCCATCGAAGTCGTGCGCCGCCGCGTCGATGAGCTTGGCAATACCGAGCCGTTGATCCAGCGTCAGGGCTCCGACCGGATCATCGTGCAGGTGCCGGGTCTGGATGATCCACAGCGTTTGAAGAATCTTCTGAACCAGACCGCGAAACTAAGCTTCCGCATGGTCGATACCAGCATGTCGGCCACCGAAGCGATCAGCGGCCGCCCACCTGCGACATCCGAAGTGCTCTACAGCCAGGATGAGGCTGCGGTGCCTTATCTGGTCGAAAAGCGGGTTTTGGTGTCCGGCGAGGATCTCGTCGATGCGCAGGCAAGCTTCAACCAGCAGAATAACGAACCCGTTGTCAGCTTCCGCTTCGATAGCCGAGGTGCGCAGCGTTTTGCCCAGGCGACCCAACAGAATGTCGGGCGGCCCTTTGCCATCGTGCTCGACAATCAGGTGATTTCCGCGCCTGTGATCCGTGAACCGATTGTCGGTGGCTCCGGCCAGATTTCCGGTAATTTCACGGTGCAGGGTGCCAATGACCTGGCCGTCCTGCTGCGCGCTGGCGCACTGCCGGCAACCCTGACCGTGGTCGAAGAGCGCACCGTCGGCCCAAGCCTTGGCGCCGATTCGATCCGGGCCGGGGTTTCTGCTGGCTTCATCGGCGCGGGGCTGGTCGTGGTGCTGATGATCGGGCTTTACGGCTTCTTCGGGGTGCTGGCCGTTCTGGCGCTGTTTGCCAATATTGTCATGATTATTGCGATCCTGACGCTGCTTGGATCGACGCTGACGCTGCCGGGTATCGCCGGTATTGTCTTGACCATCGGTATGGCTGTTGATTCCAACGTGCTGATCTACGAGCGTATCCGCGAGGAATATAAAAGCGGGCGTTCCCTGATCCAGTCGATCGATATCGGCTTCAACAAGGCCTTGGCGACGATTGTCGATGCCAATGTTACGACGCTGATTGCTGCTGGCGTGCTGTTCTTCCTTGGCTCCGGTCCTGTACGCGGCTTTTCGGTAACGCTGGCCATCGGTATCATCACCACCGTGTTTACCGCCTTTGGCTTGACCCGTTGGATGTTTACCGTCTGGGTCAACACGCGCCGTCCCAAGGCTCTTCCGAAGGGGGTTCGGACTGGAATTTTCGATGGCACGAACATCCCGTTCATGGGTGTCCGCCGTTACACGTTCCTGCTGTCAGCGGCCTTGTCTATAGCCGCTCTCGTTGGTTTCGGCACGGTTGGTATGAAACTCGGCATCGATTTTACCGGCGGTTCGATCATCGAGTTGAAGGCGCGTCAGGGCAATGCTGATCCTGCTGCGATTCGTGAACAGTTGAGCAGTCTCAACCTCGGCGATGTCCAAGTCCAGGGTTTTGGCGATCCGAGCAGCGTGCTGGTCCGCTTGCAGGCCCAGGATGAGGGTGAAAACGGCGAACAATCGGCTGTGGCCAAGGTGCGGGGCGCATTGGAACAGGCCTATGAGTTCCGCCGTACCGAAGTCGTCGGCCCGTCCGTGTCGGGTGAGTTGACGAAATCGGCGACCATTGGCGTGTTGATTTCGCTGATGGCGATCCTGGTCTATATCTGGATCCGGTTTGAGTGGCAGTTTGCGGCAGGCGCGATCATCGCAACCCTGCATGACGTCATCCTGACGCTTGGCCTCTACGTGGTCACTGGGGTGGAATTCGACCTCAGCAGTATTGCGGCCATCCTGACGATTGTCGGCTATTCGCTGAACGATACCGTGGTCGTCTATGACCGGATGCGCGAGAACCTGCGCCGGTACAAGAAAATGCCGCTGGATGTGTTGATCGATACCTCGATCAACCAGACCCTGTCGCGGACCATCCTGACATCGGTCACCACGCTTCTGGCCCTTCTGGCATTGTTCCTGTTCGGTGGCGAAGTTATCCGCTCCTTCACCTTTGCCATGCTGTTCGGGGTTCTTGTCGGTACATTCTCCTCTATCTATATGGCGGCACCGGTGCTGATCGCCTTCCGTCTGCGCCCCGAGGGCCAGGGCGAGCCGGATAAGGCTGAAAAAGCGAAGCCGGAAAAGAACGGCGCAGCGGGCAAGGCGGGAGCATAGGCATTGGCAAAGGGCATTATCATCCGCGAGGCGCATTTTCCGGGCCGGTCCCCCATTGATGCCTATGGCAATGGCGGGTTCCGGTTCGCGGATATGTCGCATCGCGGCTCCCTTTTGCTTTTACCCTCAGGCATTTATGGCTGGGATATGCGCGAAGGCGACGACCTGACGGTCGCCGCCCTCCAGCGCCTGCTGGACGAGGCGGATAAGGTCGAGTTCCTGTTGCTCGGCACGGGCGCTGAACTGCGCCGTATCCCCAGTGACGTTAAAGCCGCTCTGACCGCCGCTGGCATCGGTTCTGACCCGATGAGCACCGGAGCTGCGGTGCGGACCTATAATGTGATGCTGGCGGAAGAACGGCCCGTCGCCGCCGCATTGATTGCAGTCTGATCCCATGGCGGAAAGTGCAAAACCATCGCCATTGGTCCCGGATGTCTGCCTGGCAATGCTGCGGGAGATCGACCGTGACCGGTATTTGGCCTGCCTTCTCTCCCCGCCGGAAAAACAGCCTGCCTTGGCAGCACTCTATGCCTTCAATGCCGAGCTTGCCCGGGTGCGTGATTTGGTGCGGGAGCCCTTGCCAGGCGAAATCCGGCTGCAATATTGGCGCGACCTGCTTTCGGGCAAGGGGCATGGCGACACCACGGCCAATCCGCTGGCGGCAGGGCTTTTGGCAGCGGTGGAATCCTATCGTTTACCGGTTCAGCCTTTGCTCGACATGATCGATGCGCGGATTGCCGATCTTTATGATGATCCGATCGGGCCAAGATCGGCGCTGGAAGGCTATGCGGGAGAGACCGCCTCGGCGCTGATCCAGTTGGCGAGCCTGGTGCTGAATACCGAGGCCGCACTGACTTGCGCAACCATTGCAGGCCATGCCGGGGTTGCTCAGGCCATTGCCGGCCTGCTGGCGCTGATGCCGCAGCATCGGGCGCGGGGACAACTCTACATTCCCGACGAAATTCTGACCGCGACTGGCCTTGACCGCGAGGCCTTCCTGTCGGGCAAGGACGAGATGAGAATCGATGGTGCCATCGAAGCCTTCGCCGGTCTGGGGCTTGATCATCTTGCCAAGGCGCGCGCAGGCGGCAAGCTTCCTGCGTCTCTGGTTCCTGCCTATCTGCCCGTAGCGCTCGCCGGTCCTATTCTGCGGGATGCTCGCCGGCGCGGCGCCGATATTCTGCAAACACCGATCCGCCGAGCCCAGTGGCGCCGCCAGATGACACTGCTGCGCGCCAGCATGACGGGTCGATTTTAGGGCGGTCAGGTTCCTCCTGAACCAGCCCCTCGGGAAAACCCGGATTCCACTTTTCCTGGCAAACGACGCACAGGTTTGCACTCCGGCTCCAAACTCACGCAAGGCTCATCCGTTAAATCTTGCCAACTGCAAAATCCGCAAGTTGGAATCGTATCAAAGGATTATGCAGCAGATATAAAGTGTTGCCGCAATTGCGCGATCCTCGATCGGCAGTGCTGCTCTCGCATCATCCGGAGGTTGCCAGTGGGCGTTGGGATCGGTATTTTTGTGTTTTTGGGCATTATCGCCTTCGCGTGGTACGTTTCGCGCATGGCGGAGCGCAATGACGGCGAAACCCTAAGCGATGTCGGACTTGCCATCCTGGAATTCGGCCGGGCCTTTCCTGGCGAAGCCATCCGCAGCCTGCATGCCACAGCCGATGGCAAGGCAGTTTTCGTCAGGCTTCATGACAACCGCGCGGGTTTCATGCGCAATCTTCGCAATCATTATGCCTGCCATCTGATCGAGCCGGGGCATGTGCAGGTCCGACCACTGGAGAGCGTTCACGGTTTTCACGTCACGTTTCTCGATGCCGCCCAGCATAACGGCGACTATATTTTCGCCAAACCCGCCGAGGCAGCAGAAGTGTCGCTATGGCTGCTCGGCAACTATATCGCGCCGAACGATTTGGAACCGGCGGAAGACAGGTTTGACAAGACGTCCTTGTGAGTAGGATGGTCCATCAGGTCCATTGAGATTGTCGAGCCTTGGAATTACAGGCCCGCCTCTTCCAGTTGCTCAACCGGCTGTGGGATGCGCGGCGGCAGGCCCAACCATTCCCGGCAATGGGCCAAGGCGCGGATGGCGATCAACTGACGCTTCATGACAGTCTTGTCCTTGCCCCGGAATCGCTTCACGCCCTCGGGCTTGACGATGGAGCCCGGCTCCAGATCCGGAAACAGGCCGAAATTGATGTTCATCGGCTGGAAGGACTTTTTGCCGGGCTCGTCGTCGGACACGATATGGCCACCGGTAATATGGTTGAGCAGCGCACCAAGCGCCGTTGTTGCAGGCGGCGGGCTAAAGGCTTCGCCCTTGCGCTCGGCAGCAGCAAAGCGACCGGCCAGAAGGCCGATGGAGGCGCTCTCGACATAGCCTTCGCAGCCGGTGATCTGCCCGGCAAAGCGCAGGCCGGGTCTGCTCTTTAGCGACAGGGACTGATCCAGCAGCACTGGTGAATGGATATAGGTATTGCGGTGCAGGCCACCCAGCCGGGCGAATTCGGCGTTTTCCAGACCGGGGATCATCCGGAAAATCTCGGCTTGGGCACCGTAGCGCAGCTTGGTCTGGAAGCCGACCATATTATAGAGCGTACCCAGCGCATTATCCTGGCGCAGCTGCACGACAGCATAGGCTTTCACGGTCGGATTATGGGAATTTGTCAGCCCCATCGGCTTCATCGGCCCGTGGCGCAGGGTTTCACGCCCGCGTTCCGCCATGACTTCGATGGGCAGGCAGCCGTCGAAATAGGGCGTGCCTTCCCATTCCTTGAAGCCGACCGCGTCACCGGCAATCAATGCATCGACAAATGCGTTATACTGGGCCTCGTCCAGCGGGCAGTTGATGTAATCCTTGCCCGTGCCACCTGGCCCCACCTTGTCATAGCGCGATTGATACCAGCAGATATCCATATTGATGCTGTCGCGGTGGACGATGGGGGCGATGGCGTCGAAAAAGGCCAGCGCGTCCTCGCCGGTTTCCGAGCGGATGGCCTCGGCCAGCGCCGGTGATGTCAGCGGACCGCTGGCGATAATGCTAAGATCCCAATCGCGTGGCGGCAGGCCGGTGATTTCCTCGCGCACCACGGTTACCAGCGGGTGGGCTTGCAGCGCCTGCGTCACAGCTTCGGCAAAGGCATCTCTGTCAACGGCAAGCGCGCCGCCCGCCGGTACCTGATGACGGTCGGCGCAGGCCATGATCAACGAGCCGGCCAGCCGCATTTCCGCATGGATAACCCCGACCGCATTGGCGGTGGCATCGTCGGAGCGGAAGGAATTGGAGCAGACAAGCTCGGCCAGGCTATCGGTCTTATGGGCGTCGGTACCGCGAAGGCCGCGCATCTCATGAAGAATGACCGGCACGCCCGCCTCAGCGATCTGCCATGCGGCTTCGGAGCCAGCCAGCCCGCCGCCAATGATGTGAATAGGGGAATAGGAGTTGTTGTCTGTCATGGCGGCTGCTTATCACGCCTTGCCGCCGCTTCCAATCTTGAACAGAGCAAATTGCACTTTGGAGATGCAAGCTTGGTTTGGAGATCCAGAAATAGAAAACGGCGCCAAAAGCGCCGTTCGAACATTCAATTCAAGTTTTAAAACCGGATCCGATTAACGGAACGAACGGTTGGCAATGTGACGGATGTCGTAACGGGTGATGCCGATGTCGGACAGGGTCTGGTTGGACAGGCCGCCCAGCTCGGACAGAGTGCGGCGATAGCTAATCCAGTTTTTTGCAATGCGGATCGGGTTCATGACGTTTCCTCGAGATCTTGTCTGCTGATCCGGCGGTCTCTCCCGCCTCAGCTGTTGACATGCTTATACATCGGGGAAGGTCTTTGTGGCAGTGCAATAAATGGGCGACTGCTATGCGTTTGTGCAGATTCATGGCTATTAATTGTGCTTCGGCTAAGATTTGAGCGTGATCCTGGGGCGCTCAAAGCAGGCCTTTTCCGAGTGAAATTCTCACCGGTGCGAGGGTTTGGAATCGCCGACCTTCAGACACAAGACGGTCCCATAATGGCTTTGTTTAACAAGAATCCAGCGGAGATTTTCTTTTGCGCAACATTCTCTGCTTTGTGGTCAGCAAAAGGCGGCATAATTCGTCAAAACGCCTTCATCACGTCTATCTCCGTTGCGGATTTATAGCGTAAGCTTGCTGCAAGCTCTGGCTTTGATGGTCCGTGCCATATCTTTGTGCGGAGTATGACCTTGCTGCGGTATTTGCGCGTTCTTGCCTTTCTATCGATCTGCATGGCGCTTGCCGGGTGCATGGCCGGGCTGTTTCAATCAGATCAGAAGAAGTTCTATTATGATATTCGCGCGGTCACCGTGCTGGCGGGTCCGAAAGTGCCGTTGGCTCTGGTTCAGGGGGTGGAGCGGCGTTTGTCGGCTGCCGTCGCTGCCACGGTGCGCAGCGAGGTTCTGCCACGGGTGATTCTGACGGTCAGGGTCGAGGCGATGGCGAGTGGGCTTGGGCTGGACAAGCAGCATAACGAGGCCGAGGTCAAAGTCGGCGCTGCCTCGGTTGAAACCGGTGATGTGGTCGCTCAGGGCGCGTTCAAGGTGCTGACCATTACCAATGACCAGATGCTCGGCCCTGAAAGCCTTGCGGAAGAAATTTCGGCCCGGATACGCTCACTGTTTTCCCTGACCGCGCCAAAGCTATAGCGTGTGCTGGCTCATGGCTTGCAGATTGACTTCAAGCTTCATTCTGCTAACCCTAAAGGTGGATGGTTTTCGGCCTGAAGAGATTGAGGCTGGAAAGCAAAAGGGAATGCGAAGGCGTGGACCCAGACAGGGCATGCCAAACGCAGCCGACCCCGCGACTGTAGAACAGCGAGGGTTTTCCATCCGGTTTTGACGATCCTTGCATGGCGGGCCGCGTGGTGTGGCCGGTGCGGTGAGCGGATAAGCCGGAAAAGCCACTGGAGTGGCAAAGCGATCTGCCGGGGTTGGACGCCTCTTTATCTACGAATCGTCCGCCTTTTCGCTTTGCCATGACCTCCGGGAAGGTGAGGAAAATCTGCGAACGGGTGCCGTTATGGTGCCGGTTTGACGCTGTGAGCCAGGAGACCTGCCGTCCGTGACGGGCTTAACGCCCAATTGGGGGAGAGATCCCCGACGCCAGCACGGAGGTTGTCGTGGCGCAACAGATTGATCGCGGGCCTTCCAGGCTCCGCTCCACGGTCTTTTGGCCGTTTTGCAGTATGACGCCTGCGCCTAAAGGAGGCAGGTCATGATGACGCTCGTGTCATCACGCAGCATAGGTGCCGCCTTAGCTCTGCTTGTGCTGGCGGCGCTGGTTTTTGCGCTGCTGCCGTTTTCCCGTCATACGCCTTCTGGCCCTTCCGAGCGGCCTGCGGAGCAGCAATTGCGCGCACCGTCCGGTTCCAATTCCACCTTTGGCGGGGCGCTATCGCAGCCAAGGCCGGATGTGCGGTCTTCTGCGCCATCCGCTGCCGATGCAGCCCCATCCGCATGGCCGGGCTTTGTGCCGCGCTCCAGCGGGCTCTACACGCCGCCTGCCGGTGGAAACTGACGCCATGGCTGAGACAGTTTCGAAACGTGTCTTCGTTCTCGGAGGCGCGCGGTCCGGCAAGTCGCATTTTGCCGAACAGCTTTGTGCCGAGACCGGCCTAGAGCGTCATTACCTCGCGACCGGACGGGCCTGGGACGAGGAAATGCGCGCCCGAATCGACCAGCATCAGCAGGATCGCGGCGGCCTTTGGGTGACGCACGAGGAGCCGCTCGCGCTGGTGGACAGGCTTAAGCTTATCGATGCGCCGGGCCGGGTCATCTTGGTCGATTGCCTGACGCTCTGGGTGACCAATCTGATGATGGAAGAGGGGCGCGACATCGCCGCTGAGGCGCAAGCCCTTGCGGATCTGCTGCCCCGGCTTTCCGCCTCCATCATGCTTGTTTCCAATGAAGTCGGCCTTGGCATCGTGCCGGAAAACCGCATGGCGCGCCATTTCCGCGACCATGCCGGGCGGCTTCATCAATTGATCGCGGCAAGCGCTGACGAGGTTTATTTCGTCGCGGCTGGCCTGCCCCTGAAAATGAAAGGCTGAACAATGTTGCAAAAGAAAATTCCCGTCACGGTTATCACCGGATTTCTCGGCGCGGGCAAGACGACGATCATCCGCAATATGCTGATGAATGCCGGTGGCAAGAAAATCGCGTTGATCATTAACGAATTCGGCGATCTAGGGGTCGATGGCGAGGTGCTGAAAGGCTGCGGCGCCGAGACCTGCACCGAGGACGACATTATCGAACTGACCAATGGCTGTATCTGCTGCACTGTTGCCGATGATTTCGTGCCGACCATGCAAAAGCTGCTGGCACGGGATGTGTTGCCCGACCATATCGTCATCGAGACCTCCGGCCTTGCTTTGCCGCAGCCGCTGGTGGCTGCCTTCAACTGGCCTGACATCCGCACTCGTGTGACCGTTGATGGTGTTGTGACGGTGGTCGATAGCGCTGCTGTCGCCGCTGGCCGGTTTGCTGACGACCATGACCGGATCGATGCCCAGCGCGCAGCTGATGACAGTCTTGATCACGAAAGCCCGATCGAGGAGCTGTTCGAGGACCAGTTGACCTGCGCCGATCTGATCGTGCTCAACAAGACCGATCTGCTAGATGCCGATGGTCTTGCCAAAGTGCGAACCGACGTGACCACCCGGATGAGCCGCAAACCGACATTGATCGAGGCGAAGAATGGCGATGTACCTGTCATGGTGCTGCTTGGTATCGGTGCGGGTTCGGAAGCCGATATCGACAATCGCAAGTCCCATCACGAACTGGAGCATGAGGCGCTGCATGCGAGCGGTGAGGACCATGACCATCATCACGACCACGACGAATTCGACAGTTTTGTTGTCGATCTGCCGCAGGTGCGCGAGCTGGACCGTTTTGTCGATGGCTTGAAGACCGTGATCGAAGCGCATGACGTGCTGCGGCTGAAAGGCTTCGTCGATGTGCCGGGCAAGCCGATGCGGCTGGTGGTGCAGGCGGTCGGCAGCCGCATTGACCAATATTATGACCGGCCCTGGGCCTCTGGCGAGCAGCGGGCGACGCGGCTGGTGGTAATCGGCCTGCATGATCTGGACCAATTGGCGATTGCCGATGCCATCCGGGCGGCGGCATAAGCCATGCATCTTCTGCTTGCCCAGCAAGGCTCGATCAGCGACGGGGATGACGCGATAGACCTTGGCCAGACGCCGGGGGATATCCTGTTTCTGTCCGCCGCTGATACCGAGCTATCCGCCATTGCGGTGGCGCTGGCGCGGCAATCCGAGACCGCAACATGGCGGCTGGCCAGCCTGATGGCGCTGAAACATCCGATGTCGGTCGATACCTATATCGAGCGTACCGCCCGCCATGCAAAACTGATCGTTGTCAGGGCGCTGGGTGGGGCCAGCTATTTTCATTATGCGCTGGAAGCGCTGCACGCCTGCGCCCGCCGCCATGGGATAAAAATTGCCGTCCTGCCCGGCGACGACAAGCCGGATGCCGGGCTGGAGGCTTTTTCAAACCTGGATGCCTCGGATCTATCGGCGCTTTGGGCCTATCTGATTGAGGGCGGCGATAGCAATGCCAGCCATTTCGTGTCCTATGCGCAGGCGCTGCTGACCAATGCACCAAAACCGCAAGAGGCTTTGCCGTTGCTGAAAGCCGGGCTGTGGTGGCCGGGGCGAGGGGTGATCGACGTTCCGGCGTGGCAGATGCTTGCAGGCGAGGGGCCGATTGCCGCCCTCTGTTTTTACCGCGCCCTCGTCCAGAGCGGCGAGACCGCGCCGGTTGAGGCGATGATTGAGGCGCTGCAAGCGCAGGGCCTGCGGGTCTTGCCGGTGTTTGTTGCCAGTCTGAAAGATGCCGTCTGCGTTGAGACGCTGCGGATGATTTTTAAGCAGGCCGCACCGGATGTGGTGATCAACACGACAGGTTTTGCCGTCTCCGTTCCGGGTGCCGACGCGCCCTCGACCGTGCTGGACGAACAGGGTGCCGTGGTGTTGCAGGCGCTGTTTTCCTCGTCGCCACGCTCCGTCTGGGAAACATCGATGCAGGGGTTGAGCGCCCGCGACCTCGCCATGAATGTTGCGCTGCCGGAAGTGGACGGACGGGTGCTGACCCGGGCCGTCTCCTTCAAATCCGCTGCCCGCTACGATGCGCGGGTGGAAACCACCTTGGTCAGCCATGCGCCGGACCAGGGCCGCATGGCCTTCGTCGCCAGCCTGGCTGCCAATTGGGCGCGGCTGAGGAACACACCTGCGCCAGAACGGCAGGTCGCCCTGATCATGGCCAACTATCCCAACCGCGATGGACGGCTGGGCAATGGTGTCGGGCTGGATACGCCTGCCGCCAGCCTTGAAGTGTTGAAGGCCCTGAAAGCCGAGGGTTATGACACCGGCATGCTGCCCGCCAATTCTGATGCGCTGATGACGACACTGATGGCCGGTGTCACCAATGCGGCGGTGAAGGGCAGGGTGATCCGCGAGACCCTGCCACTTGCCGATTACCAGCGGTTTTTCGGGAGCCTGCCTGACAAGATCAGGCGGGAGATTAGCGACAGATGGGGGGAGCCGCAGGCCGATCCGTTTTTTGCCGGGGATGGTTTCGCGCTGCCGCTGCTGCGGTTTGGCAAGGTGATGCTCGGCATCCAACCAGCGCGGGGCTATAATATCGATCCGAAGGACAGCTATCATTCGCCGGATCTGGTGCCGCCGCATGGCTATTTCGCCTTCTACGCATTCTTGCGCCAGACATTTGGCGTTCACGCCATCATCCATATGGGCAAGCACGGCAATCTGGAATGGTTGCCGGGCAAGGCACTGGCGCTGAGCGAGAGCTGTTATCCCGAAGCGGTGCTGGGTCCGATGCCACACCTCTATCCCTTTATCGTGAACGATCCCGGTGAGGGCACGCAGGCCAAGCGCCGGGCGAGTGCCGTCATTATCGATCACCTGACGCCGCCTCTGACCAGGGCGGAAAGCTATGGTCCGCTGAAGGATCTTGAAGCGCTGGTCGATGAATATTACCAGGCGATGGGCGGCGATCCACGCCGGGTTACCTTGTTGAAAACCCAGATCCTTGATCTGGTCGCCGATATCGGTTTGGATGAGGATGCGGGCATTGCCGGGGGCGAGGCGGAGGAGGTCAAGCTGATCAAGCTCGATGCCTATCTCTGCGACCTCAAGGAAATGCAGATCCGCGACGGCCTGCATATTTTTGGGCAGGCACCGCAAGGCCGGTTGCTGACCGATCTGGTCGTGGCCTTGGCGCGGGTGCCGCGTGGTCAAGGGCAGAGGCAAGGGGGCCAGGGTGGCGATGCCAGTCTGCACCGGGCGATTGCTGTGGATGCGCTGTCCGGGTGGGCCGATTTCGACCCTCTGGACTGTGTGTTTTCCGATAGCTGGGACGGACCGCAACCCGACCTTCTGAGAAACCTGACGCAAGCCCCCTGGCGCACCAAGGGCGATACGGTCGAGCGGATCGAATTGCTTGCCGCAGACATGGTATCAGGCAGGCTTGCCTGTCCCGAAGACTGGCAAAACACAAGCGCTGTTCTGGGTGAGGTTGAAGCCCGGCTGAAACCGAGCGTGATCAAATCCGGCCCAGCGGAAATCGCCGGACTGCTCAAAGGATTGTCTGGCCGCTTCGTCGCCCCCGGCCCGTCCGGTGCGCCGACACGCGGGCGGCCGGATGTGCTGCCGACCGGGCGTAATTTCTACTCCGTCGATAGCCGCGCCGTGCCGACACCCGCCGCTTACCAACTCGGCCAGAAATCCGCCGAACTGCTGGTTGCCCGCTATGTGCAGGATCATGGCGAATGGCCGGTATCGTTTGGCATTACCGCCTGGGGTACCAGCAATATGCGCACGGGCGGCGATGATATTGCCCAGGCGCTGGCGCTGATCGGCGTCAAGCCGCTCTGGGACAGCGCCTCGCGCCGGGTGACCGGCTATGAGATCATTCCCCAGGCAATTTTGGGTCGCCCGCGTGTCGATGTAACGCTGCGGATATCAGGGTTTTTCCGCGATGCCTTTCCTGAGCAGATCGCCCTGTTCGACAAGGCGGTGCGGGCGGTTGGCGCCTTGGACGAGGATGCGGCGGATAACCCGATTGCAGCGCGCATCAAGGCCGAAACAGTCTTGTTCCAGCAACAGGGGCTGGACGAAAAGACCGCCAGCCGCCGGGCGGGCTACCGGGTATTCGGGTCGAAACCCGGCGCTTACGGTGCGGGCCTGCAAGCCTTGATCGACGAAAAGGGCTGGGAGCGCCGGGCCGATCTGGCCGAGGCCTATCTGGTCTGGGGCGCTTACGCTTACGGCGCGGGCGAAGAAGGCAGGGCCGAGCGCGGCCTGTTCGAAGAGCGCTTGCAGGGCATGCAGGCAGTGGTGCAGAACCAGGACAATCGCGAGCATGATCTGCTGGATAGCGACGATTACTATCAATTCGAGGGTGGCATGACGGCGGCGGTCGAGCAGCTCTCGGGTCGCAGGCCAACCGTCTATCACAACGACCATTCCCGACCGGAAAAGCCTGTGATCCGCACCCTGGAGGAAGAGATTGGTCGGGTGGTGCGCGCCCGCGTCGTCAATCCGAAATGGATCGAGGGCGTGATGCGTCATGGCTATAAGGGCGCGTTCGAAATTGCCGCATCCGTGGACTATCTGTTCGCCTTTGCCGCCACCACCGGTGCCGTGCGCCAGCCGCATTTCGAAGCCGTTTACCGGGCTTTTATCGGTGATGACCGGGTGCGGGCTTTCATGGCCGATAAAAACCCGGCTGCCTTGAAGGACATGTCGCAGCGGTTGTTGGAAGCCATCGAGCGTGGCCTCTGGACGCCGCGCAGCAATTCGGCGAGATATCATTTGTCCCAACTTTCCCATGCCGAGCTTTTACAGACGATTGAATTGGAGAATGCCCTATGAACGAAACCGTCGATAGCGGAGCCGTTGCAGTAGCATCGGACGATCTTACCCGCCACGCCGAGAAAATGGCGAAGAAAAAAGCGGCGCGCGACAAGATCATGGCGACCAAGACCGGCGAAAAAGGCCTGATCATCGTCCATACCGGCAAGGGCAAGGGCAAGTCCTCGGCAGCCTTCGGGATGATTTTCCGCCATATCGCCCATGGCAAAAAATGTGCGGTGGTGCAATTCATCAAGGGGGCGATGTCAACCGGAGAGCGCGATCTGATCCTGCGGCATTTTTCCGACCTCTGCGCTTTCCACACCATGGGCGAAGGCTTTACCTGGGAGACCCAGGACAAGGCCCGCGACATGGCCATGGCCAGAGCCGCCTGGGACAAGGCCAAGGAACTGATCCGCGATCCCGCCAACAGCATGGTGCTGCTTGACGAAATCAATATCGCCATCCGCTACGACTACATCGATCTGGCCGAAGTCGTCGCCTTCCTTTCGGAAGAAAAGCCGCCCATGACCCATGTCGTTTTGACGGGACGCAATGCCAAGGACGAGCTGATCGAGATTGCCGATCTGGTTACGGAAATGGAGCTGGTCAAGCACCCGTTCCGCTCCGGCATCAAGGCGCAGCTGGGTGTGGAGTTCTGATGGCGCAGAACTGGGTGTTCTGGGGGTGTACCAGCGGGCTTTGTCGCGCTGTTATTTGATCGGGTCTGTTACAGTCGTCCTTCCAGACTCATGCGCTGGTGAAGGACACGGAGGATGTCGATCCCATTGGCATTGATCCGGTAAAAGATCACATGCGCGCCCTCGGAAAAACCGAAAAGGCCTTCCCTGATGTGGTCATGCTTTTGTCCAGAATAGGGAAATTCAGCGAGAAACTCGAACCTGCTGAACAAGGCTCGCAGATAATCGTTTCGCTGACGCTTGCCCCAGGTTTTGTTGGTGTAACGTCCAATATCTTCGACATTGAGACCCGCTATTTCAGTGAGCCGATGATCTTTGCCGCTCATTATTCGCGGTCGAGCTTTTCATTGAGGGACTGGAGCGACCAATCCTCTGCAAACTCTCCACGATCTGCTTGTTGCCAACCCGTGTCGATCTGATGGCGCAAAATTTTCAGCTTTTCTTCCCGCTCCTCCAACTCGCGGAGCGCGTCGCGCACCACTTCGCTCGCAGAGGCATAGCGGCCACTGTTTATCTGCTGCTTGATGAAGCCTTCCCAATGCGGGCCAAGTGTCAGGCTGGTTGTTGCCATGGGTAAACCTCTATCCTGTATTCAAAATGAATATAGTGGATGGTTGTAAACATAGCAACGTGGTTCAGATCCCCATCCAGACCCGCACCGGATTGGTCGGGTCCAGCAGCAGCTTTATCGCCAGTCCGATGCAGGTGACGATCAGCAGTGGCTTGATGATTTTGGCGCCGCTTTTCATTGCCAGTTTCGAGCCGGTCTGGGCGCCCAGGAACTGACCGATGCCCATGACAATGCCGATTTTCCACAAAACCACGCCATTGAACACGAAGACCAGGAAGGCACCGACATTGGAGCCGAAATTCAGCAGTTTTGTGTGGGCGGTGGCTTTTAACATGCCGAAACCGGCGAGCGAAACGAAGGCCAGCATCAGGAAGGAGCCGGTGCCGGGGCCGAAAACGCCGTCATAAATGGCGATCAGCGGGGCAAGCGTCAGGCCGAACAAGAAAGGCGTCATCCGCTGGTGGCTATCGACGTCGGAAATATTCGGCTTCATGGCGAAATAGGCGGCAATCGCCACCAGCAGAAACGGCATCAGCGCTTTCAACACATCGCCCGGCACATAGGTTGCGATAACAGCGCCAATCGCGCCGCCCAGCACCGACATGACGGCCATCGGCAATTGTTTCTTCAGGTTGACATGGCCCTTGCGGCCATAGGCGATGGTGGCCGAGGCCGAGCCGAACATGCCCTGCAATTTGTTGGTTCCCAGCGTTTCCAGTGGGGGAATACCGGCAATCAGCATGGCGGGAATGGTGATCAAACCACCGCCGCCGGCAATCGAATCGACAAAACCTGCGATGAAGGCGGCAAAAAACAGGAAGATCAGGGCTTGGAGGGCAATGTCGGTCATTGGGAAATCCGAGGAAGAGGGGCGTATCAAGCCTCTTACTGCATTCCCTGCGAAACGGTAATCGGTTTGAGAGGAAAATTTTCCGTGAGAAGGGTTTTGGTGGTGGCCGGATCGTCTTCGGCTGAAATTGCGGTTTGACCCGGCTCGGGCGCTTCGCTATTCCTGCCCGCCAAGATGTGCGACGGCGCCTGTTCGACAGGCTGGAATCGTCCGGTGCGGCTGACCCAATCAGGGGGCCAATTCCGGAGCTGTCCCAAAGGCCATAGGAGATGTCGGCAAAACCGGCGGCTCCGGCGCTTCGTACATAAAACGAAACGAAGCAGGGAGCCTTTTGTCATGGCAGAAAAACTCGGAATCATGGTCTGTGGACATGGCAGCCGCAACCAGAATGCGGCGCGCGAATTCGCTGTCATCGCTGAAGGGCTGAAGGCACGCAATCCCGACCTGCCGGTCGAGTATGGCTATCTGGAATTCTGCAATCCGGTGATCTCGGCAGGCCTCGACAGCTTGCGGGAAAAGGGCGTCACCCGCGTCTTAGCCGTGCCGGGCATGCTGTTTGCTGCGGGCCATGCCAAGAACGATATTCCCTCCGTGCTGAATACCTATCAGGCGCAGAACCCCGGCATGGTGATCAACTATGGGCGCGAGCTAGGTATTGACCTGAAGATGATCCGCGCTGCCGGTGATCGCATCCAGGCTGCCGTGGACGAGGCGAATGCGCAACTGGGTGTCATCGATAAGCATGACACGCTGCTGATGGTGGTCGGGCGCGGCTCTTCCGATCCCGATGCCAATTCCAACGCCACCAAGGTGATGCGGATGCTGTGGGAAGGCATGGGCTTTGGCTGGGGAGAAACCTGTTATTCCGGCGTGACCTTTCCGCTCGTGGAGCCGGGCCTGACCCATGCCGCCAAGCTGGGTTACAAACGCATTATCGTCTTCCCCTATTTCCTGTTTACCGGCGTGCTGGTGAAGCGGATCTACAGCTATACCGATGAGGTGGCAGCTCGCCATCCGGATATCCAGTTCGTCAAGGCCAGCTATCTCAACGATCATCCGCTGGTGCTGGATGCCTTTCAGGATCGGGTGCGCGAAATCCTTGAAGGGGCTGCGGTGATGAACTGCCAGATGTGCAAATATCGCGAGCAGGTTCTAGGCTTCGAGGCCGATATCGGCCAGCCGCAGGAAAGCCACCACCACCATGTCGAGGGCATTGGCGGCGGGCTGGAAGACTGTCCGTGCAAGGGCGATTGCGACGCCTCCTGCCGCGATCAAGAGTTCTGTCTTCAGCATGGCCTGCCTTGGACGCCGGTGCATAGCCATGCCGATCCGGCACCGCTGCAACCGGCTTTCGACTATGGCGCTTCGACAACGCTTGGCGGCAAATACGGGCATTTGCTGAATGCCAGCCCAGATGCGGGACTGGAAGCGGTGATGAATGCGCCGTCCAGCGGTAAGGCGCATGTCCACGAACACGGGCCGGATTGCGGCTGTGGTCATGACCATAGCCACGACCATCACGGACATGAGCACCATGACCACACACATGACCACGGGGATCACTCACACGGTCATAACCACCATCATGACCACGGGCATAGCCATACCCACGCGCCTTACCCCCATGCGGACCATCCGCTGGGTCCGAAATCCATGAAGAAGACCTGATGGCCTTATTCGACCGCATCTTGATCGTGGACTGGTCCGGCGCAGCCAAGCCGGTGACGGGCAAGAACTCCATCTGGGCCTGCCTTGTCGATTGCGGTGAGGCAGGGGCAGAGATCGTCTGGCTGGAAAACTTCCCCACCCGTGCCGCCTTCATGGCGCGGTTTGAGGCTGTGGTCAGCGATGCGCTGGCGGCAGGCAAGCGCCTGCTGGCCGGTTTTGATTTCGCCTTCGGTTATCCCACGGGTACAGCAAAGCGGGTGACGGGTGATGCGAATTGGCAAGGCCTGTGGCGCGCCATTGCCCGTGAAATTGAAGACGGTCCTGATAACGCCAATAACCGGTTCGCGCTGGCTGCCCGTTGGAATCGGGACTATTTTGTGCAGGAGCCGCGCTTCTGGGGCAGGCCACAGGCGCTGGATCTGGATGGTCTGCCAGCAACAAAGCCCGCTGCACCCACCAGCGCGCCTTTTACCATGCGGCTTTCGGAGAGCCACGCCCGAGGCGCAAAATCGGTCTGGCAATTGGCCTATGCCGGATCGGTCGGCAGCCAGAGCCTCCTGGGCATTGCCCGATTGAGTGCCTTTCTCGACGGGCATCCGAACCGTGACAAGATTGCGGTCTGGCCGTTTGAGACTGGCTTTACGGCGGGACATGAGGAACAGCCTCCCTCTTTCAACGACGGCCACAGTGTGGTTTTGGCGGAAATTTATCCCTCGCTGTTTTCGCTTGGGGATCACGAGATTGAAGTGAAGGATGCAGCCCAGGTACGCCGGGTGGCTGTAGCCTTTGCGGGGTTCGATGCGGACGGGATGTTGGGGAGGTTGTTTGAGCGGCCCCGCATGCTCTCGGATGAGGAGATTGACGTGACGACGCAGGAAGAGGGCTGGGTGCTGGGCATCGGCCATGAGGATCTGGCCATCACAGGTGCAGAGCTTTCGTTAGGTGAGTTGGATGACGATACGGAAGACGTCATGCAAACCCCGGCACTCGACTATATCCGCCAACCTGCCGAGATCTACCGCCAGTCCTTCGAGATGATCCGGCGCGAGGCCAATCTCGACCGGTTTCCTGCTGTCATGCAGCCGCTGGTGATCCGCTTGATCCATGCCTGCGGCATGATTGATCTGGCTGATGACATCGTGTTTTCGCAAGGCGCGTTCGAGGCAGGTGCTGCGGCACTTGCCGCCGGTGCGCCCATTCTCTGCGATGCGGAAATGGTTCGGCACGGCATTATCCGCAGTCTTCTGCCAGCGGAAAATGAGGTGATCTGCCTGATCAATGATGTCAGGGTGCGGCCGCTGGCCGCCTGGGCAGGCAATACCCGCTCGGCGGCGCAGGTCAATCTTTGGGCTGGTCAGTTGGAAGGCGCTGTCGTGGCCATCGGCAATGCGCCGACGGCGCTGTTTCGCCTTCTGGAACTGCTGGATCAGGGGGCACCGAAACCGGCATTGATCCTCGGTCTGCCGGTCGGCTTTGTCGGGGCGGCCGAAAGCAAGGCGGAACTTGCCGCCAACAGCCGGGGTGTGCCGTTCATTGCCGTTCAAGGCCGGCGAGGCGGTTCTGCCATGGCATCGGCTGCGGTCAACGCGCTGGCGGGAGGACTTGGCGCCAATGACTGAGGCTTCCAGCGATCCGTGGCTGACTATTATCGGCATTGGTGATGGCGGTCTTGCCAGCCTGACACAGCAGCAGCTTGCCCATCTCAGCGAAGCCCAGGTGCTGGTGCTGGGCGAGCGGCTGGAACATGCGGTGGCCGATGCCATCCCCAATGTGCGGCGCATCCTCACCTGGGGTGCTGGTTTTCGGGAAACACTGGATCAGCTTCTGGCACTGCGCGGCACGCCGGTCGTGGTGGTGGCGACCGGCGATCCCATGCATTTCGGCATAGGTGCGACGCTGCGGCGCTATCTGGCGCCAGAGGAGATGCGGGTCCTGCCTAGCCCCTCGGCCTTTTCGCTGGCGGCTGCCCGGCTTGGCTGGCCGCTGCAAAACGTGGCGCAGATTTCCCTGCATGGCCGCCCGCTGTCCTACCTTAACCGGCATGTGCTGCCGGGTGCGCGCATCCTCGCCCTGACCTCGAATGCCGAAACGGTTTTTGAGGCTGCCGACCTGCTGGTGCGGCGCGGCTTTGGGGCCTCCATGCTGCATGTACTGGAACATATGGGCGGTGCGCTGGAGCGCATCCTGCATGTCAGCGCGCAAGATCTGCTGGCGCAGCTGCCGGGAATTGCGGATTTCAACACGCTTGCCGTCGATTGCGCCGGTGCCGGAGTGCTGCTGTCGCCGGTGCCGGGCCTGCCCGACGATGCCTTCCGCCACGATGGACAATTGACCAAACGTGAGGTGAGGGCGGCAACACTTGCGCATCTGGCACCGTTTCCCAATGCTTTGCTCTGGGATGTCGGTGCCGGTTGCGGCTCCATTGCCATTGAGTGGCTGCGGACTGGAATGGGCACCCGCGCTATCGCAATCGAGCCGAAGCCGGAGCGGCTGGCGATGATGCGCGACAATGCCGAGGTGCTTGGCGTGCCGGATCTGGAGATTGTCGAGGCCGAAGCCCCGGCGGGGCTGCTGACGCTTGATCCGCCGGATGTGATTTTCATCGGCGGCGGCATCACCACCGAAGGTCTGTTTGAGGCCTGCTGGCAGGCATTGAAGCCCGGCGGGCGGCTGGTCGCCAATGCTGTGACGCTGGAAGGCGAGGCGCAGCTTGTGGCTTTGCGCGGCCTGCATGGTGGTGAGCTGAGCCGGATTTCCGTGGCGCGCGCAGCACCTGTCGGTCGGTTCTGCGGCTGGAAATCACTGATGCCGGTGACAACATGGAGTGTTTCCAAATGACAGGTAAGCTGTATGGCCTTGGTCTCGGCCCCGGCGATCCGGAACTGCTGACCCTGAAGGCGCATCGCATCCTGACCTCCGTTTCGGTGATTGCCTATCCGGCACCCGATACCGGTCCAAGCTTTGCCCGCCAGATTGCCGCGCCCTATCTGCGGGCCGACCAGCTGGAAGTGCCTATGATCGTGCCGATGCGGGTGGAGCGTTATCCGGCCCAGGAAATTTATGACGCTGCCGTTGTGACCCTGTCGCATCATCTGGATGCGGGTTCGGATGTGGCGGTGCTGTGCGAGGGCGATCCGTTTTTCTACGGCTCGTTCATGTATCTGTTCGAGCGGCTGGCGCATCGCTATCCGACCGAGGTCGTTCCCGGTGTCTCGTCGATGATGGCTGCCGCCGCTGCCTATGGCCGACCGCTGGCAGCGCGCAACGATGTGCTGACCGTGCTGCCAGGCCCGTTGGAGAATGATGAGTTGCGCGCCCGGATCGAAAGCGCCTCTGCCGTCGCCATCATCAAATTGGGGCGGCATTTCCCCCGCATCCGGGCGCTGATCGACACCATGGGCCTGACCGCCAATGCCGGTTATGTCGAGCGCGTGTCGCTACAAAATGAACGCCTTTTGCCGCTGGGTGATGTCGCAGAAGATGTTGCCCCGTATTTCTCGATGATCCTGATTTACAAGGGGGCTGAGGGCTGGGCGCTTGGCGCGGCTCCGCAAACGGAAAGACTTTGATGACGACGCCTCAAAAAAACGGCCCTGAAAAAACTGGCTCTGAAAAAAACGACAATACAAAACCCGCTATTGTCATTCTGATGCCAACGGCGCTGGCCTTGGCGCGGCGTATTGCCGATGCCGTTTGCGGTGAGGTTCACGCCGCCGCATCCCGTGTGGACGGGGCCGATCAGAGCTTTGACGATGTGAAAAGCCATGTCCGGGCGTTGTTTTCTGCTGGCCGTCCGATCATCGCAATCATGGCATCGGGCGCGTTGATCCGGCTGCTGGCACCATTGCTTGCCGATAAGCAGTCCGAACCGCCGGTGCTGTGCGTCTCCGAGGATGGCGCTTCTGTCGTGCCACTGCTGGGCGGCCACCACGGCGCTAATGACATGGCGCGGGCGGTGGCTGAGGCTCTCAATGCCCATGCTGCGATTACCACGGCAGGCGATCTGCGGTTCGGTGTGGCTTTGGATGCGCCACCGGAGGGCTATGCGCTGGCCAACCCTGAACAGGCCAAGACGGTCATGGCCGAACTGGTGGCCGGGGCAAGCGTCCGCCTAGTTGGCGATACGGATTGGTTAGCGGCTTCGCGCCTTGCCTTTCACGACGAGGGCAAGGTGACCCTGACCGTCACCGATCAGCGCCGAACGGCGGGGCCGCTGGAATTGGTCTACCACCCGAAAACCCTGGTGCTGGGCATGGGCTGCGAGCGCCATGCCTCCGTTGAAGAGGCGATTGCGCTGGCGCAGCAGGCATTGGATATATCAGGTCTTGCCGCCCAAAGCCTTGGTGCTGTGGCCTCTATCGACGTCAAGGCCGATGAGGCGGCAATCCATGCGGTGGCCAAGCATTTCGGCGTAGCCGCCCGGTTCTTTTCCGCCGAGCGGCTGGAACAGGAACGGCCCCGGCTGCAAAACCCTTCGGAGGTGGTGTTTGCCGAGGTCGGCTGCCACGGCGTGGCGGAGGGCGCGGCGCTGGCGGTGGCCGGTTCGGATGGGGTGCTGGTTCTGCCCAAGATTAAATCGAAAGGTGTGACCGTTGCACTGGGCCGCAGCGCCCAGCCCATCAAGGAAACAAGCCTTGGCCGCGCCCGTGGGACATTGTTCGTCGTCGGCATCGGGCCGGGGTCGGAAGGCTGGCGCTCGCCGGAAGTCTCCCGCATGGTGGCGGCTTCAACCGATCTCGTTGGCTATTCGCTTTATCTCGACCTGCTGGGATCGCTTGCCGAGGGCAAGACCCGGCATGATTTCGACCTTGGCAAGGAAGAAGCTCGCGTGGTTCATGCGATGGAACTGGCGGGCGAGGGCAAGACGGTGGCGCTGGTCTGTTCCGGCGATGCCGGTATTTATGCCATGGCGACGTTGGTGTTCGAGCTGTTGGACAAGGGCGGAATTTCTGCGGGCGCGCAGCGGATCGAGGTGCAGGTTTCGCCGGGCATTTCCGCGCTTCAGGCTGCCGCCGCCCGGATTGGTGCGCCGCTCGGCCATGATTTCTGCACCATTTCGCTGTCGGACCTGTTGACACCCTGGGAGCATATCCAGCGCCGGGTGAAGGCGGCGGGCGAGGGCGATTTCGTCATCGCCTTCTACAATCCGGTGTCGATGAAGCGGCGTACGCAGCTGGCCTATGCCCGCGACCAGCTGCTGACCTATCGCCCGGCTGACACACCGGTCATTCTCGCCACCAATCTTGGACGCCCCGGCGAGACGGTGCGGGTCGTGCCACTGGCTGGCTTGAATGTCGATGATGTCGATATGCTGACGGTGGTCATCGTTGGTTCGTCGGAAAGCCGCACCGTCAAAACCGGTGACGGCAAGACCTGGGTTTACACGCCGCGCGGCTATTCCGGCAAGGCGGATACGGCAATGCTAAAGGACGCATGACATGACGGTTTATTTCATTGGTGCCGGTCCCGGCGCGCCAGATCTGATCACCGTGCGGGGCTTAAGGCTGATTGAGCGCTGCCCGGTCTGCCTCTATGCCGGATCGCTGGTGCCGGAGGAAATCGTCAAGGCCGCGCCTGCTGATGCGCTGGTCAAGGACACAGCGCCCATGCATCTGGACGAGATCATCCAGGAAATCCAGGCGGCCCATGCACGAGGCCAGGATGTGGCGCGGGTGCATTCCGGCGATCCTGCCATCTATGGGGCGATTGCCGAACAGATGCGCAGGCTGGACGCGCTGGATATTCCCTATGACGTGGTGCCGGGCGTACCCGCCTTTGCGGCGGCTGCCGCAAGGCTGAAGACCGAACTGACCCTGCCGGAAGTGGCCCAGACGGTCATCATTACCCGCACCGAGATGAAGGCGTCGTCGATGCCGGAATTCGAGACGCTTGATATCCTCGGCAAATCCCGCGCCACGCTGGCCATTCATCTGTCGATCCGCAATCTCGGTCATATCCGCGAGACACTGACCCCTTATTATGGCGAGGATTGCCCGGTGGTGATCGCCTACCGCGCCACATGGCCGGACGAATTGTTCATCCGCACCACGTTGAAGGATATGGCGGAGGAGGTGCGCAAGGCGAAGATTACCCGAACGGCGCTGGTCATGGTCGGCAAAGTGTTCGGCGATGTCGCCTTCCGCGATAGCGATCTCTACAATTCCGGTTTTTCCCATGTGCTGCGCAATGTGGGCAAGAAGGGTGTATCCAAGAAAAACCAGGCCGTCTGACGCCAACAGTGGTTGCGGGATAGCGCAAGGCCGCTATTGTCCCGTCAAAGGATATATAAAGGCCAAATGACCCAAAAAGGACAGGGCGATGCATAAGGTGATTTTCGATACGGACCCCGGCGTTGACGATGCCATGGCACTGCTGTTTCTGCATCACCATGCGGATATCGATCTGCTGGGCATTACTACGGTGTTCGGCAATGCCACCATTGAGACCACGACGCGCAATGCTCTCTATCTGAAGCAGGAATGGAATATCGACGCGCCGGTTGCCAAGGGTGCTGGCGAAACCTTCATTCCGCATCGCGTTACCCATGAGCCGCCGAAATTCATTCATGGCGATGATGGACTTGGCAATATCGGTGTGCCGGATGCCGTGGATATTCCGCTCGATCCGCGCCCGGCGCATCGCTTCATCGTCGAGACCATCCGCGCCAATCCGGGCGAAGTGCGGATCGTTGCGGTTGGCAGAATGACCAACCTTGCCAATGCTTTGAAGGAAGATCCTGAGATCGTTTCTCTGGTCAAGGACGTGGTCATCATGGGCGGTGCCTTCGATGTCAATGGCAATGTGACGCCCGCCGCCGAGGCCAATATCCACGGCGACCCGGAAGCGGCCGATATTGTCTTCACCGCCGGCTGGCCGGTGGTTGTGGTTGGTTTGGATGTCACGACGAAAACCGTGATGACCCGCCAGGCGCTGTCCGACATCCGCGATGCGGCAGGCATGCGGGCGCAATTGCTGTTCGACCTGTCGCAGTTCTACATCAAGTTCTACGAGAGCCGGGTGCCTGATGGCATGGTGGTGCATGACAGCTGCGCCTGCGCCTACGTTGTGGCACCGGAGCTATTCACCACCCGCAGCGGTTCGATCCGGGTGGTCTGCGGCGGTATTGCCGATGGCCAGACCATCCAGAAGCCTGACAGCATGGGCTTCGGCCCCAGCGATTGGGACGACCTGCCAAGCCAGACGATCTGCACCGATATCGAGGCCGGTGCCGTGCTGAAGCTGATCCACGACACGATCGTGTCAGTCCAGGAAGCGTGACTTCGTCCGCTGCATTCCTTGACCGATGAAGAGTAGACAATAAATCAATATATTCATGGTTTATTAGCTAGGAAGCCAGAATGCCCGCCTTATCGGAGAGTTGGCACCATTAAATTGGGTGGTGTCTGCGTTGTGTCCGATGAGTGAGCATGTTGCGATAATGTCTGGTGTAATTTCTTATCCAAAGCCTAAGGCATGATTTCTTAAACAGGTTGTCGTTTAAGGAGAACATTATGCAGAAAATATAAAGTGTTACAGCGTTCTTTGTGCGGGTTTCCAAAACGCACGGGCTGTGGCGCGGCGTGCGGACAGAAATGATCAATAGGTTTTTATCTCAATCTATGCTTTCATTAGTATGTAATGTTAGGGGTCGGATTGAATGTCTTTCGTTTGGAATGCTCCAGTGGCTTCACGAATCGATCTGCCCAAGGGTCGGGTGACCATTTCGCAGGGACAATTTGCCGTCAGCGACGATCCTGATTCGGTGATGACGACGGTGCTTGGCTCCTGCGTCGCGGCCTGTATTCGCGATCCCGTGCTGGGTCTCGGCGGTATGAATCATTTCGTCTTGCCGGGGCCGGTTACCAAGGTCATGAGCAAGAGCGAGGCGGCGCGATATGGCTGCCAGCTGATGGAGCTTCTTGTTGACGGGTTGCTGGCGCGTGGTGCAAATGTCTGGCGGCTGGAGGCAAAGATTTTTGGTGGCGCCAGTCCCGGAAACTCCTTCTATAATGTGGGGGCGCGCAATTTCGATTTCGCGCGGCAGTTTCTGGCAACGAACGGTATTGCGGTCATTGAGGAAAATGTCGGCGGCCCTTATGGCTGCAAGCTCGAATATTGGCCCTATTCGGGCAAGACCAATTGCGTGCCGCTTGGCGGACGTATGGGTGTGAAGCCCAAGGTTACGACAATTCGGTCGCCAGCTCAGAAGGTGTGAGGATATCGCCTTCACCGTGGCGAAACAAAATCAATATCAATGTGACAACGCAATCGTTCAGCACGCGACCGGGCGGGCGATCATCACCACGGGCAATCCCAATTTTCGGGCCGCGATAATCTTGCCGTAGCTTGCCTCGCCGCCTGAATTGCGGGTCACGAGATGGGTGATGGCATGGCTTTCCAGCAGGGCTTTTTCTGATTCCCAATCCGCTGACGCTTTGCCGACAACGATGTCGGCATGGGTAAAGGGCAGCGGCGTTGAAGGCGCATCCACCATGCGGATCACAAAGTGGCAATCCGTTCGCCGCGCAAATATGTCGATATATTGCCGCCCCAGCGCCAGGAAGACCCTGGCTCCCTCCGGCAATGTATGGGCCGCCGCTTCCAGCGTTTCGACCATGATCCAGCGGTCCCCGTCTTGTTCCAGCCATTGCGGGCGCAGATGCACGGTCAGCGGGATCTTTGCTTTCCGGCAGGCTTTGACGGCATGGGCGGATATCTGCTGGGCAAACGGATGGGTGGCGTCGATCACCCTGGTAATGCCTTCACTCCTCAGATAGGCCACCAGCCCATCGACACCGCCGAAGCCACCGATGCGGACGTCTCCAGCCAGACTGGCCGGATATTCGGTGCGTCCGGCAAGCGCGGTAATGACGAAAGCCTCACCTTGCTCCACCAGCTCTGCGGCAAGCTTTGCCGCCTCTGCTGTGCCGCCGAGAATGAGGATGCGTTCAGGAGGCGATGGCAAGGATCGCTCCCGCTCGGTCGGTGACGATCACATCGACCGCGATATCGGCACCGCGCAGGACTGACAGGGCTGTCTGTCTTGCCCTTTGCGCAATCGGGGTCGCCATGTCCAGATTGTTTTGCCGGGTGATGTCGAGGATTTCCAGTGCGGTGTTGGCAGACCTGATCCTCTCCTTGATGTCTTGCGAGAGAGGATGATCGGAGATCAATGTTTCCATGAAGGAATTGTCGATCTGGCTGCGGGCGGAATGTAGATCCAGTGCGCCTTGCGCCAGCTTGCTCAACTTGGCAAATCCACCCGCAATCGTCAGCCGGGGCACGGGATGCTGGCGCAGATATTTGAGCAGGCCGCCGGCAAAATCACCCATGTCCAGCAGCGCTTCCTGCGGCAGGCCATAAAGCTGCTGGGCGGCGCGTTCGGAAGTCGAGCCGGTGGCGCCAAGCACATGCGGAAGGCCCATGGCACGTGCGACATCGATGCCGCGATGGATGGAGTGAATCCAGGCGGCACAGGAAAATGGATTGACGATGCCGGTGGTGCCGAGCACCGAAAGCCCGCCGATAATGCCCAGGCGCGGGTTCCATGTCTTTTCCGCCAGCGCCTGCCCGCCAGGAATGGAAACGGTGATTTCCACATCGGGCGCCACTCCATGCTGTTTGGCCAGCGCCTCCACCTCGGCCACCATCATCGCGCGCGGGACGGGGTTGATGGCTGGTTCACCGATGGCCAGCGGCAGGCCGGGCCGAGTCACCGTGCCGACGCCGTCGCCCGCCACGAAGCGGATGCCAGAACCGGCGGCGATACGCCGCACAATGGCGATCACGGTCGCGCCATGGGTCACATCAGGGTCGTCGCCCGCGTCCTTGATGATTCCCGCCGAGGCTTGGCCACCCGCGATCTGTTCATAGGCGAGCGCAAAGGCTGGTTCCTGGCCGCCCGGCAGGCGGATCGACACCGGATCGGGAAATTCACCGGTCAAAAGCGCCGTCAGCGCTGCCTTGGTCGCGGCTGTCGCGCAGGCGCCTGTGGTCCACCCCTTGCGCAGCGGTCCATTCGGCTTGCGCGAAGCAGCGGCATTGGGTGTTTCGGTTGGCGGCGCGGCTTCGGTCATGGCTCTTTATAGGCAAGGCTTGCGGCGGGGGGAAGATGGAGGCGTCTTTTGCCATTCATTCGGGCAAACCACTTTTATGGCAGTAATATTTTCCCCGCCAGCCGATTTCGGTTTGGGAAATTATGCAGTAGATCTTCTCGCCATGATGCAAGATGTTTTCAAGCCTTTGCCCCTATTGCAGCCGGGCCATGTCTGGCTGGCGGGGGCAGGGCCGGGTGATCCAGGTTTGTTGACGCTGTTGGCGGTGCGTGGCCTGTCCATGGCGGATGTGATTGTTCATGACGCGCTGGTGGATGAGGCTTGCCTTGCCTACGCCAATCCAGGTGCCGTGCTGGAATATGCTGGCAAGCGTGGCGGCAAGCCCTCGGCACGGCAGCGCGATATTTCCCTACGGCTGGTGGAACTGGCGAAATCCGGCAAGCGGGTGCTGCGGCTGAAAGGCGGCGACCCCTTCGTCTTTGGGCGCGGCGGTGAGGAAGCGCTGACATTGGTCGAGCATGGCGTGCCGTTTCGCATCGTGCCGGGCATTACGGCAGGCATTGGCGGGCTGGCCTATGCGGGCATTCCCGTCACCCACCGCGAGGTCAACCATGCCGTCACCTTCCTGACCGGTCACGATTCATCCGGCGCCATGCCTGACGGAATTGATTGGCAGGCGGTGGCCAAAGGTTCCCGCGTAATTGTCATGTATATGGCGATGAAGCATATGGGCCATATCGCCGCGCAATTGATGGCGGCAGGACGCCAGCCCGAAGAGCCGCTGGCCTTTGTCTGCGACGCAGCAACGGACCGGCAACGGGTGCTGGAAACCACGCTGGGCGAAGCGGATGTCGCCATGCAGGCAGCAGGCATTCTGCCTCCCGCTATCGTGGTGCTGGGCGAGGTGGTGCGTCTTCGCCCCTCGCTGGATTGGCTGGGAGCCTTGTCGGGCCGGGGTTTGCAACCGGACCCCTTTGCCAATCGAAGCTTAAAGGATACGGCATGAGTGGCCTTCTGATTGCCGCGCCTGCCTCCGGGTCAGGTAAGACCACCGTCACGCTTGGCCTATTGCGCGCCTTGAGCGAGGCCGGTCATAAGCTGGCGCCGGGCAAGGCCGGGCCGGATTATATCGATCCGGCCTTTCATGCGGCGGCAAGCGGTGAGACCTGCCTGAATTTCGACCCCTGGGCGATGCGACCGGAATTGATTGCCGCCAATGCCGCCCTGCACCGTCAGGGTGGCCGAACCTTGGTGGTTGAGGCGATGATGGGGCTTTACGACGGGGCGGCGGATGGTACCGGTTCGGCGGCGGATCTTGCCCTGATGCTCGGCCTGTCGGTGGTGCTGGTGGTCGATTGCGCCCGCACCTCGCATTCCGTCGCCGCTTTGGTAAAGGGCTTTGCCGATTTCAGGCCTGGTCTGCTGATGGTCGGCGTTATCATCAACCGGGTCGCCAGCGACCGGCATGAGGCGATGCTGCGCCAGGCGTTGGAGACAATCCGCATGCCGGTGCTGGGCGTGATCCGCAGCGATACGGGGCTTTCACTGCCGGAGCGGCATCTGGGACTGGTGCAGGCGGCGGAGCAGGCTGATCTTGAAGGCTTCATCAGCCATGCCGCGCAGGTGGTAGCAAAAGGCTGTGATCTCGACGCCATTATCAGGGCTGCCGCTCGCTGCCCTGATCCGGTCTCGGAGGCCAATATTTCCCGGCTTGTGCCGCTGGGGCATCACATCGCCGTGGCGCGGGACGAAGCGTTTGCCTTTTGCTATGAGCATATGCTGCTGGGCTGGCGACGCCGCGGCGCGCAGATCAGCTTCTTTTCGCCCCTGAAGGATGAGGCTCCGGCAGGTGATGCCGATGCGGTCTATTTGCCTGGCGGTTATCCCGAACTTCATGCCGGAAGGATTGCCAATGCCTACCGGTTCCGGGCGGGAATGCTGGCGGCGGCGGCAAGGCCGGTGAAAATTTACGGGGAATGCGGTGGCTATATGGTGCTGGGTGAAGGGTTGACCGACGCGGATGGAACCGACCATGCGATGCTGGGGCTTTTACCGCTGAAAACCAGCTTTGCCGCGCGTAAGCGCCATCTGGGTTACCGGCTTTTGCGACCATTGGCGGGAGATTTCTTTCCCCATGCCATGACCGGCCATGAGTTTCATTATTCGACCGTGATCGAGGAAGGCGAGGGCGACCGGCTGTTTGCCGCCGAGGATGCCCTGGGCGTATCGCTGGGGCAGGTCGGGTTGCGGCGCGCCAATGTGGCTGGCTCCTATATGCATCTGATCGACCGTGCGGGCGAGAACAGGTCATGACCTTACAGACCGGCCAGATCATTGCCCATGGCGGCGGCCTTGCTGCGGCAGCGCGCCTTTATGGCGGGAGCGTTGAAGACTGGCTGGACCTGTCCACCGGCATCAATCCCTGTCCACCGGATCTGCCCGCTATCGATGCCCGCGCCTGGCACCGCCTGCCGGACCGCGAACGCGAGGATGCAACGCGGCTTGCAGCGCGGGATTTTTATCGCAGCGGAACCGTTCTGCCGCTGCCGGTTCCCGGCACGCAATCGGTCATCCAGCTTTTGCCGAAGTTGATGGATGCGGGCAGGCGCGCCGCCATTTTGAGCCCCACCTATGGGGAATATGCCCGCAGCCTCACGCTGGCTGGTATCGGCGTCGATGCGGTGGATGGGCTTGAGACCATCACGTCAGTCCATGGGCTGGCGGTGGTGGTGAACCCCAACAATCCGACCGGGCTGCAGATCGGAAGAGCGGAACTGGTCGCGGTTGCGCAGCGCATGGCGGTCCATGGCGGTCTTTTGCTGGTGGATGAAGCCTTCGCCGATGCGCAGCCGGAGCACTCTCTGGCGTCGCTGGTGGCGGATCATCCCAATCTCGTGCTGTTTCGTTCCTTCGGCAAATTCTTCGGTTTGGCGGGTTTGAGGCTGGGCTTTGTGATTGCCGAACAGGTGCTGTTGGACCGGTTTGCCTGTTGGCTCGGCCCGTGGGCGGTTTCCGGCCCGGCTCTGTCGGTGGCGACCCAATTGTTCAGCGCCGATCACCATGCGCTTCGCACTCGGATCTTTGCGCGCAAGGCGGCGCTTGATGCGGTTTTGGCGCAAGCAGGTTTGACGGTGATCGGTGGTACGCCGCTGTTTTCACTGGTGGAGCATACGGATGCGGCGAAGATCCATGCTCATCTGGCGCGGGTGCATATCCTAACGCGGATTTTTGAGTATGCGCCGGGCTGGTTGCGGATCGGTCTGACGCCCGACGAAGAGGCCGATGCCCGGCTTCTGGCTGCCTTGCAGGCCTTCCAGTCATGATGGAAGCACATCTGCTTATTTTAGCTCTGGCGCTGGTGCTTGACCGCGTGGTTGGCGATCCGCCCTGGCTATGGTCGCGCCTGCCGCATCCGGTCGTGGTGTTTGGCACATGTATTTCGGCCTTCGACCGGCTGCTGAACCGGCCGATTCTAGCCGATCCGCTGCGCAAGGCGGGCGGGGTGCTGACGATTGCGCTTCTGCTGATGGCAAGCCTTGGCGTTGGATATGGGCTGCATCTTCTGTTTACGGCGCTCGGATTTCTCGGGGTGCTGCTGGAAATTGCCGTCACGGCGGTGTTCCTGGCGCAGAAAAGTCTGCTGGACCACGTGAAGGCCGTCGCCGATGGCTTACTGTATGAGGGCCTTGCCGGTGGTCGCCGGGCTGTGTCGATGATTGTCGGGCGTGATCCCGATGTGCTTGATGAGGCCGGTGTGGCGCGTGCCGCGCTGGAAAGCCTGTCGGAAAACTTTGCCGATGGGGTGGTGGCGCCCGCCTTCTGGTATGGCCTGCTCGGCCTGCCGGGTCTGTTTGCCTATAAAATGCTGAACACTGCCGATTCGATGATCGGTCACAAATCCGAGCGCTATATGCAATTCGGCTGGGCTTCTGCCCGGCTGGATGATCTGGCCAATTGGCCTGCTGCCCGGCTGGCGGGATTGTTGATCGTCTGTGCTGCCGGCACTGGTGAGGGTATAGCGACGGCTAAAAGGTGCTTTACGGTGATGATGGCTGATCACGGACTGCATCGCTCGCCCAATTCCGGCTGGCCGGAAGCGGCGGCGGCGGGCGCGCTGGATGTGGCGCTGGCGGGGCCGCGTATCTATGCCGGAGACTTGGTCTACGAGCCAATGATGAATGCTGCGGGGCAACGCACCATCGGTGGTGAGGATATCCGGCGCGGTCTTGTGCTGATTGACGATGCCTGGCGTATCGGTGTTGGCATTTTGGTACTGCTGGTCCTGTTGTGACGGATAACCTGCTGTTTTTTGTGGCATGTATCGTCACTGTCATGCACTTATGGTGAAGCTGATCCGGTGAAATACAGGATTCGTTTGCGGCAGGCCGCCGTGAACCGAACGGGGCGCGAGTATGAGTGATATTGAAGAACAGCTACGCCCGCGTCATTCCCGTGACGATGAAAAGGCCGATATCTACGACGAGGATGGCTCGATCCGCAGCGATTTTCGCGCTCTGGTCGGTGCTGCCATCGCTGATCGCGATGTGCTGTTCCTGCGCAAGGAAGTCGCGCATCTGCACGAATCGGAAATGGGCGACCTGATCGAGGCGATCCAGCCGGATCAGCGACTGGCGCTGATTACCCTTCTGGGTGACGATTTCGACATGACGGCGTTGACCGAGGTGGATGACGCCATCCGCCTTCAGATTGTCGACCAGATGCCGAACGAGCAGATTGCCGCTGCCATCGGCGATCTCGATTCGGACGATGCCGTCTACATTCTCGAAGACCTCGACGAGGAAGACCGCGACGAAATCCTCGCGCAATTGCCGTTTACCGAGCGGGTGCGGCTGCGGCGCGCGCTGGATTACCCGGAAAGCTCTGCCGGACGGCGTATGCAGTCGGAATTCGTGGCCGTGCCACCCTTCTGGGCGGTGGGCCAGACCATTGACTATATGCGCGAAGAAGAAGGTCTGCCCGAGAGCTTCACTCAGATTTTCGTCATTGATCCCACCTTCAAGCTGCTGGGTGTGGTCGATCTCGACCGTATCCTGCGCACCAAGCGGCAGGTGAAGATCGAAACCATTATGCGCGAGACCAACCACCCTATCCCGGCTGAAATGGACCAGGAAGAGGCGGCGCAACTGTTCGAGCAATACGATCTTCTCTCTGCCGCCGTGGTCGATGAAGGCGGGCGCCTGGTCGGCGTGCTGACCATCGATGACGTGGTTGACGTGATCCAGGAAGAGGCCGAGGAAGACTTGATGCGCCTGGGCGGCGTCGGCGATGAAGAATTGTCGGACAGCATTCCAGAGACATCCCGCTCGCGCGTTCCGTGGCTGCTGGTCAATCTGTTGACCGCTTTCCTTGCCGCTTCGGTGATCTCGCTGTTTGAGGCAACCATTGAGCAGATCGTTGCGCTGGCCGTGTTGATGCCGATTGTGGCGGGCATGGGCGGCAATGCCGGGTCGCAGACCATGACGGTGACGGTCCGGGCGCTCGCCACCCGCAATCTCGACATTCACAATGCTTGGCGAGTAGTGCGGCGCGAAGCGGGTGTCGGGTTGTTGAACGGGTTGATCTTCGGCGTGTTGATCGGCGTCATTGCCGGGTTCTGGTTTCATGACCCCAATATCGGCGGCATCATTGCCTCGGCCATGCTGATCAACATGATGGCCGCTGCCATTGCCGGCATTCTCATTCCGCTATTGTTGGACAAGATCGGTGCCGACCCGGCGGTCTCCTCTGCGGTTTTCGTGACCACTGTCACCGATATTACCGGTTTCTTTTCGTTTCTGGGGCTGGCCACCTGGTGGTTTGCGATCTAGGCGCTTTGAGCGCACCATCTGCAATTGGCAAAATCGGTCAAAGCAGCGAGATGTTTCCCGCCTGAGGCAGCGAGGTGAACAAAAATTGACTTTTACGTCAAAGTTAATATGATTATCGTCTTGAGCGATACGGAACACCATGGCCTTGAAAAAATCTTACAGCATCACCGAGTTGACCCGGGAATTCGGCGTTTCGACCCGCACTCTTCGTTTCTACGAGGATGAAGGGTTGATTCAGCCGGAACGCAAGGGCCGTACCCGTGTCTACCGGGGTGCCGACCGCCATCTTCTCAAAGAAATTCTGCGCGCTCGTCGCATCGGCTTTACGGTAGCAGATATTCGCGAAATCATCCATGTCTATAAACAGCCGCCAGGCGAGGTCGGCCAATTGAAGCTGATGATGAAGCGTATCGATGAAAAGCGTGATGATTTGCGCCAGAAGCGCAAGGATATCGAGGAGACCCTGGCTGAGCTGGATCAGGCCGAAGAGGCCTGCCTGACCCGTCTGGTGGAAATTGGTGTCGGTTCATAGAGCGAGCCGACACCCTTTTTGCTAATCTCATCGCTTCCGGTATTCCGTCAAAGCCAGCGCCGTGTGTGCTGGCAATAACGTTCGAAATCGACGCCGAACCGCACCAATAGATGCATTTCCTCACAGCGGATGGCGACCATGGTCGTCAACATGGCGGTAAGCGGCGCTGCCAGGACCAGCCAGACATTGCCGAGGATCATTCCCGCCGCGATCATCAGCAGCGTGTACCCGAGATAGATCGGGTTGCGGGAATAGCGGTAAGGCCCCTCTGTCACCAGCCGCCGGGCGCGCTGGTGCTGGCTAAGGGGTGTATAGTTGGACATCAGGGTCTTGATGGCCCAGAAATCAATCGCGATTGCACCGGTGGCGATCATTGCGCCGGTCATCCACATGAGGGGCTCCTGGTCTTCGAAAGGACTGACAGGGGCAACATAGGCATTGAGAAAAAAAGCAATGACACAGGCGCCGACATAAAGAAGCGGCGGCCATGGGTATTTCAGCGGCTTCATGCGATAGGCGTTCATGTTAGGACCCTTTATTGGCTGGCGATCGTGCATTCCCGCGCCAGTTTCAGGACCCTTTCATCTTGCGCCGCTATGATTGCCCCAGACTGGAGCGGTTCGAGTATATTTCCGGTCTGCAACTTCTCCAATGTACAGCCGCAGAACCGTTGGCAAAAGCCGGCATCGTTATTGCCTGCCGTGCAGGATTGCTGGCAACTGCGGTCATAGGCCGCCGCTCTGTCGGGTGGGGGCGGGGCAACGACCAGCGTCGCCAGATAGACCAGAGCGATCAGCACAGGTTGATGCACCAGGTAGAAGACCAGGCTATGGCGGCCCGCAAGCGAGAGCAATTTTGGGCCGGATGGCCAGGCTGCCAGCTTTTGCCACAGACCGAACCGTAGGGCGAGGCGGGCGCAGGCAATGCCAAACAATACGGCGGCAAACCATGGAAACACCGGCACGTAGTCATTTGAGCGCGGAATTGTCTCGGACAGGCCAAGCCACCAGAAATAGGGTGCGTCGAACATAGCCGATCGCACATAAAACGGCAGGATCAGCGTGGCAATTGCCGCGCCCAGCGTGACAGCCACCGGCAGGCGAATGAAGGCCAGGCCGAGCAGGCTCATCAGCGCGATGGCATGCAGAATGCCGAAGAAGATCCAGCCTGCCCCCATGGCCAGATAGGTGGCAACGGATATGGCAAAGGCGCTTGCGGCAATCTGCGCAAATCGCTTGCCAAAGGACGTCCAGCGGATGCCATTTCGATGCGCCAGCACCAGGCCGATGCCGACAAGAAACAGAAAGGTCGAGGCGATGCAGCGGGCATAGATCTTCAGAACGCCGGTTTCTGCCGTACCCGGTGGTAGATAGCCGAAGAATTCCAGATCCCAGCTGAAGTGATAGGAAGCCATAGCCAGCAGCGCCAGCCCGCGCATTGCATCGAGCAGGCCGATGCGGGTGTTGGATTTGGCGGGGGGGGATTTGGCGGGAAGGGGAGATTCGGTTTGAAAAGCCACGCGATGTCCTGAAACAGCTATCTACAGCGACCGGACATGCTGGAGGCAGAGGTCGCTGGGGCAAGGTCATGCCCTTGGTTCGAGTTATGCCAAGGTCATTTTAATGACACCTGGGATCACGGTTCTTTACGACATTCCAGATGAGCTGTCGCCATCGGTTGCAGGATGGGGGCTGGTTTGTGGGCTTGCTGTCATGTGTCCTGGCACGGAGATCGGATTTTTCAGCATGGCGGCCAGCCGGGCATTCGAGAAGAACTGGCGGTGCACCAGCACGAAGAAAATCAGCACCGTTGTTGCCATGAACATGTAGGCGTTCAGGAACCAGCCGAGATAGCCCATCGACATGAAGATTGCCCGCAGGCCCGAATTGAAGTTCTGCGCGGCGATGACATTCATGGCAATCACAGTTTCGGCCGCGTCTTCGGCTGCGACCGGGTCCTGGCGAACTTCCGCATGCATTGGCAGGCCGCCGAACAGGATGGTGCAATAGTTGAACAGGCGATAGGACCAGCCGAACTTGAAAAAAGCATAGCCGAAAATCGCGATCAGTCCGCAGACTTTCAACTCGAATGCGGCCCGCCCGCCCGCCCCGAATAAAGGCAGGTCCCGCAGCACCAGATCGACCTTTTCGGTGGCGCCCAGCATGGCGAAACAGCCGCCGATGGCGATGATCGAGGTCGAGGCAAAAAAGGCAGTGCCGTTTTGCAGACCGGCGAGGATCTGCGTGTCGATCATCCGCAGGTCTCGTTTCAGCGCATTAAAGATCCAGGCGCGTCGGCGCTCCGCCATGATCCGGCTGAGGCTGAGGCGGGATTTGATTAGGCGGCCATTGGTTAAAAAAGCCAGGCCGAACCAGCCGCAGAAAAACAGCAGCAGAGCAAGCCAATCCAGAAGGGTCATGTCCGACATTGTCTTTCAAATCTTGGGGTAACGACAGGTGATGACTGTTGCGAATCTGCAATTTTCATCCTGTTTTATCATGCTGGGCTGATTTTATCATGATAGGCCGAGGCCAATTCACAAAGCGCCAATATCCATTGTCACTGTCGATGATGGAGGTGAAGCGCTCATGCCAAGGTGCTTGCGGCGTCATTTAAGAAATATGCGGCTCTGACCGTTGTCAGCGATTGAGCAAGGCCACCAAATCGTCTATCCATGCTGTGCTCGGGGGTTTTCGGGGGATTGGCCTCGTGCCTGCCGCTTTGTTGCGGTAGAAAACCGCTTTACGGCGGGGGACGACAGCGCGGCTGGAGACGAGCCGCGCTGTTTTTGTTTCGCGGCCTTGTCGCTACAGTTTCACTGAATGTCGATCCTTCATCAGGAATTTGTTGGCCATACGGCTAAAGTTTCAGGTATTGGCTACGGCTTCACTGGTAGGGTCCTTGCATGTTTCTTTCCGTCTTCGACGTTTTCAAGATCGGCATCGGGCCATCCAGCTCGCACACGATGGGGCCGATGTCGGCAGCAAGCCGGTTTCTTGACCTGATCCTTTCCAATGACTGGCCGCGCCCGGCTGGCGCCGAGGTCGCAGCACTGAAGGTCAGCCTGCACGGTTCGCTGGCCTATACAGGCGTTGGCCATGGCACCGACCGCGCCGTTATCATCGGCCTGACCGGCGAGATGCCCGACAGGGTCGATCCGGACCGGATGGCGGAGCTTGTCGCGGAGGTGCAGCGCAGCGGCAAGGTCTGTCCCGCCGGGCATCCGGCCTATCAGTTCAATCCGGCCACCGATCTGGTGCTGGACAAGAAGACGCCGCTTTCGGGTCACGCCAATGGCATGCGATTTTCGGCCTTTGACAAACAGGGTCGCCTGCTGCTGACGACTGTCTATTATTCCATCGGTGGCGGTTTCGTGGTGACTGATATCGAGCTTGCTGCCGTGCAGAAGACCAAGAAGACAGAAACCCACGCCGTCAAAGTGCCTTATCCTTTCGCCTCCGCCCGGCAGATGCTGGCCATGGCGGCGTCATCCGGGCTGACGATTGCCCAGATGAAGCGCGCCAATGAGGAAGTCTCCCTGAGCCGTCAGGCGCTGGACGAAGGCCTCGATCGGCTGTGGACGGCGATGAGCGGCTGTATCGATCGCGGTTTGCGGGGTGAGGGCGAACTGCCCGGCGGGTTGAAAGTCAAGCGCCGCGCCCGTTACATCCATGACAAGCTCCAGGAGGAATGGCGATCCAACCGGCAAAACCCGCTGCTGGCCAATGACTGGCTCTCGGTCTATGCCATGGCCGTCAACGAAGAAAATGCCGCTGGCGGCAGGGTGGTGACGGCGCCGACCAATGGGGCAGCAGGCGTCGTGCCTGCAACGATCCGCTATTACCTGCATTTTCATCCCGATGCCGATCAGGAAGGCGTGCGCGATTATCTGCTGACGGCTGCGGCCATTGGCGGCATCATCAAGCACAATGCCTCGATTTCCGGTGCCGAAGTCGGCTGCCAGGGCGAGGTGGGTTCGGCAGCGGCCATGGCTGCGGCAGGATTGGCGGCGGTGATGGGCGGTAGCCCCGAGCAGATCGAAAATGCCGCCGAGATTGCGCTGGAACATCATCTCGGCATGACCTGCGATCCGGTGGCGGGTCTGGTGCAAGTGCCTTGCATTGAGCGCAATGCGTTGGGTGCCGTCAAGGCGGTGACGGCGGCCTCGTTGGCCATCAAGGGTGATGGCAGCCATTTCGTACCGCTGGATGCCTGTATCGAGACGATGCGCCAGACCGGCAACGACATGAGCGAGAAATATAAAGAGACCTCGCTCGGTGGCCTGGCCGTCAATGTGGTGGAATGTTAACGGTACTGCTTGACCTGCGGCATGAAAGGTCTATCTGCAAAACCCATGGCGCTCAATCTCATCAAACTCTGTGTCGGGGCCGATAGCATCGACGATCTCAAGCACTGGGTGGCGGAACGCGCCCTGGTGGCGATATCGGCTGGCTTGGCGCCGCAAAGTTCGCATGTCACCCGGATGATGCCCAAACGGGTTGAGGAATTGCTGGACGGCGGCTCGCTTTATTGGATCATCAAGGGTCAGGTTGCAGCCCGCCAGCCTCTACTGGACATTTTCAGCGTCACCGGCGCGGACGGTATCAACCGCTGCGAACTGGTGCTTGGCCCTGAGGTCATTGAAACCACGCCAGCGCCACGCCGCCCGTTTCAGGGCTGGCGCTATCTTGACCCGAAAGATGCCCCGCGTGATCTTTCCGCTGGCGGTGCTGGCCTGGATGACATGCCCGACGATTTGAAGCGAGAACTGGCCGAGCTCGGATTGCTGTAGGCCTTATCCGAACAGCCATTGAAAACGATTCGGCTTATTCCATTTCCGAATGTCTTAAGCCATTGATGTGTTTAAGATTTCGCTGAGGCGTGGACGGGTCCCCTATTTCGAGCCTTTGTATTTTCCAGCGCGATGCACTGGCATATGGATCATTTTTTGAATGGATAATTTTTTCATCCGAAATCGATTTTTGAAATAGATAAGGCCGTTCAATCGGTTAGGTTGCATTTCTCTGTTTTGATTGCGGTATGCTGTACGGTCCTTTCAGAATTTATATTTGAATTCACTAACGGTTAAGACGCATCAACTATGTTTCTGATCAAGGAATCCAAAGTGGCCACGTGTGGCTAGCAGAGGCACATTCGAAGGCTGGCAGGATTACGGCATAGATTGCACGTCGGGCGGTTCACGGTGCAGAGGCTTGCATTGCACGTGTTTGTCTGGATCGGCAGCGATTTAAGGACGTATATGCTAAAATACTGTCCCAAACCTATGAAAGCTGGGAGAAAATTTGATGACCACATCGCATCTGGTGCAAGCGGGCTCTCTGGAGATCATTGCTTTCCGGCTTCATGCGCAGGAATTTTGCGTTAAAACCACGTCCATTCGTGAAATTCGCGGTTGGGCCACTGTGACCCCGCTCCCCCATGCGCCTTACGAAGTGCTGGGCGTGATGAACCTGCGCGGCACGGTCATTCCGATCGTCGATCTGGCCGTCAAGCTTGGCATGGCCAATTCCGAGGTCAACCAGCGCAGCGCCGTGGTCGTCGCTGATGTCAATGGCGTGACCGTCGGTCTGCTGGTGGATGGCGTTTCCGACATCCTGACCATCCCTGCCGATCGCTTGCAGCCCTTGCCACAGGCAGCCGGACCAAGCGCTGCCTTTTCCGACGGCATCATTGCCCAGGGTGAAAGCATGATTTGCTTCCTCAACCTTGAGCGCATGTTTGGTGTTAATGACGCAGACGACTGGGGCATGGCGGTTTAATATCTGACGTTCTTACGAACGTTGGTATTTGACTTTAGACCTTGATGCATTTCAATAATTACCCTGGACCGGTTTCGGTCTGGGGTTTTTTGTGTGACCGAGCGGACACGAACAGTCTGCTAGAGTATGTCAGGTTCGGATTGAACCAGACAGACTCTAGGGAATATCTGAAACACCCTCTTGCAATTGCGCCTCAGGTCGTTGAAAACGCTGCTTACGCGGACGTGGCGAAACTGGTAGACGCAAGGGACTTAAAATCCCTCGGAGCAATCTGTACGGGTTCGACCCCCGTCGTCCGCACCAACCACAATGGACTGTGTCCTTTACCCCCGGTGCTGTTTTTGTCGCTGTTTTCCGCGGATCGCTGCTCGTGTGCCATCGCGGCCTTAATCTTAAGTATAAGAAAATTAGAATTCACTAAAAATTAGATTTTACCCGCTAGTTTCTACGGGTGCCGCCGGATCAGCCGACCGTTGCAGACCGATCATTCTGTGCGGTTTGGCGAGGACTGGAGCCGGTTCGGCGCGCCAAAAATTTACCCCCACATGTACTCGAAGGTCGAGCCACCTTGAGTTACGAGGCAATGAGATGAAAAACCTATCAATCATCGGGAAATTTCTATCGATCATGGCGTTGTTCGGTCTGTTTACCATCGGCATTGCGGCCTATTCTGGAGCGAAGCTGAAATCGATCGACGCCGCCTATAGCGACCTTCTGGATCAGGAATCCACTGCTTCGCTTTATCTGGCGCGCGCCAATCGGTCGATGCAGTCTGCACGAGCCTCTTTGGCCGATATCATGCTGTCGCGTACCGACGCGCTCAATCAAGCCGCGACAAAGGAATTCGAAAAGGCTCGAGATTCTTTCTTGACGTTCATGGATACAGCGGCAAAGGCTCTTCCTAATAATGCCGACATCGCAGGGCTTAAGGCGGATACCTTGAAAATTCTTGACCAGACCTGTGGCAATGCCATGCAGCTGGGGAAAGCCGCCACTACTGATGATGAGGTCGCTAGATCCCAGTCGGTTTTCCTGAGGGAATGCCAGCCTGAGTTTGCAAAGATTTCGCCGCGCTTTACCGAAGTCGTCACGACAATCAGCAAGGCTGCCGATACAGAAAGTAACGACCTTACTGATATGACCAATAGCACGGTGATGACGACTGTGCTTGGCGTGCTGGTAGGTTTGGTTCTGGTTCTGACAATTGGCTTTTTCGCCATCCGCGCCTGGCTGGTTGTGCCGATCCGCGAACTGGCCAGCAAGATGGGCATTCTGTCCGGCGGTGATCTCTCGGCATCGGTCGAGGGAACAGATCGTCGTGATGAAGTGGGGATCATGGCGCGTGCCGTGCAGATCTTCAAGGATAACGGCCTTGCCGCTCGCGAGCTGGAAAAACAGGCCGCTGCGGTTCGCGACATGAGCGAAGTGGAACGCCAGCGCGTTGCTGAGGCCGATGCCAAGCGCGCCTCTGAGATGGCCCAGGCGACCGCTGGACTTGCAGAGGGATTGAAGCGGCTTTCGGCTGGGGATCTCACGTTCCAGCTTACCCAGAATTTTGCTAGTGAATTCGAAGGTTTGCGGACTGACTTCAACAGCACGGTTGAGCAATTGCGTGACACGATGTCGTCCGTTGCCATCTCGACCAGCTCGATTGACAGTGGTTCGCGAGAAGTGAGCCAGAGCGCCAACGACCTGTCGAAGCGTACTGAACAACAGGCAGCTTCGCTGGAAGAAACCGCAGCGGCACTGGATCAGATCACCACCAATGTCTCCAATTCCTCCAAACGTGCGGAAGAGGCCCGGGCTATGGCCGTTCAGGCCAACCAGTCAGCCCGGCAGTCCGGCGAAGTGGTCTCGAATGCCGTCAACGCCATGCAGCGGATCGAGCAGTCGTCCAGCCAGATCTCCAACATTATCGGTGTGATCGACGAGATTGCCTTCCAGACCAATCTTCTGGCGCTGAATGCTGGTGTGGAAGCGGCGCGGGCAGGTGAGGCTGGTAAGGGCTTTGCCGTGGTCGCCCAGGAAGTGCGCGAACTTGCCCAGCGCTCTGCCCAGGCTGCCAAGGAAATCAAGGACCTGATCCGCAATTCTGCCAGCGAAGTTGAAAACGGTGTGAAGCTGGTGACGGCAACCGGTGAAGTTCTGAAGGTGATCGAAGGCCATGTCGTCGCCATCAATGGCCAGCTCGATGCCATCGCCATTTCGGCTCGCGAGCAGTCTGTCGGCCTCTCCGAGGTCAATATCGCCGTCAACCAGATGGACCAGGTCACCCAGCAGAATGCCGCCATGGTGGAAGAAGCCACCGCTGCCAGCTCATCGCTGGCCAATGAAGCGGAAAAGCTGCGCCATCTGGTCGGTCAGTTCCAGATTGGTTCTGGTTCATCAGGCTTAGTGGCCAATGCCGCCCCTTCTGGAGGCAGATCCGCTGGTCCTGTTCCAGCCAGCGCCGGGCAAAGGCCTGTCGCGTCACCCGCCCGCCGCATGGTCGGTCAGGTCGCCAAGGCACTCGGCATGAATACCGCAGCCAAGCAGGAAAGCTGGGAAGAGTTTTAAGACCAAGTGACAGCATCGGATTTTCCGAAAACCGGTGCTTATTTTTCTGCCCTATCGTCTCATTGCTCAAGCCGCCCTGCGTTTTCCCGCACGCAGGGCGGCTTGCTGTTTGGTGGATGGAGGGACAAGAGCCCGGGCGAGGGGCAAGGACGAAAAAATGGCGTAGCCGATAATTTCGTCTCTCTGTTTGGTCCAGTCTCGCAAAAATGACGTTACATCGATATGCATCGAATAAATGCACGAAAGCCGCCGCAAGATTTCCGATCCGTTGCCTGGTCGTCACCTTAAATCGGACCCGATTGAGGGAATTATGCGGTTAGCCAAAGATAGTTCCAGTTCGTCCCAGCTTGTCAAAGTCCGTTAGAAGGCCCTCCTATGTCCGATTCCACCGCCGCTTCCCCGTCTCAAGTCGTCACCGCCGCCATGCTTGCCATAGGTGATGAATTGCTGTCCGGCCGCACCAAGGACAAGAATATCGGCCATCTGGCCGATGTGCTGACCCTGGCCGGTATCGACCTCAAGGAAGTGCGGATTGTCGCCGATGAGGAAGAGGCAATCGTCGAGGCGCTGAATGCGCTGCGAAGCCGTTATAACCATGTGTTCACCTCGGGTGGCATTGGCCCGACCCATGACGATATCACCGCCGATGCCATCTCAAAGGCTTTCGGCCTGCCTTGCCTGCATGACGAAAAGGCCATGGCGCTGATGGCGGAAATGTATGCCCGCCGTGGCCTGGAATTTACCGAGGCGCGCCAACGGATGGCCCGCATGCCGCAAGGCGCGGAGCATATTGCCAATCCGGTTTCCACCGCGCCGGGATTCCGGGTGGAGAATGTCTATGTCATGGCCGGTGTCCCGCAGGTGTTTCAGGCCATGCTCGAAAATGTCGTCAAGACATTGCCCGGCGGCGTCCGTGTTCTGTCGCGGGCAATTGCCTGCCCCTATGGCGAGGGCGAGATCGGCACGGCGCTGGCCGCCGTTCAGAAGGCGCATCCGCAGACCAGTATCGGTTCTTATCCCCGCTATGACGGCGCCAAGGGGTTTCATACGGAACTCGTGGTGCGGGCGAGGGCCGAAGATGTTCTGAACGCCGCTGTTCTTGATGTCGAGGAGATGATTGCGGCAATTAGCGGCGGCAAGACCGTGCTGGAGGCCTGAGACTGTCCCGCGTGGCTGAGACTTGAGTGGGACTCCAGATCAGCCTTGAGCGAAATCCCAGTTCAGCCTTGAGCGAAATCAAGGAACCGGCGTGGTTTCGGCGCATTATCTTTTTCGGTGGTTGGGCGGGATGACGCAAGCGTGTCTTCCTGTCGCCCAGACCACGATGCAGTATGCTTTTGCTCGGACGGTGTTCGGTCGGAGCAATTTGCGGGGAGATGACAATGGCTTACAAGACAATTCTGAGCGTTCTCGACAACCGCCGTACGGCAGCGCAAGTTTCTGATTTTTCCATTGCACTGGCCGAACAGTTTGGGTCCCACGTCATCGGCGTTCATTGCGAAGCGGTCGCCGGCATGCCCTTGATCGCGCCGATGGAAATACCCGATCCGGTCGCGGTGCAAGCCATGCAGGATCTGGCCCATAAGGAAACCGGAGCCATCGAGGCGATCTTCGCCGAGGTGTCACGGCGCGAAGGGGTATCGACCGAATGGCGCAATTTCGTAACTTCCGTCGGCTCGACGGGTTCGTTTATCGACAGCGCCCGTTGCGCTGATCTGGTGGTGGTTGCTCAGGGCGAAAGTGGTTCGCTGTCAGACAATCGCAGCGAATTGGAAACAGCTTTGTTCGACAGTGGTCGGCCCGTGCTTCTCGTTCCTTACATCCTGAAGACGCCGCGGCCGATCAAGCGGGTGCTGATTGCCTGGAATGGGTCGCGTGAAGTGGCACGCGCCACATTTGATGCTCTCCCTTTCCTGAAACAGGCGGAAAGCGTTGAAATCTTCTCTGTGGTCGATAGCAGCGGTGACGATCTTTCACGCAGCCTGCCCGGCGCCGAAATCGCCGCGACGCTGAGCCGCCACGATATCAATGTCACCGTGACCCAGCAGGATCAGGAGCAATTGAAGGCGGCGGCACATATCGAAAACCGTTTGTCCGACCAGAGTATCGATCTTCTGGTCATGGGGGCCTATTCCCATAAACGCTGGTGGGAAGTGTTGTTTGGTGGTGTGACCCGCACCGTGCTGGATTCCATGACGGCACTGACTTTGCTGTCACGCTAAAAGACTTGGGTTTTTGGGCTGGGTTGAAAAATATGATGAGGCAAGGCATTCGGTATCGAGCCGGATGCCTTGCTGTTTCCGGCATCCTCTTTCCATCTCTTGCCTTCATGGGCAGATTGCCGCTATAGCACCGAGAAAGACAAGGAGCCGAAAGGGCTTTTGCGCAAGGTCTGCTGCGCCTATGGCTCTCCCAGCCAGGCGGTTTTCGGGTCGATGCGCAAGCTGAATGGCGTCACTGTCTTCGTTTTTGCTGCGATGACGCGGCGGGCGGTTGAAACGCGAAGCGCTTCGGTTGCCTTTCCTTCTGTCTTTTCTTGATGCGCGGAGCCCTTGCATGTCTCTTCCCGATAAAGCCTTTCCCGTTGCCTGGGATCAATTCCATCGTGATGCCAGGGCGCTTGCCTGGCGCCTGGCCGGGCTTGGGCAGGAGTTTCGCGCCATTGTCTGCATCACCCGTGGCGGTCTGGTTCCGGCGGCGATCATTTCGCGTGAGCTGAATATCCGCCTGATCGAGACGGTTTGCGTCGCCTCCTATCACGACTATGTCAACCAGGGCGAATTCAACCTGCTGAAGGGCATTACGCCTGAGCTGCTCACCAATGGCGGCGAAGGCGTGCTTGTTATCGATGACTTGACTGACACCGGCAAGACCGCCACCGAAGTGCGCTCGATCATCCCGAAGGCGCATTTTGCCTGCGTCTATGCCAAGCCGAAAGGCGTGCCGACGGTCGATACATTTGTCACCGAGGTCAGCCAGGATACGTGGATCTATTTCCCCTGGGATATGGGTTTCACCTATCAGGAACCAATCGCCAAGGGCCATAAGGGCTAAAAGCCTTGCAATCTATGGATCGGCGCAATTGATCGCTGTCAATGCGTCGGCCATGGTTCCCATGCAAAAGGCAATCTGTTGTTGATAATGGATTGACTGATGATGATTGCAACCTTTCTTCCCGCCGTCCTGGCGCTGCTTCTGGCGCCAGGGCCGACCAATACCTTGATGGGCGTTGCCGGTGCTCAAGGCGGTTTAGGGCGCGTGTTGCGTCTTGTGCCAGCAGAACTGGCGGGCTATCTCACGACCATCCTGCCGCTGGTTTATCTGGGAGATCAGCTGATGGCGCACTGGCCTGCCGCTGCCGTCCTGCTGAAAATCGCCGCGGCGATCTGGGTGATGGTCATCGCCTTCAAGCTTTGGCAGATGCCGGGGCAGGGCAATGCGCTCAATCCCATCACAGCGGGCCGGATCTATCTGACGACCGCGCTCAATCCCAAGGCATTGGTCTTCGGTCTCGTTCTTCTTCCCGCTCCTGGCAATCCGAATTTCCTGCCTTGTCTTGGCCTGTTCTGCCTGTTGGTTGCAGCAGTGGCCTTGCTTTGGGGCTCTGCCGGGCGATTGACCCAGGCAGGGCATGGCGGCCAGGGCAGATTGCATATCCTCCAGCGTGTCGCCGCTGTCTGGCTCACTTTCGTCTCGGTTTCTCTTATCGTTGGCGTTGTGACGACGGTTTAGTCAGCTAAATAGCCCCTTCCATCATTTGCCTGACCCAAAATGCCAAAAGCCCCTGCGCTTTTTCAAACGCAGGGGCTTTTTGATTTCGTGGCTTTTGGAGGAAGAATAAAAACTTCTGCGCCCTGATTACGCCACCGCGCGATACTCACCCCGTCTGTTATCCTCCAGCCGGAACCGTTCAAGCTGCACCAGCAGCTGTCGGGATTCACTGGCCAGGACCTGGCTGGCAGCCGTGGTTTCTTCGACCATGGCGGCGTTCTGCTGGGTCATCTGGTCCATGTGGTTGACGGATGTGTTTATTTCAGCAAGCGCTGCCGACTGTTCCTGAGCGGCGCGGGCGATGCTCGCCACATGGCCGTTGACATGATCAACCAGGCCGACGATTTCGTTAAGAGCTTCGCCGGTGGACAGAACCAGTGAGACGCCGCCCTTGACTTCATCGGCGGAGGTGTTGATCAGCGCCTTGATTTCGCGGGCCGCATTGGCGGAGCGCTGGGCCAGTTCGCGGACTTCCTGGGCAACAACGGCAAAGCCGCGTCCGGCCTCTCCGGCGCGGGCGGCTTCGACACCGGCATTCAGCGCCAGGAGATTGGTCTGGAAGGCGATTTCGTCGATCACCGAAATGATCTGGCTGATCTTTTGCGAGGATTGCTCGATCCGGCCCATCGCATCAATGGCGCTGCGGACGATCTCGCCGGATTTTCCGGCACTGTTGCGGGTCTGCTCCACCATCTGGTTGGCTTCATGGGCGCGTTCAGTGGAGGTGCGAACCGTCGTGGTGATTTCTTCAAGCGCTGCTGCTGTCTCTTCCAGGGCCGCAGCCTGCTGTTCGGTCCGGCGGGCCAATTGGTTGGCGGCTGAACTCAGTTCGCCGGAATTGTCGGTAATCGTACCCGAAGCGCCGCGAATGCTTTGCATGGCTTCGCGAAGCGTTGCCATCGCGTGGTTGACGTTGCTCTGCAATTCGGCGAAGGCGCCCTGGAAATTGCCGCGCATATCCTGGGTGAGATCGGAAGAGGAGAGGGCGGCAATCACCCGCCGCACTTCGGTGACGCCGAGATCGACATTGGCCACCAACTCGTTGACGCTGGAGGCGAAGCGTTGCAGGTCGGCATCCTCGTAGGATTTGGTAATGCGCTGCGAGAAATTACCCGCGGCTGCCGAGGCGACAATGCTGCTGATGCTGGATTGCAGATCCTTGCTCTGACTGTTGAGCGCGGCTTCCTGGGCTTCCATTTCCTGCATCTGCAATCTGTTGGCCCGGAAGATTTCCAGGGCGCGGGCCATCTCACCGATTTCGTCGCCGCGCTCTGTGCCCGGAATGGTGTCACCCAGGGCGCCTTTGGCAATCCGGTTCATGTTATCGGTCAAAAGGCGGATCGGATTGACGATGCCGCGACGGGCAATCAGCGTGCTGACCGCAACGCCGAGAACGATGCTGATCGCAGCGGTCGACAACAGCGCGATCATCGTCAGCTGCGAGTCGGCAATGGCATTGCTGCGGGCCGCAGACAGGGTTTTGGCGGAATAGGTACTGTAGACCTTGACCGCCGCCGTCACCGCTTTTTGTCCGTCAAGTGCCTTGGAAAGCTCCTTGGCCATCACGCCGGGTTCCTTGGCGGCGTCGGTACCGGCCACCTTCACCATCTGGCGGATCTGGTCGAAATAGGTGTTGAGTGTCGTGCGAACGTCCTGCAGTTGCTTCTGCTCGTTCTCATCGGCGGTGGCCGCGATCTTTGGCAGGCGCGCCAGCATTTCGCTGGAGCGCGTTTCGGTTTCCTTGGCGAAATCGGCGGCCTTTTCCGGCGCGAAAGCCAGCTGATAGGTCATGCGGCTGATGGCGATAATGTCGACGCGCAGGTCCATGGCCTCGCGGGCCACTTCTTCACGCTGTCCGGTGTTTTGAAGCGAGGCACCAAGCGAAGACAGGCCGAAGGCGCCAGCAGCGGCGATAGCGCCTGCCGCAACGCCCATCAGCACCACAAGAAGACTGACCTTCTTCAGGATAGACAGATTACTGATGGTCATGACCAAACCTTAAGCGCAGCCCGGCGCTCTCATAGCGACTGGCGCAGCATATCTAGGCATGGACATCATTCCAGACCCTGGTGCCGATATAGTTGTCCACAAACATTAATATCCCTTTAGTTCGTTTGGAAATTAGCAAGACCTATTCCCCGCGTATTAAAGGGTTTCCTGATGGAAGTGAGCACGGTCAGAGCGTTCTTGGGTACAAAAAACCTCCGATTCGTTTCGGGATACAGGCAGGCATGCGGCGGCAGGCCTCTGTCGTCTTGCTTGCGTGCCATGATGTGACGGTGGATAAAAAAAACCTTCACCCAGCGTTAATCATGAAGCTTTTCCGCCAAGCCTATGAATTCTCTAGGCTAGCCTCTTTCCCCGTTTTCCACAGATGCTGACCACAACATATAGGGTTCATATTTTCGATACAGACCAGCTCTTGCGCTTGCCCGCAGGCAGGGTTAATGAATTGATTGTTGCGGCGGCGGCTGAACCGAGATGTCTACGAGGTCGGTTCAAATCAGCGAACATCATCAGGTTTGAAACGGTCATGGCTTCCACGCTTTGACCGCACGGATATCCTTGTGAATTTTTCTGGCACGCTGCGGCCATTTGCTCTGGCATGAAAACGCTGTTGATACTATATTTAGTGTCTAGCGGATAAGGCTGGCGCAAGATACAGAGCGGACCATCATTATGATCGGCCTCGCTCCGAAGAGAGCGAACCAACGGCAAGCCGCTTGAACGTGGTGCCGTAAAACCTATTTTGCGCCCTTTTCCGGGTGCTTGGACCAACGAGGACTAGCCAGATGCGCATCGAACGCCGTTTCACCAAGCCCGGCCAGTCGCCCTATGCGGAGATTGAATTCCGCAAGGCGGTAAGCGAAATCAAGAACCCGGATGGCTCTGTCGTCTTCCGGCTGGCGGATATCGATGTGCCCGCGCAGTTCAGCCAGGTGGCGGCCGATATTCTGGCCCAGAAATATTTCCGCAAGGCTGGCGTGCCGAAGATCTTGAAAAAGGTCGAGGAAAACGATGTTCCGTCTTTCCTGTGGCGGTCGGTTGCCGATGAAAAGGCCATGAAGGATCTGCCTGAAGACGAGCGCTACGGTTCGGAAACCGATGCGCGTCAGGTCTTTTCGCGTCTGGCCGGCACCTGGGCCTATTGGGGTTGGAAGGGCAAATATTTCACCTCAGAAGAAGACGTACTCGCCTTCCGGGATGAACTGGCCTATATGCTCGCCACCCAGCGCGTTGCGCCGAATTCCCCGCAATGGTTCAACACTGGCCTGCATTGGGCCTATGGCATCGATGGTCCCGGCCAGGGCCATTTCTATATCGATCCTTTCACCGGCAAGCTCACCAAGTCCAAGTCGGCCTATGAACATCCGCAGCCGCATGCCTGCTTCATCCAGTCCGTCGAAGACGATCTCGTCAACGAAGGCGGCATCATGGATCTGTGGGTGCGTGAAGCGCGCCTGTTCAAATACGGCTCCGGCACCGGCTCGAACTTCTCCCATCTGCGCGGCGAGGGCGAAAAGCTGTCGGGCGGTGGTAAGTCGTCCGGCCTGATGAGCTTCCTGAAGATCGGCGACCGCGCCGCTGGTGCCATCAAGTCCGGCGGCACCACGCGCCGCGCCGCCAAGATGGTGGTTGTAGATATCGACCATCCTGATATCGAGAACTACATCGATTGGAAGGTGAAGGAAGAGCAGAAGGTTGCCGCTCTCGTCACCGGCTCCAAGATCGTCGCCAAGCATCTGAAGGCGATCATGAAGGCCTGCGTCAATTGCTCAGCCGATAACGACGCCTGCTTCGACCCCAATGAAAACCCGGCCCTGAAGCGCGAAATCCGTGCTGCCAAGAAGGATATGGTGCCGGAAAACTACGTCAAGCGCGTCATCCAGTTCGCCCAGCAGGGCTATAAGGATCTGGAATTCAAGACCTATGACACGGATTGGGATTCGGAAGCCTATCTGACTGTCTCGGGCCAGAATTCCAACAATTCCGTTTCGCTGCGGGATGACTTCCTGCGGGCTGTCGAAGACGATGGCAACTGGAACCTGACCGCCCGCCGCGATGGCCGGGTGATGAAGACCCTTAAGGCGCGTGATCTCTGGGAAAAGATTTCCTACGCCGCCTGGGCGTCTGCCGATCCGGGTCTGCATTTCAACACCACAATGAACGACTGGCACACCTGCCCGGCGGCTGGCCCGATCCGCGCTTCCAATCCGTGCTCGGAATATATGTTCCTGGACGACACCGCCTGCAATCTGGCGTCGCTGAACCTGTTGCAGTTCAAGGATGCCGATACAAAGAAGATCGACATTGCCGATTACGAACATGCCGTTCGTCTCTGGACGGTTGTGCTTGAAGTCTCCGTGATGATGGCGCAGTTCCCTTCACGCCAGATTGCCGAACTGTCCTATGAATACCGCACGCTCGGCCTCGGCTATGCCAACATTGGCGGCCTGTTGATGTCTACCGGCATTCCCTATGACTCGGCTGAAGGCCGCGCCATCTGCGGTGCGCTGAGCGCCATCATGACCGGCGTTTCCTATGCCACGTCAGCTGAAATCGCCTCCGAGCTTGGCCCGTTCCCGGGCTATGCACCAAACCGCGACAACATGCTGCGCGTTATCCGCAACCATCGCCGCGCTGCCCATGGCCTGTTTGAAGGCTATGAGGGTCTTGCTGTCGATCCCGTGCCGCTGGTCCATGCTGAATGCTCCGATCCGGCGCTGATTGCCCATGCCAAGGCGGCCTGGGACAAGGCGCTGGAACTGGGCGAACAGCATGGCTACCGCAATGCTCAGGTCTCCGTCGTTGCCCCAACCGGCACGATCGGTCTGGTCATGGATTGCGACACGACAGGTATCGAGCCGGATTTCGCCCTGGTGAAGTTCAAGAAGCTGGCTGGTGGCGGCTATTTCAAAATCATCAACCGCGCCGTTCCCGAAGCCCTGCGCACGCTTGGCTACACGGAAAGCCAGCTTGCCGAGATTGAGGCCTATGCTGTCGGCCACGGCAATCTCAACCAGGCACGGGGCGTCAATCCCGGCTCGCTGAAGGCCAAGGGCTTTACCGATGAGAAGATCGAGGCTGTCAACGCTGCGCTTGGCGCTGCCTTCGACATCAAGTTCGTCTTTAACCAATGGACCTTAGGCGCTGATTTCCTGAAGGAAACGCTTGGCGTCAGCGCTGAACAGCTGACCGACATGAGCTTCAACCTGCTGGAGCATCTGGGCTTTGCCAAGAAGGACATCGAGGCTGCCAATATCCATGTCTGCGGGGCGATGACGCTGGAAGGCGCGCCGTTCCTGAAGAAGGAACATCTGGCGGTCTTCGATTGCGCCAATCCTTGCGGCAAGATCGGCAAGCGGTATCTGTCTGTCGAAAGCCATATCCGCATGATGGCAGCGGCCCAGCCGTTCATCTCGGGTGCGATTTCCAAGACCATCAACATGCCAAACGAGGCAACGGTGGAAGATTGCGGCGCAGCTTACATGCTGTCCTGGAAACTGGCGCTGAAGGCCAATGCCCTGTACCGCGATGGCTCCAAGCTCAGCCAGCCACTGAATTCCTCGCTGATCGAGGATGAGGATGATGAGGACGCGGTTGAGGAACTGTTGGCCCAGCCGCAGGCTGCCCAGGCCGTGACCATTACCGAACGGATCGTTGAGCGCATTGTCGAGCGGATCGTCCGCGAACAGGAAAAGCTGCCGACCCGCCGCAAGGGCTATACCCAGAAGGCCAAGATCGGCGGTCACACCATCTTCCTGCGCACCGGCGAATATGATGATGGCCGTCTTGGTGAAATCTTCCTCGACATGAACAAGGAAGGCTCGGCTCTGCGCGCCTTCATCAACAACTTCGCGATTTCGGTATCGCTCGGCCTGCAATATGGCGTGCCGCTGGAAGAATATGTTGATGCCTTCACCTTCACCAAGTTCGAACCGGCGGGCATGGTAACCGGCAATGACGCCATCAAGAACGCCACGTCGATCCTCGACTATGTGTTCCGCGAACTGGCGATCTCCTACCTTGGCCGCAACGATCTGGCCCATGTCGATACGTCCGACTTCTCCACCACGGCGCTTGGCCGCGGCGTGAAGGAAGGCAAGGCTGATGTGGTCTCCAAGGGTCTGACCCGTGGCTACAAGCCGACCCTGGTCTCCAGCAGCCAGGCCGGAACCGCCGAACCTCGTGGCGCCGCAACCGGCACTCCGGCCAAGGCATCCGCGAATGTCACGTCGTTTTCCGGCAATGCAGCCCGCAAGCTGGAAGTGACGACAGCCATTTCCACCTCCGAAGTCGTGTCCTTCAAGCGCGATTACGAGGAACGGGCAGCTGAATTGGTCGAGGACGTCGCAACCGAAGCCCTGTTCTCCGACGCCGCCACCGACGAAGCCGAAGCCGCCAAGGCCGAAGCCAAGAAAGTCGAAGCTGCCCGCCGCATGCGCTCCATCGCCCAAGGCTATACCGGCAACATGTGCTCCGAGTGCCAGAACTTTACGATGGTACGGAATGGGACGTGTGAAAAGTGCGACACTTGCGGAAGCACGAGTGGGTGCAGCTGATTAATGCACTCATATGTGAAAATTAAATTTTGATTGCAATTTTTATGTAAAGCGAACCCGTTCCGATTGATTTCGGGGCGGGTTTATTTGTATAAATTTGCAAAATGCACAATGAGAAATTATTTTCTGATTTGAAGATAGTCTCAAGGAAACAAGATATAATTAATATTACTTATAAATCGACTTACATTTAATAATGCTTATAAAAAATTATTAATACTAGAGAGTTGGGCCAAAAATTGGGGACAGATTTTCGGATAAATCCGATGTGTAAGCAATAAATTAAAGTATCATGCTAATTCCAACTTTTTGTACGATGCAGTAAAGTTTGTTCTTGAATTGTTCTGAGGATGTGGCATCTAATATGTTTAGTATCTTAATGGTGGAGAAGCGATTTGAGCAATCTAGAGCTGAATGAATTTCACTCATTTCTTGAAGAACTTATTGAGAAGTCCTCGCGAGGCACTCGATTCAATGCTGACAAAATTATTGAAACAATCATGTCAAAGCATCCTAGTCGTTTGGAAAAGGTTCAAAATCAGGTGATGGTCCTCGGACTGAGAGCGCTGATCAAAAACAATAATCGCTCAAAGACCAGCAAGATAAGCGACGGCCCTGATTTGTTCGGTAACTATGGCATCTCAAAACGCATCTCTGTTCCCTACCGAGACGAGAAAGGGGGGCTACACTGGGATCAAAAAGGACGCGATGAGCTTTCGTTTGAAGACTTGGATGAGATCATAGCTCGGCTAGAAGATCGCGAAAAAAAACCATCGAAAAATCGGAAAAATATGGACGAAATTGTCAAAAAGGTCGCTCCATATCGTGATAAGGCAAAAACGGTTGCTGAGGCTCTAAAAATGGCGGAACGCGATAGCGTTTTAGATCCTATCGAAACCTCACACTCTTAGGGCATTGGTGTGCGAGCCTGAGCAACACGCACAAGCTTATCTGAAGGTCATTGCTGACGAACCGGAAGACCAGCAAAATGGCGGTTTGTAGAAGAACATTTCCATCTTACCTCTTCCCTTGCGGGAGAGGACAAAAAATCATGATCTTAGCGACCGCTACGATCATGATTTTTTAGGTGAGGGATGCACTCATTGATCCTTGAAAGATTTGAATCCGTCATCACCCATAGGTGAGCGACTCTATCGTTCGTGAAAAATCTTTCCCACGGGCCGGCAATTTTCAATAGTGGGTGCCAGCACGGTGTGGCCGTCAGCGATGACGCCGTTGACCATGGGGCAGATGAAAAGCACGCCTTTATAGCTCATGGTCTGGCGGTTGTTGATACTATGAACGGCTGCACTGAGGAATATCTGGATGTTTCGGAACATGTATACGCCTGCGGAGGCGTTTTCCGAGATCACCTGTTTTTCCCGCGCTTCAACCACCACGCCGTCGGTCATCTTCAAATAGCTGTAGCAGTTTTCCCTTGAGGTAAAGACCGGCACGACTGCGCCGCATCCTTCCGTCGAAAACAGTGTCTCCGGGTCGTCTGGTCCGCTCGTGAACAGGATGTCGGCCAGATCGATGATGACGGGCTCGTCTGGCGCAACGAGCGCCATTGCTGCGAGCACAGAGAACAAAGCCCCGCCGGTCAGGTCGGAGAGCGTCACGATGCGGCAGCCGGGCCATCTCAGGCGCAGGTATTCAACAAGCTCTGCGAGGTTCGCAACCTCGCGGAGGACGAAGATGTAATCCTCTGGCCGAAGCCGGTTCGCCCACACCCTGTCACCCAAGGCAGCGTCGATCAGCGGCTTTCCGCTGAGATCCACGAGCGGTCTAAAGCCATATTTTTGGGTCCACAAATCAGGCCCGGCAAGGGGTACGATGCATTTCATGCTTATCAAATCAGCCTAAGATAGGCCTCCAGATCGGGAGGCGTGCCTATACCGTGCATGGCGTCGGGAGCGACATGATAGACGCCGACCCTGGCTCCCTGCTTGATCAGGTAGTTGTAAACCGGGCAAACATAGAACTCGTTGTTGGACCGGTCATTGTGGGCAATCATATCGGTCGCGGCATCGATGAAATCGCGGGCGCGCCTGAAATAATAGATGCCAACGGTCGCGTTGTCGGAAATCGCCACCTTCTCCTTTACCTCATCGACCAGGCCGTCATCGTTCAAATGAGCGAACGACCATTTCGGGTCCCGATCCTTGTCCTTGAAGCAGAGAATTGAGCCATCCAGATCGCGCTCCAGTGCATCTTGAATGTAATCCGCGCATTCGAAATCGACGATCTGGTCGCAATTGGCAATCAATAATGGGGCATCGGGATCAAGATGTGTCCGCGCCGTCAAGACGGTGCAAGCAGCACCCTCGGTTACGAAGTTGATCGGCGAAAATGCGAGATCGCCATGAGCTTTCAAACCACTGACGACATCGGGTTCCGCATCCAGATGGTCCTGCCGGGCGATCAGGACGAAGCGCGCATGATCGAGGCGCAGATTGTCCATGACACGCTCGATCATCGTCTTGCCTTTCACATCAATGAACGGCTTTGGCTTGAGATAACCGACTTGCGCAAACCGGCTGCCAAGGCCCGCCATCGGAATGACGACCTGAACCTGCCGGGCTGGCTTGGTCATCGCGGCAACCTTGTCCCGGATCTCGTTCTGATAGAATTCGATGCGCTTGGGCGAATAGAACGAGATATAGCTGTCGGATGGAATCTCGTGTTGGACGATTTTGCCACCGGCGAGAATGACCTCGTTCAGAACCGGGGAAAGATAGTATTTTCCACCAAACGGGTCGGCTTTCAGCAAATAATTCTGGGCAAATTCCACAAATAGACTGCCGCTTCTAAAATAATAATATCCAGCAATCGCCTTGCGGCTCAGAACGCGCTTTTCCGCCGTTTCTATGACATATCCAGACTTATCCTCACGGATATAGGACCAGCGGGGGTGTACGGAATTGAAGGTCACGACACCGGCATCGGCCTGCGAGCGCGTAAAATCTCGTGCAATGCCCGCCAGATCCGCATCGATAATCTGGTCGCCATTGCAGATCACCAAAGGGTCGTCGTCCACAATATGATCGACGGCCATCAGAGCGGAGCAGACAGCGCCCATGGTCGGATTGTTCAGTTTGATGACAACGGTGCTTTCGCCAGCCAGTAATTTCAAAATTGAATCGAGACTGTATTCAAGTGCATCCTGATTAAGAACGATGAAGATGAACTTCGCGGATGCATCGCGGTTGCGGATACTGTTGACGACGAGCGAGATCATCGGCGAACCGTCGATTTCGATCAGAGGCTTGGGGAAATGAAACTCGTCCTTTGGGAAAAGATCATCCTTCGACGCGATGGGAATAAGATATCTCATGTGAGGGCCGACTCGATCTTGGTGATTTCGTTCATGATACGCTCATAGGTGACGTCGTTGGTCGATCCCACCACCAGGACATGGGCGCCTGAGGAGCGGGCGGCCTGTATGCCGTGATCGTTATCTTCCAGGATCAGGCATTCCTCCGGCTGCAATTGCAGTCGATCGATTGCCGTCAGGTAGATTTCGGGATCAGGCTTCGCCTTGCCGACATCCTGATTGGATAGAAAGAAATCCAGGTATTTCAACAGGTCAGCCTGGCGCATCATCGCTTCTACGCTCGACCTGACGGAGTTTGAGCAGACGACGATATGCTTTCCCTCCCGCTTCAGGCGCGCGAGGGCGTATTCGTGATGAAAGACCGGTTGGCATTTTTCGACGATGACCTGATAGGTCATCTTCTGTTTGAGCGTGTTGAGAAAATCGTGCAGCCTTGGCGGCAATCCCCGCGTCTTGGTCAGCATTTCCAGTTTTTTGCGTGTTGGCAGGCCGTCATAGACGGCGAGATGTTCGGTGCGGCTGATATTGAGCCCGAGAAGCGCCAGCGCGTCATTCAGCGTCTCGTAATGCCATTCCTTGGCATCAATCAGAACGCCGTCCATGTCGAAAAGCACTGCCTTGATCATAATGTCCTGTCCGTCTGGTTCATGGCTGGCTTATCCCCATTTCTCGGCGGCGAGGTGCGGCAAGTCGGTGCAGATTGAGATGTCGTCACCTGTCAGATCACCCCAAACATCCCATGCGGCGGCATGATCACGCCCGTGTAGTTCTGGAGAGACGAGCGCCACTTTCTTGCCGGCATCGAGATGCTTCTGGATGACATCTGAAGTGATCCAGTCAGAATAGAAGGCATCCAGCCACACGCCTTGGGCCTTGTCATAAAAGGGAGGCAGCGGTTCGAGTTCGGAATGGCGGGTATAGGTTATAAAGCCATTATTGAGATAGCCGATGGCATCAGGAACAGCCATATCGAAGCAGAACAGATCGGTTATCCCGGCACCCTCCAACGAGGCGCGGAGCGCCTTGTGCAGGCCGTCTGCCTTGATGTTCATGGCAATCGTGCCTGATCCGGCATAGCTGTTGTGCAGATCCAGAAAATAGTCGAGATCCATCACTTGGTCGCCGACGGGCATGTCATGCGCGATTTTCAGCACGCCATTCTGGTCGCGCGTGTCCGTCTCGACCCCGAATCCATTTTCAAAGGCACGCCTGAAAGCCGTTTCACTGTTTTTTTCGACAGGTTCCAGCCACCAGCCCCTGTGCGCGAGAATTTTCATCGCTCTTTCCATTCAAACGTTGCGAAATAGATGCTTCACCGGCCACTGCAAATTCCTGGGAATTAGCCGGGGTTGAATTGAGGAAAGCTCTTCCTGTCGATGTGATAGACGGCAAGATAGTTGTTCTCTCGGAAAAAGTTCGGGTTCTGGGTATAGGCAAAGGCATTCGTCCATCTCATTGGATGGATCTGTTGATGCACCTTGGAGACAATCCCGGCGTTGCAGAATTCCATCGCATGGGCGATGCCTTCGACCATCGTGAACGAGAAACCACCGTAAAGAGCCATGTAGAACTGGTAGGTGATATGGTCGAATACGCTGTGGACGAGCCGTTCCACAAATTGCAGGCTGGTGTCCCAGCCAATCCACTCCAGAAAGCCCGGTATGCTCTTGCCCGAATAGACCGGAATATCCCACCACCAGGTATAGATGCCCCAATTGCCGGAAATGGCCTGAATTTTTTCATGATCGACCGCCGGTGCCAGCATGATGGACGAGGCGTGCATGATCTGCCTTTCGGCCGAGTGGTTTGCAGTCAGAGTACCGCCGTACCAGCGTGCTGCGGAAACAACGCTTGCGGCGGCCTCGGTCCAGCCCGTTTTATTGAGAATGAAGGTCTCGGCATCGACGCACAGGAGATAGTCGTAAAGCTTATGGGCGAGAGAAAGCGCCAGGAATTTCTTGACCGTCGGCCAGGTTCTACCCTCAGCGACGACCGACAGCGCACTGCCTGAGAAATAATCCGACAGCACGATGGACGAGTAGTTCAGGAAAGGGGATGCCTGATGCATCTCTCTGAACTGCAGGCGATCGGCATCGGTGGAGAAGACGAAAATGATGTCGTAGTCGGCACCAATGCTCTGAAACAGCAGGTTGATGCCATAGATGAAATAGGCGTCGTGAATGGGCACGATAAGAGCGGTTCTGTTCCGCGGCTTCCGTGCCTCGCCGCATTCCGTCAAGAGATGAACGCCACGCTCTCCCGGCAGACGGAACTGTCCCTCCATTTCGATGCGTCCGTCGATAGACCTTACGGTATCGAATCGCGTGGTGACGGCAGCGTTCTGGTTCAGAAACTCGACCGCCCCGCCTTTCACGCGCCAGGAGTTTTCATTGGTATGGGAATATCCGCGCAGCCAACCGCCGCTCTCGAAGGATATCTGCGATGCAAAAACCTGTTCGGCGCCAGCTTTACCGAAGGTCCACACACGCTCCTTCATCAGTCGCTCAAGCGACAAATCATCAAGGCCGATCGTCATTGTTGCACTCCTATCCGCAGTTACAAGGCACGGTAGGAAGGCAAACTTGTATGAAGCTGTCGGTCTTCGTTTCACTTGCCTGAGTGGTTGAAGCCGACAAAGTTTATGCGGGACCCTATGCAACCAATAGCGAGCTACAGCTTAGCTTTGAGCATTTCCAGGAAAATTGGAAACTGGTTTTGCCACCCGGAAATGGGCAAAAACAAAGAGCGTTGCTGCGATTCCATGAAAATCAGAAACGCCCTCGTGTACCAAATATGGTGCACGAGGGCGTGTTGTAAAAACCGGTAGGCTGTGGCGAATTATACTTATGCGGCGACCGCCGCTTTTGCCGTTGCCAGTTTGCGTTCGGCGCGTTCCTGCTGGGGCGAGCGATTGTAGAATTCGCGGTAGCATTTGGAAAAATGCGAGGCGGAGACAAAGCCGCAGGCGACGGCGACTTCCACCACTGGCATCGAGGATTGCACCAGCAGATGCCGGGCGCGGTCAAGGCGGATTTCCAGATAGTAGCGCGCTGGCGAGCGGCCCATTTCCTGGCGGAACAGCCGTTCGATCTGGCGGCGTGACAGATCCACCTTGTCGGCGATATCAAGCAGGGACAAGGGCTCGGCCAGACTTGCCTCCATCAATTCGATGATCTGCAAGACCTTGTTGTTCTGCACGCCAAGGCGGGCGCGCAGCGGCAGGCGCTGGCGGTCTCCGGCAGCCCGGACGCGGTCGGTCAGATGCTGTTCGCAGACCCGGTTGACGAGGCCCTCGCCAAAATCCTGGCCAATCAGGTTGAGCATCATGTCAAGCGAAGCGGTACCGCCCGCGCAGGTATAGAGATTGCTATCGACTTCATAGAGATCGGCATAGACCTCGGCCTGGGGAAAGGCTTCGGAAAAGCCCGGCAGGTTTTCCCAGTGGATCGCGCAGCGCTTGCCGTTCAAAAGTCCGGCCTGGGCCAGCACGTGGGCGCCCGTGCAAAGGCTGCCGACCGCGACGTTGCGGTTATAGGCTTCCCGCAACCAGGCGTTGACGGATTTGTTGTTAAACTCTTCGACAAACACGCCGGAACAGACAATCGCCATATTGGGCCGGTTCTCACCGGCCAGGAAACGGCGCTCATCGGCAAGCGACGAATCAACCTCGATGCTGATGCCCGACGAAGACGACACCTTGTTGCCATCGACTGAACAGAGCCGCCACTCATAAGCCGCATAGCCCAGCATCCTGTTGGCAATGCGCAATGTTTCGATGGCGCCCGCAAACGGCAATAGCGTGAAATTCGGGACAAGAAAAAAGACGATATTGCGTTTTTTGACAGGCGTTTTGCTCATGATGCCACCGTGCTGAGGAGATCTGCTAGAATTGACAGTTTTTAATTCCGCCAATAGCTCAAAAACGACAATAGCACGATAGAAACCGACTACAACAATTTGACCTCGTTATTGCTAGATCATTTGTGGGTGTTTCATCAGCAAGGTATCACTGGGCACGGCGAGCAAGCGAAAGCATCAACTTATTGAAGAAAAACGATATTCTTATTAACGGCCCTCGGAAACAAGGCCTGAAACAGCCGTTTTAAGCCGTTTAAACCATGTCGCGTCGGGTCTGCCACGTGTCGTGTGCAGGCCAGCCAAGATCCTTGCGCATATCGAAAGGGGCTTCTGCCAGCGCCTTTTCCATGGCGCGGTGTTGCCGCCAGGATTCTAGCTGACTGAACCACGTGGCAATGGCATGAAAAGCCGACTCGGCGAGGATAATACTGCTGGTAAACAGCCGCGAAGGGCTGGAATGAGAAATGTAGGCCATGGAAAGTTCCTTTCGTTGATCTCGCCTAAGGACTTTCTGGTCCTGAGGCGGCAGAGACATCATCTGCCGTATTCATTGATCAATAAAGCGAATGTTTGTGATCTATCGCATCGCATATTGTGATCGGTTTGCTGTCCGGCTGTTCCGGCACGACGATGCCCACATCCGCCCGCAGGTATTCAGGCAAGCCATTAAGATGAGCCATCGCCTTTTCACGTGCCTGGCGTAGATGGCGTCTCTCCCGCCAGTGATGAAAGGCCAGCCAGAGCCGCAGCATGGGTGGAACGCGGCGGGGTGTTGTTTCGAAGACCATGCTTTTCACTCCTCCTGATGCCGATCGGCTTCGTTGCAAACAGTGTCAGGCGGAATTGACATTCAATCAAACGAAACGATATGATCTTTATGTTGAGAAAAATTGATGGTTGTCCAATGACCCTTTCCCAGTCTCCCTCCATGCCTTCCACCGTTCTGGCGGCGGCCAGTTTGCCGCTTCTGGATAATGATGTGCTGCGCACCTTCGTGGCGATTTCCGAGGTCGGCAGCTTTACCGCTGCCGCAGACATGGTGTTTCGCACCCCCTCGGCGGTATCGATGCAGATCAAGAAGCTGGAGGATCAACTGGGCGTTTCGCTGTTTCGCCGTGACGCTCGCTCCGTCACGCTGACTCCGCATGGGGCTTTGCTGCTCAGCTATGCCAAGCGCATTCTCGCCCTGAACAATGAGGCGGTGGCGCGGTTTTTGGCGCCCGAGATGAATGGTGTGGTGCGGCTGGGATCGCCTGATGATATCGGCGAACTGGTCCTGCCCGGTATTCTCACTCATCTGGCGCGCACATGGCCGCATCTGGCCATCGAGGTGACGATTGCCGGTTCTGTGGAGCTGCGCAAGGCGGTGAATGAGAAGCGGCTGGACGTAACACTGTTCAATTTTCTAAACGGCATCGCCGCCGATCCCACAATGACAGTGATGAGCGAAAAGCTGGTCTGGGCCGGAAAAAAACACGGTCAGGCCCATCTGAAAACGCCGCTGCCGCTGTCTGTCTGGGATGAGAGCTGTGTGTGGCGCAAGCGCGCCATGAGCGAATTGACCCGCCAGGGCAAGGAATTCCGCATCGCCTATTTCTGCGGTCACCACGTCGGGCAATATGCGGCGATCCGCGCCGATATCGCCGTCGCGCCGCTTGCCCGCTTCCTGTTGCAGGAGGATATGGTGGAACTGACTGAGCAGGATGGAATGCCGGATCTTGGCAGTTATGAGGTCGGTCTTGCCGTGTGTGAGGATGCGTCGCCGCCGGTCAAGGCTGTTGCCGATTACGTGCGTTGCGTGCTGGGAAATCGCGGCTGTGTCGGCACGGCGGTGGCCGCCTGAGCGGATAAAGGCTATTTAGCGACAGGGCTTGGAACCGCCTCGTTCGATCTCTACATCCTGAAGGTCGCCCCAAAAGGGTTATGCAAGGGTCTACGCAAAGGAGATGGCAGATGAACATGCCGGTCTTGTCCGCGACGAGTGAAGGTGTCGTTGCTAGCCGTCGTTCGCCGGTGCGGGTGATTGCTGATCTGATCCGCAATCCGCTGGATGCCCTGCCGCCGCAGATCTATGATCATAAGCTGGTCTATTCGCAGTTTGGCGATGAGGTGCGGCTGCATGTGATGGACCCTGAACTGATCCATGAGGCTCTGGTCAAAAATGCAGCTGTGCTTGGCAAGGGTGAAGACGTTCGCCGTGCGCTGGGTCCTGCCTTGGGGCAGGGGTTGTTGACCGCTGATGGCGCCCATTGGAAATGGCAGCGACAATCCGTTGCCGCCGGTTTTCAATGGGAAAAGCTGAGAGGCTTCCTGCCGGCGATGGTTGCCGCAGCCGAACGCCGCCGTGATTCCTGGCAGGCTGGCGAGACTGTCGATATCGGTCATGAAATGATGCAGACGACATTCGACATCATTGTTGAGACGATGATGACAGGGCGCGACAGGATCGATGTCGCGCGGGTCGAGCAGAGCGTTACCGATTACCTCGAACCGACGGGCTGGATGTTTGCACTTGGTATGTTGAAGGCGCCGGAATGGATACCCTATCCCGGCAAGGGAAAAGCAAGTCGCGCCGTGGACTATTTGCGGTCCGCTATGGCCACAATGATTGCCGAGCGGCGCGCTGAAGGCGTGGAACGTGCCGATCTGATCTCGATGTTGCTATCGGCTCACGATCCGGAAACAGACCGCGAAATGAACGACGAGCAGATCATCGACAACCTGCTGACCTTCATTTCCGCCGGGCATGAAACCACCGCCCTTGGGCTTGCCTGGACATTCCATCTGCTGGCAAAGCACCCGGCTATCGAGCAAAAGCTACTGGACGAGTTGGGCCGTGTGGTGGGGGATGGTCCGGTTCTGGCCGAGCATGTCGAGAAATTGACCTATACCAAACAGGTTTTCAACGAAGCCATGCGGCTCTATCCGCCAGCGCCGGTCATTACCCGGACCGCGAACGAGGCGTTTACGTTGGGCCAACACCATATCCAGGCGGGTACGATATTGCTGGTGCCAATCCATGCCATTCACCGCCATAGCCTGATCTGGGATAGGCCTGACGTGTTCGATCCCGACCGTTTTGCGCCCGAAGCGGTTAAAGCACGGCATCGTTACGCCTTTATGCCGTTTGGGGCAGGGCCGCGCATCTGTATCGGCAGTGCTTTTGCAACCATGGAGGCCGTTGCCATTCTGGCGGTGCTGGCCAAGACCTTTCGTCTGCGCAACAAGAGCGAGGTGACACCGGAGCCGACGATGCGCATTACCCTGCGGCCGAAGAAAAAACTGATCATGGAGATTGAGAACCGGCGGGAGGACGTGCCGGTTTCAAGCTGAACCAGAGTGCTCTTCGCTACCATATGCCTTTGGTGAGGCCCGTCCACAGCCAGCGCCAGAGGGTCGGCGGAAAATAGAGGGCGGACGGCCCGCTCGGCGCGATAGGGGTCAGCTTGCCTTCCAGGGCGTCGCCAACCGCCTGGCAGGCGATGGGAAGGGCTGCTGCGGTCAACAGCATTGGATAGGTGGAGATGAAATCGCCGGAGCTAGGCTGCGCACGCACTTGGTAGAGGACCGCGCCTGTATCGGTGCCCTGATCGACCAGATGCACCGTTGCGCCGAAATTGCCGCGATCGCCTTTTGCCAGCGCCCAATAGCCACCCATCTGACCGCGATAGGCCGGATTGATGCCAGCATGAAGATTAAGCACGGGGCAGGGCATGCTAGCCAGAACTTTTGCCGTCATCAGCCGGGTGCTGACCAACAGGATCACACCGGGAGAGAGCTGTTGGATCGCCTCCTGGGCCTCGGGACTGTTGATGCTGCGCACCGTAGTCACTGGGATCTGCGGATTGAAATGGGGATTGGCGGCAAAGTCCCGGCAGATCGTTTCTGTGCGTTTTTGGGCTGCCCGGCGCATGAATTTGCCGGCGGCCATGGTGGCGAGCTGACCAAGTGCTGCCACGGTTCCAACCCGCCGTTGACGGCGTCGAAAAATCTCCGCCTTGCTTTCCTGTTCTTCCAAGAGGACCTGCACGTCACCGAAACGGGCTTTCAGCGCGTTGACCACCATCCACGGGTTTGGCCCCCCGGCGGTCATCACCAGAATTGCGCCTTTGCCCTGCTGCTGCCCCATGATCAATCCCCTCAAGCGCTGCTTTAGCCCATGTTATCTATTGTGCTCGCGAGCAGGCTGAACCAAACTTTCATAGGCGCGGATATCAGTTGGCGTAAATGTTTGGTTAAAAACGCCGAAAACTTTGGGTGCGAATGAACTTTTTTCGAGTTGCCGCGTTCATGCCAATGCGAGGCACCTGTGGTGCCCGATTATCATAATAGGGGTTTATCCAATATGAACACGAAAAAGCTCGCTGCCGTTGCTGCTCTCTTTGTTGCCGCTGCCGCATTGTCGTCATGCGGTAACACGATCCGTGGTATGGGCAAAGATACAGCCAATACCGTGAACGCCACGCAGTCGGCGGGCAACAATGTCGCCAAGGCTGCTAAATAACGCAACCTAACAGCAGTTTTGCTTCACGCCCTTAAAGGGATGAAGCAAAGCTGCTTCGGGAGAGGGAAGAGGAGTTAGGTTCATGTCCATGCATCTGGTTGCCAAAGTGAGTGCTGCTTATATTCTGGCGGTTGTCGTTTCGGCCGCTGGGCATGTCGCCTTCCAGGGTCCGCCGATTCAATTTGCGGGCCAAACTCAGGAAGTGGGCGTTCTGACCGCTTCCGCCCAGCAGTAAGAGTGGCGTCAACGGCGGGATACAGCTAACTTTTTTGCTCTACTCCCTCGTGAAACTTGCGTATTGGTGTCCGTGCCAGAAGACGGACCAGAAGGGGTGCGCCTTCAAATATTTGATGTGAGAGTTCACTTTTGAGATTTTGCTCGGAAAACGCGCTCCGTTTGAAAATAGTCATTGGGCTTTTTGCGTTACTGTCTCCGCTTGTCGTTTCTCTAGAGCGCGCTGAGGCAGAAGAACAGAATTGTCGTGACCAGATGGAAAACGGCGTTGCTTATCGTGTCTGTCGATTTGATCCCGCCACGCGCACAATTCGCATCTTCAACCGTAATGCTGACGGCGTGATATATGGTGGGTTCGATGCGTTGCGAAACCAGCTTTGGCAGCAAAGACTGATCCTGACCTTCGCCGTCAATGGCGGTATGTATCACTCCGACCTCAGTCCCGTTGGCCTGTTCGTGGAATATGGCGTGATGCGCAAGCCAGCCGAAACCGCCGATGGCTGGGGCAATTTTTACCTGAAGCCGAATGGCGTGTTTTTTCTCAAAGACGGCCATGCTGGCGTGCTTGAGACCGGACAATTCGAAGCCCGGAAGATTGATGTGGATTTCGCCACTCAATCCGGCCCGATGCTGGTCATCGATGGTGTTCTTCACCCGAAGTTTCTCCCCGCCAGCGACAGTTTGAAAATCCGCAATGGTGTCGGTATCGATGCCAGCGGACAGGTGGTGTTTGTGTTGAGCAAAGACCCTGTGCGTTTCTACGATATGGCCGCGTTCTTTCGCGACCGATTGGGCGCGGCCAATGCACTTTATCTGGACGGGACGATTTCAAGCCTTGCCGAGCCGCTGGCTGGCCGAATCGACCGGGCCTATCCGCTCGGGCCGATCATTGCGGTGGTGGAACCGCGCCCCAACTGATACATGTGATGCTGATAGGGTGTCAGTCGGCATCCGGCCTGAACGGTTCCTGTCGCAGTGGCAGGGCTGGTACGTCGATGTGATCCGGTTCCAAGCCAGCCTTTTCTCGCTCCACCATCATCTCAAAAGCGCGTTCCAGATGGCGGGTGAAGCGTTGCGTATCAAACAGTGGCGCGCGCAGCCGGTTGTCGGCAATCGTCTGACTGAGTGCGGCGAGCCTGGAACGATCCTGCGCCAGATCTGCGGCCAGACGCACCATGTCGTCCGGCGTTTCGGCCACCAGTTGTGGAACGCCGAGCGCCGTCAGCAGGCTTTCAGAGACCCTTGATGCGAAATTGCTGCCCTTGAAAGTAATGACCGGCAGGCCCGCCCATAGCTTGTCCGAGGTCGTGGTGTGGCCATTATAGGGATAGGTATCAAGACCGAGATCGGCCGCCTGCATTCGGGCAATATGCGGGGCGTAGCTTTCGGCCCCAGTGAAATGAAGGCGTGAACGATCGATACCGCATCCGGCCATAAATGCGGCCAGCCGGTCGCGCTGCTCGCGCCCGGCGCAGAGAACCCAGAGAATGGATGAGGGAATGGCGTCCAGAATTCTTGCCCAGAGACGCGCGGTTTGCGGGGAAATCTTGCGAACCATGTTGAAGGAGGCCAGCACGAAGGCATCCTCCGGCAAATCGAGCACCGAGCGGGATGTGGCCGGTGGCAGCGGGCGATAGCGATTGTCATTTGCCTGATAGGTTTCCGGCAATCGACAGAGCCTCTCGTGATAATGGGGTTTGGATGAGTCGGGTGTGACGATCGGGTCGCCGATGACGTAATCGCAATCGATCCCATAGGCGGAGCCTGGAAAACCGAGATAGGCGACCTGCAATCTGGCCAGGCCACTGTTGATCAGATCGGCGCGGACATCTTTGGTATGGCCTTTGAGATCGACCAGAATATCAAGGTCAAAGCCGCGGATGAAATCGCGTGCCGTACCATCGTCCATGGACAGGATATCGTGAAGATTGGGGTAGGTCTGCCGCAGCCCGCGATCCAGCTGCCTGATATCCTCTGGCGTGTGACAGAAAAGGTGGATCTCGAAGCGGGCGGCGTCGTGGCCCAGCAGAACACTTTGCAACAGCCGCATGGTTGGATGCTGGTCGGAAAAATCCGACGAAAGATAACCGACACGGATTTTTTCCCCGAAACGATGGGGTAAGCTACGGCGTGCCTGGCGCGATTGCACCGTAAACGGCTTTCCGCTGGCCATGCGGGTCTGGCGTGCGTTGATCGCCTCGTCGTCACACCACAGCATATGCTGGTAGGGATCGTCGATGTTAAAGAATGCCGGATTGGTGCCCTCTCGCATCGCAGCCATCAGTGCGTTGTCGCTGGCTTCGATTTCCTCGAGGCACAATTGTCCTCGCAGCAGCCGCCGATAGGTTCTCTGCTCTTCCGGGTCGAGCGATGCGAGCTGTTGGGATGTTGGCACTTTGCGGATCAGCGAAAGCGCCTGCTCCCCCTGATCAATCTGCATATACAAACGCGCAGCCATCAGGAGAAACATCCGGCGATTTTGCGGCTGCACATCCGCCACCCGGGCGTAAAGCTCGGCAGCCTCGAGTTTTTCCTCCAGCTTTGCATGGCATTGCGCCGCCACCAGCAGCATATTGGCATCCGGCGGACGTTTTTTCAAAAGTGGATGCAGGCGGTTAAGGCAGGCGCGCAGATCGCCCTGCTTATAGGCCTGTAAAGCCTGGATGAAGGCTGGGGACGGACCCACGTTCACAGCGCTGATTTTGGATAGGCGCGTTCCAGGCCGCCGGAGCGTGTCAGCCCCTGGCGAAAGGCCAGGTAGGCGCCATGCTGGCTGGATTTGGCAATTTCCATCAAGCGGATCTGCATCCGGGCCGGGCAGCTATTGCCAAGCCATTCGCCACAGCGCTCCAGCTTCAAGGAGTTGAGGAAGCGTTGACCGGCGGATTGTTCAAGGTAGGCAAACAGGCCTTCGGCAAAGGTCTCGTCCTGCTTGGGGTTTTCCAGCATTAGGGCCAGGAAGGCCTTGTCGTCATCAGAGAATCCACCCAGCTTCATGGCGACGGTGTCTCGGTCGGTAACGGCGGTGGCGGACATGATGAAGGTCTCCTGCTGTCTTGGCTTTTGCCCGGCGTGTCTGTTGTGAGTCTCTACCGATATTATCTGCATTGGTTCTTAAACAATCGTCGCTGGAGCAGAGCTTGCGATTTTATCAACTGAATAATTCGCGGCAGTGTTTGGTGATCGACCATTTGACTCCGTTGAGCCTTGCGTGAGGCTTGCGGTCGGCTTCATCCGCTGGTTGACACAGGTGCCGCAACGTTTGACGGTAGGATATCGCTGTTCGTCAAAGGCGAACCAAATGCGGCAAAGCTTTGCGGATATTGTATAATTACCCATTTCGAGTCTGAGCTGGGAAAATTGTCTGAGAGCTGATCCCGCCTGAATGCTATTTTCTGCAATGGGGGCTTGTCATGGGCCCGCATTTTTCCGGAGTGTTTCTATGGCCGAACTGACTATCTGCATGCCCAGCCATCGCCCGCTCGACGGTTCGCGCGCTGCCATCGACAGTGCGCTTGCTTTTTGCGAGGCGCGGGACGCCCTGCTGGTGGTCAGCGACAATTCCGGCGATGCCGCCAAAAAAGCCTATTTGCAAGACCTTTCTCCCCGGTTGACCTATGTGGCAAGCGAGGCACAAACGGCCTTCGCCAATATGTTCAACGCTGTCGAGGCAGCCTCCACGCCCTTCATCATGCCGATGGGCGATGATGACGGCATCATTGCCGAGGCGGATCAGGCACCTTTCGATCTTGATGATCTGCCCTTTGATTACGTTGGCGTGCTGCCGGTAACCGAAAGCTTCCTCCAGCGATCCGAAACCGGTCCGGTTCAGGCCTTTGCCCTGGAAGAATATGATCCCGGCGAAAGAATGCTCGCCTATCTACAGAACAGCCCGACCAACAATGGCGGTTTCTATTCCATCCTGCGCCGCGAAGTCTGGCTTGCGACAATGGATCTGTTTCTGCGCTCCCATCCGACCAAGGCAGCGACATGCGATTGGGCCATTGCACTATCCCTGTTTGCGACTGGAAAAATGGCGCATGATCCGTCGATCCGCTATCGCTACAATGCCGCAAAATGGGCTGAAAAGGCGCAGATCGATGCGGAACGCAAGGTTATGCTGCTTGAAGCCGGACTGCCGGAGAGTGCGGTTCATTATGAAATGCTTCTGCTGTTTCTCGATGTTTTCGTGCTGATCAACCGGGTCGGCTCTCCGCTTTCCATTGATGAGCGCCAGCGTCTCGGCAAATTCACGGTCAACCGGTTTCTCGGCAGCTTTATCAAGGAGGTGGCCGATTCTCCTGAACTTTACGCCGAAGGCGTCACAGGCCTGGCGGAAATGGTGCTGGAAGAAACCGATAGTTTCACCCAATTCCAGATCGCCATGCTGATGGCCGAGCGGCTGCAACCGGGTCTCAAGGACAAATACGTTGCCTTCATTCAAGCTTCTATTGCTGGAGCGTAATAGCTGGCGATAGCAATGCTGACCCATGCGATTCTGAATTGAAGAACATGGCGGCAAGGCAGTGGGGACGATCTCCTGCTTGCCGCCAAGATTCTTTATTCCGCCGCTAGCGCCGGTTGGAGGCTGTGCGCGGGAGAGACCATGGCCGAAAGGATGATCGACAGGTCGATGGTGCCTATCTGGTGCCCTGCTTTATCGGTCACTTGCGCCTCTGTGACGCCTTGCTCGACCATGGCCCGGGCCGCCGTTTCCAGCGTCGTGCGGGCGGCGAGCTTGAAATGGCCGGACTGGCTGTGCGCTGGGGCCATCACCGTGCCGATGCGGATCACCCGACCGCGATTGACCTCGCGCACGAAGGCGGAGATGTAATCGTCCGCTGGACGCAGCACGATATCCTGGCCGCTGCCCTGCTGCACCACCTCGCCGTCCCGCAGAATGGCGATCTTGTCGCCCAGACGCAAAGCCTCGTCCAGATCGTGGGTGATGAACACCACTGTCTTTTGCAATTCCTGCTGCAAGTCGATCAGCATGGTCTGCATATCGACCCGGATCACCGGGTCCAGCGCGGAATAGGCCTCGTCCATCAAGAGGATATCGGCATCGGTTGCGAGGGCCCGCGCCAGACCGACACGCTGCTGCATGCCACCGGAAAGTTGGTTAGGATAATGGTTTTCAAAGCCCGGAAGCCCGACCCGCTCGATCCAGTAATGCCCCTTGGCAAGGCTTTCCTGCCGTGGCATGCCCTGAATATCGAGGCCGTAGAGAACGTTTTCCATCACGGTTCGATGTGGCAGCAGGCCGAACTTCTGAAAGACCATCGCGGTTTTCCGACGCCGGAAATCGCGCAGCTGCGCAGGTGACATGGCGCATATGTCGGTTCCGTCATAGAGCACTTCGCCCGCCGTCGGTTCGATCAACCGGTTGATATGGCGGATCAGCGTGGATTTGCCGGAGCCGGAAAGGCCCATGACCACGGTGATCTCGCCACCGGGCATGTCGATGCTGATGTCGCGCAGGCCGAGCACATGGTGATGCCTGTCATTCAACTCGGCCTTGGTGATGCCCTGGCGTACGGCGTCGATATGGGCTTTCTCATCGGGGCCGAAAATCTTGTAGAGATTGCGGATGTCTATGCCGTGACTAGCCATGCAGCACCTGTGTATGTTTCTGGAGGCGTTTGCCATAGGCTTGGCTTGCCCTGTCGAAAATGATGGCGATTGCCACAAGGGCAAAGCCGTTGAGCAGGCCGATGGTGAAGAACTGGTTGGTGATGGCCTGCAGGACGTTCTTGCCAAGCCCGCCAACACCGATCATCGAGGCGATTACCACCATGGCCAGCGACATCATGATCGTCTGGTTGATGCCCGCCATGATGTTGGGCAGCGCCAGCGGGATCTGCACATTGAACAGTTTCTGCCTCTCCGACGACCCGAAAGCATCTGCTGCTTCGATGGCCTCGCGGCTGACAAGGCGGATACCGAGATTGGTGAGCCGGATAATCGGCGCGATGGCATAGATCACCACCGCGATCAGGCCCGGCACCTTGCCGATCCCGAAAATCATCACCACGGGGATCAGGTAGACGAAGCTCGGCATGGTCTGCATCACGTCGAGCACCGGGTTGAAGACCGACTGCGCGCGGTCGGACCGCGCCATCCAGATGCCCAAGGGAATGCCGATGACGACGGCGCAAAGCGTGCAAACGGTCACCATGGCAAGCGTTATCATGGTATCCTGCCAGAGACCGGCCATGCCGATCAACACCATGGCAAGAACCGTGCCGAGCGTAATGCGCCAATTGCGGCTGACGCCATAGACTATGGCGGCCAGTGCGAAGATCATCACAATCCAGGGTGTATCAACGAACAGCGCCTGAAGCCAGTTCAGGAACCATTGCAGCGGCAGGGTCAATCCGTCGAGGAAATCGCCATAGGAGCGGACGAACGTCTTGAAGCCGGTATCGACGGTCTTTTTGAAACTCCGCATCAGAGTGTCATCGACCGCCGGAAACTGGCAGAGGAGGGTGGGGATATAGCTACAGATAGCGGATGCCATATGTGCTCCTTATCGTGCGGATCGAAGCCAATGCCGCTGTGTTCGGCTTTATCGATGTGGCCTGATCATTGTATTGCGGGGCGCGGTGGCATGGCCAAGCCGCTGCGTGGGTGACGGTAGAAACATGTCTACCGTCATGCGCGAGTGATTGAATTCATCACGGATGAGAGTTCGCGGAAAGGCAGCCTTCCGAGCTTTGTCAAAGAGCGGCCTTGACCTTTTCAGCGACGTCAGGCGAGACCCATTGTGTCCAGACATCGGGATAGGTCTTCAGGAAATATTCAGCCGCATCGGCATTGTCAGCCTGGTTTTCGCTCATCCAAGCCAGAACCTTGCCGATGGTTTCATTGTCCCACTGGCGTTTGCCGACATAGTCCATCGTCACGCCTGCCTTTTCGGCAAAGTTCTTGGTGACGACACTATAGACATCCGTGACCGGATAATCGTTGACACGGGGATCTGCACAATCGGCAACCGAGGTGCAGCGGTCCCATTCCGCCTTGTCGAAGGGAGTATCCATGCCAAGCTTGACCATATCATATTTGCCGAGAATGGCGGTCGGCGCCCAATAATAGCCAAGCCATCCCTGCTTCTTTTCAATGGCATTGGCAATCGAGCCGTCCAGCGCGGCAGACGAGCCGCTATCGACAAGCTGGAAGCCTGCATCGTCACCCTTCAGCGCCTTGTAGATATTCTCCGTGGTGACCTGGCAGGCCCAACCGGATGGGCAATTGGTAACAGCGCCCTTGGACGAATCTTCCGGGGCGGGAAAAAGCTCGGGATGTTTCAGCGCGTCCTGTACAGTCTTGATGTCGGGATGCTCATCGGTGATATATTTCGGAACCCACCAGCCCTCAACGCCACCATCCTTCAGAATGCGTGCGGCTTTCAGCAGGCGACCGTCCTTGACGGCGTCCGCTAGCGGCTTTTGAATCGTATTGACCCAAAGCTCAGGGGCCAGATCCGGCTCGCCTTTTTCATTCATCGAGGTAAAGGTCGGCATGGTGTCACCAGTCACCAGATTGACGGAACAACCATAACCGCTTTCCAGAATGATCTTGTCGACATTGGCCGCAACGCCGGCTGAGGCCCAGTTCATTTCCGCAATGGAGACCGAACCGCAATCGGCAGCCTCGGCAGAACCGGCCATGCCATACAATCCGGCGGCGAGTATCGTGGAAACGATCAATGTCCTCATATCGTGGAGTTCTCCGTTTTATTGGCGCATGTTTAGCGCATGGGCGTGATTGTTTCACGCATGACAGCCGATCCCGGTCGCATATTTCGCAACCCGGGTCGGGCATATTGGATGGAAGGACCGCTCGTCGGCGAGCCTGCCGGATTGTGAAGTCCGGGGTAGTCCCGAGGCAGTCCTTGTCTGTTTACGACAGCGACAAGGGTAGGGTCTTGGCCGTATTAATCAACCCCTTGCGGCTTTTTGTTCGAATAAATGTCGCATAAAAGCCATTAAGCATCGTGGAAACGCACATGCTCTCATGGGTAAATCCGAGCGCTCCAACATCCCAATGAGCCCTCAATGGATTGAAAAAAGGCAGGAATCCGGCGCTGTCAATTATGCCGGTTCCCGCTGGCTCTGTATCCTTTTCAGGAAAAACTGTGGAAAAGCCAATCTTTGACCGCCATTGCCTTCCGGCGGGCCGCAGGTCATACCACAAACCATCGACATGAGGTCTGGTAGAAAGACGCGCGGCCCATTCTGAACACGGTTGCGCTTTGAACCAAATTGGAGGAGCTGGCAAACGTCATGACACGGATGGTTATGCTCCAGGGCACCGGCTCGGATGTCGGCAAGACGGTGCTGGTGGCCGGCCTTTGCCGCCTGGCGAGGTTGCATGGGCGCGTCGTGCGTCCGTTCAAGCCGCAGAACATGTCAAACAATGCCGCCGTGGCTGATGATGGCGGGGAAATCGGCAGGGCGCAATGGCTCCAGGCCTTGGCCTGTGGCGTGCCATCTTCGGTGCATATGAACCCGGTTTTGCTGAAGCCGCAAAGTGAGACCGGCAGCCAGATCATCGTGCAGGGTCGCATGTTTGGCCAGGCGAAGGGACGCGATTACCAGCGGCTGAAACCGCAATTGCTGGGTGCCGTGCTTGATAGTTTCGAGGAGATAAAGGCCGGGGCTGATCTGGTGATTGTCGAGGGGGCGGGGTCGCCAGCCGAGATCAATCTGAGGGCTGGCGACATCGCCAATATGGGCTTTGCCACCCGCGCCAATGTACCGGTAGTGTTGGTTGGCGATATCGATCGCGGCGGGGTAATAGCCTCGCTGGTCGGCACCCATGCCATCCTGCCGGAGGAAGACCGCCGGATGATTTCTGGCTATATCATCAACAAGTTTCGCGGTGATCAAAGCCTGTTTGCCGATGGCATCGGAGCCATTACCCAATATACCGGCTGGCCGAGTTTCGGCATTGTGCCTTGGCTGAAGGCTGCTGGCCGCTTGCCACCGGAAGACAGCGTGGCACTGGAACGATTGAGCCGCAGTTCGACAGGCGCTTTGAAGATCGCCGTACCGGTTCTGTCGCGTATTGCCAATTTTGATGATTTCGATCCGCTTGCCTCGGAGCCTTCCGTTGATCTGGTCTATGTACGTCCCGGCGAACCCTTGCCCGCCGATGCGGCGCTGGTGATCCTGCCCGGCTCCAAGGCAACGATTGGTGATCTGGCGGACCTGTGCGCGCAGGGATGGGACAAGGACCTCATCCTCCATCGTCGGCGTGGCGGGCGGATCATCGGCATTTGTGGTGGCTATCAAATGCTTGGCAACAGTGTTGCCGATCCGCTGGGGCTGGAAGGTGCGCCATGCCGCGTTGAAGGCCTGGGTCTGCTTGAGATCGACACAGAGATGGCACCGGAAAAGACCGTGCGCAATAGTGCGGCCCATTCATTGGAATATGACATGGCCCTGAGCGGCTATGAAATCCACCTCGGTCAGACCGATGGCCCTGATTGCCAGCGTCCTGCCCTGACGATCCGTGGCCGCGCTGATGGGGCGGTTTCCGCTGATGGAAAGGTGATGGGTACCTATCTGCATGGTCTGTTTGCCAATGACGGCTACCGCGCTGCGCTGCTGCAAAGCTTCGGGATCAGCAATGGTACAGTAAACTACCGGCAAAGCGTCGAACAGGCGCTGGACGATCTGGCTCGTGAGCTGGAAAGCGTGCTGGACAAGGCTTGGTTGGACCGGCTGATCGGCTGATCACTGTTCCGGTTCAAGTGGTGTGCGGCGGCGGTTCAACGCATCGGCAATCATCCAGACGCACAGCGCCCAGGCGCCGCCGACCGTCCAGCCCGCGATGATATCCGTTGGCCAATGCACGCCGAGAAACACCCGGCTGATCCCGATCAGTAGCGTCAGGAACAGGCCAGCACCGAAGGTAAAATAGCGCAATTGCCATGTCGGCTGAGCGCGGGCCAGCATGGCACCAAGCGTCAGATAGGTAATGGCCGACATCATGGCGTGGCCGCTTGGAAAGCTCATGGTTTGCACGGTGACCAGATGCGGAACAACATCCGGCCTGGCACGGGAAAATAACAGTTTCAGACCAGATTCGGCTAAGGCTCCCAGCGAAATCGCCAGCCCGACAATCATGGCATTGCGGGTTTTGCCCGCCGCAAGCAGATAGAACACCGTCAGCACGGTGACGAGGGTAATCACCGTGAAGCCGCCAAGACTAGTAATGTCGCGCACTGAATTGACCAGCCAGGGCGGGCCGATTGTCAAGCCGGGATCGTCCTTGATCCGGAGCGCCAGCAATATAGCACGATCGAAGGCATGACTTTCCTGATCGAAGACGTCTTCTGCGATTTTTGCAAACAGCAACCCAAGACCGGCCAATACGGTCAGACTGGCGAGAAGGCGCGGCTCAATCCGGTCGCGCAGACGTTCAGGCAGAAATTTCAAGGCGTGCTCCGGGTTTGGTCGTCCGCTTTTCGTTTCAGTAGATAATGCGGCAGATGCCTTTCACCAAGAGGCGCTTACGGATGCAATAACAACACCATGCATTGGCCGCCTTCCCGCAGGGCCGACGCATGTGGTGGGCGCACGATTAATGCCCCGGCCTCGGCGAAAATTCGCATCATCGAGGAATCTTGCTTCGGAAAGGTCGTGACCCAAAGCCCATCCGCCGAATCGACCCGCAATTGGGCGCGCAGGTAGTCCTGTCGCTGATCGTTGGCAGCAAGTGCAGTTGCCGTGCGGGCGTGTCTGAGGCGCTGCGGCAAAGCGCGATGGCCGAGCTTGGCGATCAGCGGTTCGAGAAACAGCAGGCTACAGACCATGCTGGAGACAGGATTGCCGGGCAGGCCGAGCACATGCATCGGTCCGAGGTTGCCCACCATCAGCGGTTTGCCCGGGCGCATGGCGATTTTCCAGAAATCCAGCACCATGCCCGCATCAGTAAGCGCTGCCTGCACCAGGTCGTGATCGCCAACCGACGCGCCGCCGGTCGTCACCAGTACATCCGCACCTGCGGCCTCTGCCTTGCGGATGGCCGCGACGATGGCGTCATGATCATCAGGCACGATGCCGAGATCCAGCACATCCGCGCCCAGATTTTCGGCAAGGGCGGCAATGGCAAATGTGTTGGAGGCGATGATTTGGCTTGGCCCCGGCGCGGTGCCTGATATCACCAGTTCATCACCAGTTGCGAGAAGGGCGATGAGCGGCTTGCGATAGACCAGTGCATTTGCATGATTGCCGCTTGCGGCCAGCATCAGCTTGGCAAAATCCAAAGCCTTACCTGCCGGAATCAAAACCGTGCCTTCAGCAAAATCCTGGCCGCGAGGCCGGATATGGCGTCCCTGCACAGCGGCGAATGTGGTGCGGATACGAAGGCTCTTTTCCGCCGGTTCCGTATCTTCCTGAATGAGGACGCTATCGGCACCATCAGGCACAGGAGCACCGGTAAAGATCCGCACGCATTGCCCGGCGCCCACCCTGCCATCAAAGCCGTGCCCGGCCGCCGATTGGCCGATCACGGACAATTCGCTCCCCGGCGAGAGGGCATCTTCGGCCCGCAGCGCGTAGCCGTCCATGGCCGAGGCATCGAAAGGCGGCTGCGTCAGCCGAGCTGCCATATCCTCTGCGAGAATGCGGTTGCGGGCCTGCCGGAGCGGCAGAATTTCGGTGTCCTGCAATGGGGTCGCAGACGCCAGCAGTCTGGCTTGGGCCTCTTCCACGGGCAGCAGTGCCATTATCCGGCCTCCGGATGACGAAACGGGCCGGATTTTCCGCCAGTCTTTTCAACCACCCGAATTCTGCCGATCTCCATGGTCTTGTCGGCGGCTTTTGCCATGTCGTAAATCGTCAGGCAGGCAACTGAAACGGCAGTCAGCGCTTCCATCTCGACGCCGGTCTTGCCGGTTAGTTTGACGGTTGCTGTGACGCGCAGGCCGGGCAGGGCGGCGTCCTCGGTGATGTCAACACTGACCTTGGTCAACATCAACGGATGACAGAGCGGGATCAGGTCTGCCGTGCGCTTGGCGGCCATGATGCCGGCCAGCCGTGCCGTACCGATCACATCGCCCTTCTTGGCATTGCCGTCGCGGATCAACGCCAGCGTTCCCGGCGCCATGCGGATATGGCCTTCGGCTATAGCGACCCGTACGGTCTCGACCTTGTCGCCGACATCGACCATATGCGCTTCGCCCGCAGCACCGATATGGGTCAGGCCGCTCATTCGGCGGCTATGCGGTCGGATGCACCGGTCAAGAGCGCCTTGGTGGCACCAGCCACATCGTCCTTGCGCATCAAGCTTTCACCAACCAGGAAAGTTTCGATGCCGGATTTTTGCAGGCGAAGGCAGTCTTCATGAGTGAAAATTCCGCTTTCACCAACCAGCAACCGATCAGCGGGAACCATGGCGGCCAGCCTCTCGCTGACGGCAAGATCGACCTCGAAAGTCCGCAGATTGCGATTGTTGATGCCGATGAGCGGTGAGGCGAGTTTCAGCGCCCGCAGCATTTCCTCTTCATCATGCACCTCAATCAGCACGTCCATGCCGAGCGCCAGGGCTTCCCCTTCCAGATCCGAGGCCTCGGAATCTGACAGGGACGCCATGATCAGCAGGATGCAATCTGCGCCCCAGGCACGCGCTTCATGCACCTGATAGGCCTCGAACATGAAATCCTTGCGCAGCGCCGGAAGTGTGCAGGCCGCACGGGCCGCGACCAGAAACTCCGGCGCACCTTGAAAGCTTGGTGCGTCGGTCAGCACCGACAGACAGGCAGCCCCGCCCGTTTCATAGGCTTGAGCCAGCGCTGGTGGGTCGAAATCGGGACGGATCAGACCTTTGGACGGGCTGGCCTTCTTGATTTCAGCAATCAGTCCGAAATTGCCAGCCGCCTGCTTTGCCCGCAATGCATTATAGAAGCCACGTGCCGGTGGCTGGTCGGCGGCGCGGGCCTTGATCTCATCCAGCGGTACGGCATTCTTGGCTGCCGCGATTTCCTCGCGCTTATAGGCTTCGATCCTCTTCAGGATGTCACTCATGCCGAATGTCCTCCATTGGAGACGGTAATCAATGTCTCCAGCCGTTTCAGGGCAGCGCCGCTGTCCAGCGATTGCGCGCCGAGCGCCATGCCGTCCGCCAGTGTGGCGGCTTTTCCGGCAATGACCAGGGCCGCGGCGGCATTGCAGAGCGCCACTTCGCGATAGGCATTTTTCTCACCTTCAAGAACAGCGCGCAAGGCCTTGGCATTATATTCGCCGTCGCCACCCTTCAGGGCGGCCAGCTCAACCTGCTCCACGCCGAAGTCACCGGGCGTCAGCTCAAAACTACGGATATTACCGTGTTCAAGGGCCGCCACCTGCGTCGTTCCGGTCGTGGTGATTTCATCAAGGCCATTGCCATGCACGACCCAGATGTTCTCACTGCCCAGGTCACGCAGGGTCTCGGCCAGCGGTACCACCCATTCGGGCGCATAGACGCCGAGCAACTGCTTTTTAACGCCAGCCGGATTGGCGAGCGGTCCCAGAAGGTTGAAAATGGTGCGGGTGCCAAGCTCCACTCTCGCCGGGCTAACATGGCGCATGGCAGAGTGATGCAGCTGGGCAAACATGAAGCCGACGCCAGCCTCCGATATGCAGCGGCCAATGACGGCTGGATCGATATCCAGCTTAACGCCGAGCGCTGTTAGGCTATCGGCTGCACCGGATTTCGAGCTGAGTGCCTTGTTGCCGTGCTTGGCGACCGGAACACCGGCACCTGCAACAATCAGGGCTGCCAGCGTCGAGATATTATAGGTGCCGGTTCCATCTCCGCCCGTTCCGACGATGTCTATGGCATCCGCGGGTGCACTGACCGGCAGCATCTTTTGGCGCATGACGGTAACGGCGCCAACAATCTCCGGCACGGTTTCACCGCGCATGCGCAGGGCAATCAGGAAGCCGCCGATCTGGGCAGGCGTTGCCTCTCCCGACATCAGGATGTTGAAGGCGTCTGCCGCCTCATCCCGTGTCAGTGCTTGCCCGCTGGCGACTTTTGCGATGAATGGCTTCAGCCCGTTCATATGCTTCGCCCTCCCGGCGGTTCAGCGTGTGATGGCCTGCTGGGCCAGCGCCTGATTGATGGTGACGCCATATTTGGTCTGGAGCTGGTTGACCATCTGATCGAGAATATCGTCACCGGCGGATTTCGCCAGCGCGGTAATCTGGCTTTCCTGCTGGTCTACGACATCGCCGGTCGGCTGGGTGTTGACATCCGTAACCTTCAACAGGATCTGGGTCATCGGATCGGCACCAACCGCCGAGCCAATCGTGCCGGAAGGTCCACGGAATGCGGCCTGGACGGCGGCAGGGCCAAGCACCGGATCTTCGGTATCGCGGCGAAGACCGGCCTTGGTTTCGACGCCGATGGCCAGTTGCGTGGCCAGATCGGCGAGTGCCACTCCGGTATCGGCCTTGGCCTTCAACTGCTCAACCTTGGCGCCCAGCGCCTGTTTCTGCTGTTCGGTAGTCCAGTCGGAGATGGCCTTGTCCTTGACTTCGTCCAGCGTTCTCTCACGAGACGCATCGGTGGCCGTCACGTCGAACCACAGATAGCCATTGCGACCGATATTCAGCGGCAGGGGTTCCGCGCCCGCTTCGGTTTCAAAGACTGATTTCAACAGGTTGGCTTTTTCCGGCAGGTTTTCTACTGCCTTTCCGGTCTTATCCTGTCCCTGAGCATCGATTCCGTCAACCTTGATGGCTTTCAGGCCAGCTTTGGTGGCGGCTTCCTCAAGGCTGGAACCGGAGGCGCGCATATCCTCGAACCGGTCATGCACGTCATTGATCTGCTGGGCCGCGGCATTGGCAGCAAGATCAGCGCGAATCTGCTCCTTGACTTCGTCAAGCGTTTTCGTGCGGCTTGGCTTGATGTTGCTGACCCGCAGGATCACCGGTCCGAAGGCTCCTTCAACCACAGGTGTCGTATCGCTGTCTTTGGCGACGGCGAATGCGGCATCGGCCAGTTTCTGATCGGGAATATCTGCCCGGGTGAAATCACCCAGCAGCACATCTGTCGCCGTCTTGCCCTGGTCGGCCACCAACTGATCGAAGGTCTTGCCATTCTTCAGCGACTGAGCCGCGGTTTCGGCCAGTTCCTTGGTCGGGAAGGTCAATTGCTCCAGCGTCCGGGTGCCAGCCACTTCGAATTTCTTGAGGTTGGCGTCGTATTCCTGCTTCACCTGCTCGTCGGTCACGGCTTTCGGATCGGCGATATCGGCAGGCTCTAGTTTTACATAGGAAAAGCTGCGATATTCCGGCGCGCGGTAGCGCGATTTCATCGTGTTGAACCAGGTTTTCAGAACCGTTTCGTCCGGTGCCTTGATCGGGTCGATATTGGCAGTGGTCAGCAGCAGGTAGTCAATGCTGCGGCTTTCCTGGCGATAGAGTTTCAACGCATCGACCAGCACTTTCGGAGGCACGAACCCTTCCGCTGTCGCATCGACGATCTGGCTGCGAACCGCGACCTTGGAGCGCTCGGTGATATAATCTTGCTCGCGAATGCCGGAATTGCGCAGCCGTGAGGTGAACAATTGCCGGTCGAACTGGCCATTGGTGTTCTTGAAGGCCGGATCGTCACCGATCAGTTGGGCCAGGCGGTCCTGGGAAAGGCCGAGATTCATGTCCGAGGCCAGCTGATCGAGAGCGGCACCCGCTACAAGCTGCTGGTAGACCTGCGATTCGATGCCGAGCGAACGGGCCTGCTCGCTTGTCAATTGCGTGCCGAAACGGCGGCTGAGATCGGAGATCTGTCGCTGATAGGCGAGGCGGAATTCATTGGAATTGACGCTCTGGCTGCCGACCTTGATGACCTTGTCCGACGTGTCGCTCATGATCGAGCTGGAAATGCCCCAAATCGCGAAGGACGCGACAAGCAAAAGAAGAAGCCCTTTTGCCACCCAGGTGCCGGCAGCTTTTCTCAGGATCACGAGCATCGGAACGAAAACCTCATCAATATTCTTCGCCGGATGCGAAGCAGTCGCCGTTGCTTAAAGCAATCCCTGAACAAATTGAAGGCTTTCTTGATGGAAAACCCCAATGCCGTGGCATGAAACCTGTCATTGGCAGGCAGGCCCACGAAAAAGCCCGGCGAATTGATCGCCGGGCTTTGCATAAGACAGGGTATTGCCGATCAGCGCTTGGCGACGGGCAGGTAGTCGCGCTTGGGTGCGCCGGTGTAAAGCTGGCGCGGACGACCGATGCGCTGCTGCGGATCCTCGATCATTTCGTTCCACTGAGCAATCCAGCCGACGGTGCGGGCGAGAGCGAACAGAACGGTGAACATTTCCGTCGGGAATCCAAGGGCGCGAAGCGTAATGCCGGAATAGAAATCGACATTCGGATAGAGCTTCTTCTCGATGAAATATTCGTCGCTCAAGGCGATCTTTTCCAGCTCGAGCGCCACCTGCATCAGCGGATCGCCAGCATTGCCGGTGGCTTCCAGCACTTCATACATGGTCTTCTGCATGATCTTGGCACGCGGATCGTAGTTCTTGTAAACCCGGTGACCGAAGCCCATCAGGCGGAACGGATCGTTCTTGTCCTTGGCGCGGGCGATATATTCCGGAATCCGGTCAACCGTACCGATTTCGCGCAGCATGTTCAGGGCCGCTTCGTTGGCGCCGCCATGGGCAGGACCCCAGAGGCAGGCGATGCCAGCCGCGATGCAGGCAAACGGATTGGCACCCGAAGAGCCAGCCAGGCGCACCGTGGAGGTGGAAGCGTTCTGCTCATGATCGGCATGCAGGATGAAGATCCGGTCCATGGCGCGGGCCAGAACCGGGTTGACCTTGTATTCCTCGCAAGGCACGGCAAAGCACATGTTGAGGAAGTTTGCGGCGTAATCCAGATCGTTCTTGGGATAAACGAAGGGCTGGCCGATGTGATACTTATAAGCCATGGCGGCGATGGTCGGCATCTTGGCGATCATTCGCAGGCTGGCAACCATGCGCTGGTGCGGATCGGTAATGTCGGTCGAGTCGTGATAGAAAGCCGACAGAGCGCCGACAGTACCGACCATGACCGCCATCGGATGGGCGTCGCGACGGTAGCCTGAGAAGAATTTCGACATCTGCTCATGCACCATGGTGTGATGCGTGACGCGGTGATCGAAGTCCTTTTTCTGAGCGACTGTCGGCAGTTCGCCATAGAGCAGCAGGTAGCAGACTTCCAGGAAGTCGCCTTTTTCAGCCAGCTGTTCGATGGGGTAGCCGCGGTGCAGCAGCACGCCTTCGTCGCCATCGATATAGGTGATCTTCGATTCGCATGATGCCGTGGAGGTAAATCCGGGATCATAGGTAAACTTGCCGGTATGCTTATAAAGAGCGCCGATGTCGATAACATCGGGGCCGATCGTGCCGCTTCGCACGTCAAGATCGACGGCCTTGTCCTCAATCTTCAAGTTTGCGCTTTGTTCCGTCATGGTGATCCTCCGGATATAGGCGGGAGACGCAGCTTTCGCCTCGTCCCAGGTTAAGCGTTGCAATTAGCTATATGATCCAGAGGTTAATGCCAAGCTATCCAAAGGACAAAGTGTGCATTGCAATAAATCCTCACTTGCATTGCAGGCATGCGTTATTGCCAGAACTGCTTTTCTTGGTTTGCACCCCTTTCTCCTACAGCTTTTGATTGATAGTCTGCCGTTAGCGGCAAGGTAAGTTTTGTTGCCGAATTATCATAAAAGCAATTTTCAGGAGCCTCGCCGTTCGTTTTCAGCGCTTTGAAGGCGTGTGGCATTGCAAGGCACCGGGGCGACGGCAGGATCGATGCCGGATACGGCGGAATGGGAACTGGTCAGGCAAAAAGAGGCGCGTCCAGCGCGCGGCTTGCCATGGGATAGGGGCTCTTCCAAAACCCTGTTTGACGAGGTTCTGCGGCGTCCGGACATCGAGCCGGAGGACGAGGCGGCAACCCCTGATTTCGAGGGCCACTTTGGTGCGTCGCCGCTTCTGGTCTCCCGCTGGCAGCGCTTTCTGCGTGCTCTCCACCGGGATGCTCTACAGGAGCTTGCCTATGGGCGGACATTTCTGTTTTTACCCGTTCTGCTTGGGCTTAGTGCGATCTGGTGGTTTACCCGTCCGCAGGACCTTCCCCGTCTGCCGATCTTCCTGACTTTTTGTGCAGCCGGAGTGGTCTGGCTGCGGGTCCGTTACCGTCATCCTGTCCTGGCCGCCGTCTGCGGCATTGCAACTCTCGGTCTTGCTGGCATGTTGTTAGCTGATGTGCAAACCGCGCGTCTGGACACGATCATCATCGACAGTGCAGTGACGACGGTGGTGCGCGGCAAAGTGGTTTCGGTAGAACCAAATGCGGACGGCAATCAAAGATATGTGATTGCACTGCATCAAACGCGCTATCCTAGTCTAAAGCGTATGCCACAGCAGGTCGCGCTTCTGGCCCGCGGCAAGCATGTTCCCTTCAACCCCGGCGACTGGATTGAGGGCAGAGCGCGGCTCTCCCCGCCGTCCGGACCGGCTTTGCCGGGCTTGAACGATTTTGCCTTTGCCTCCTATTTTGCGGGCACCGGCGCGATCGGCTATTTTTATCAGCCACCCAAGCCATTTCTGCCGGGACCAGAGATAGCGCCACCGGATTTTTGGGAGCGTGCCGGAATCAAGCTGGATGAAACGACACAGGAATTGCGCAACGGCATTTCCGACCGTATCAGAGCCATCGTGCCGGGCGACGCGGGCGCGTTTGCCGTGGCGATTGTGACCGGCGAGCGGCGCGGCCTTTCGGAGGAGGCCAATAACGATCTTCGCGTTTCCGGCCTTGCCCATATCATCTCGATTTCCGGTCTGCATATGGCACTGGCCGGTGGGCTGTTCTTCGTGGGCATCCGGCGCCTGTTGAGCCTTGTCCCTGGCATGGCGGAGGCCCGCTCGATCAAGAAGATTGCCGCAGCAGGGGCGATAGCCACCACGACCGGCTATTTTCTCATTTCCGGCTACGACATTGCCGCCCAGCGCGCGTATCTGATGATGCTCATCATGCTGTCGGCGGCTTTCTTCGACCGACCTGTGCTTAGCCTGCGCAATGCCGCGCTGGCGGCTATCCTCGTGATTCTCCTCTCGCCGTCGCAGGTCATGGGACCGAGCTTGCAAATGTCCTTCGCAGCCACCTTTGCCCTGATCGCCGGATTCGACCTTTGGCGCCAACGCCCAAGAATGCCTCCCATCCTGCCGGCGATCCCCGTGCTGACAGTGATGAAGCCGTTGATGACGCTGGTCAGCGGCATTCTGATGACCTCAGCACTTGGCGGTTTTTCCACAGCGATGTTTTCAGCGGCGCATTTCCACCGGGTCGGATTGCATGGGTTGGAGGCAAATCTCCTGGCTGCTCCCCTTATGTCGATGCTTGTCATGCCAGCGGCGATGATCGGCGTGCTGCTCATGCCTTTCGGTCTGGACCAATGGCCGATCCAGTTGATGGGGCTTGGCCTTGAGGGCGTCTTGATGATTGCCAGCAAGGTCGCGAGCTGGGGGACTGGCTTCACCTTCGGCCGGTTCGTGTGGTGGTTTCTGCCGGTCTCGGCAACCGGCCTGCTGATACTGACCCTGATGAAGACGCGGCTCAGGCTGATTGGCGTGGCGATGATGCTGACGGCGTTTGGCTATGAGGCGATAAAAACCGATCCGCCACTGCCCGATCTCGCTATAACCGAAGATGGCCAACTGTTCGCTCTGTTTCGGACCGACAACCGCGATGTTTTGACCGTTGCCACCAACAAGAAGCGTCCGCCGGGTTTCGTTTTCAACCAATGGCGCTCAGTGCTCGACATCGCTGATCCGATTGCGCCTGAAATATTGCCCAAGCTGGCAGCCGTCGAAATGGAAACAAGCCAACAGGGCGCGGGGAAAAGCGAGGACAAGGCGCGGGAAACAACGCGGGCCGGTAAAACAAAAACAAAGACGGGCGGCCAAAAAACTAAGGGAAGAGAGCCGGTAGAGCCGCAACAGGCGATAGTGGAGATGACGACGGCAAAGGAGAAGGCCGATAAAAAACCTGATCTTTTCCATTGTCGCACTGATGCTTTTTGTCTCGCGAGGCTCAGCAATGGTTGGACAGTCAGCCTGGTGCAGAACCGCGACTATAGCGAGGCCGCCTGCGCCTTGTCCGACCTGATCGTCTCGACTGAGGCCAGTCGCGATGCCGTCTGTAAGGCGCCGATAGCATCCACTATTCCCGCAGAACATACCGAAGCCACCGTTATCCGGGAGCCTACGGAACACGCGACTGGGTTGGACGTTGAAAGTGAACGGATGATGGCCGATGGTGATGGGCTGGCGTCTGACAACAGCAGCCCGTCCGTTCGCTCCCAAACAATCAACCGAACGCAAGCGGGAGGCACTTCCGCAGCCAGTGAAAGCCCGGCACTACGGCAGGGCGTTGAATTGCCCATGGATAGCCACGTGACGGGCGGCACCTCAAACTCGGACCAGAATTCCCCGTCCCGAATAGAATCGGGCGAACCTCTCGCCTTCTTGCAAACCGAGAAGGCCGTTAACGCTGGAACGATGCTGTCACGTCCCCCGAAAGTCCTAACCCGTAACGATCTGCGGCGCTTCGGAGCGATGGAAATCACCCTCGGCGATCCCGCCACCCGAACTCTGCATATCGTTACGGCATTTCAAAATCAGTATCGGCCCTGGACTCGCCATCGTTATTTCGATTGGCGCAGCAATCGTTATGATCGACCGGATGGCTCGGCCCACGCCAATGTTCCATCTGCTGCCAGTAACGACGTCCAGTCAGGCGCTGGAGATGTCAGCGAGCTTAGTGATAGCGACGAATAAGACCGACAAGCTTGCCCTGGATTTTTACCCGGTCCGGTCCGAAAATCCGGGTTTCATAGGCCGGATTGGCAGCTTCCAGCGCGATGGACGCCCCACGGCGGCGGAAGCGTTTCAAGGTGGCTTCCTCATCGTCTACCAAAGCGACGACGATATCACCCGGATTGGCCGTGGTCGCATTGCGGATGATCACCGTGTCGCCATCGAGAATGCCAGCCTCGATCATCGAATCACCTTTGACCTCGAGGGCGTAATGTTCGCCACTGCCCAGCATTTCCATCGGTACGGAAATGTCATGGGTGTTGTTCTGGATGGCGGAGATCGGCACGCCTGCCGCGATACGGCCCATGACTGGTATGGATGAGGAATTGCGCACTTCCTCGACCGGCTTGGCCGGAGCGGATGGCACTGCCTGCAACTTGCCTCGACTGCCTTCAATGACGGATGGCGAAAATCCTGTACGTCGGGGCGGTATGCTGGAGGTCATGGCCTCCGGCAGCTTGATCACTTCCAGCGCTCGTGCGCGATTTGGCAAGCGACGGATGAAACCGCGCTCTTCCAAAGCGGTGATCAGCCGGTGAATGCCGGATTTTGAGGCGAGGTCCAGGGCATCCTTCATCTCATCGAAGGAGGGCGGTACCCCAGACTCCTTCATGCGCTCGTGTATAAACAGCAAAAGTTCCTGTTGCTTGCGAGTCAGCATTGGGACCTACCCTTTGAATTATGAAACAAATACAGAACATACGCTATCTGTTCCAGTTGTGTTCCGCAAGTCCTTCTTGCAAATTTCCTTCGATGACGCAGTGAGAGACGGCGTTGAAGAGGAGAGGAACGAGAAGCATGCTTTAAATACGGGAGGCTGAGAGGCTCGTATAAAAACAGAAAGCCTTTGCTTTCTTGTCCTGACGACGGTCGGTTGGGAATGGGCAGAAAGATAGAGAAAATCGATACTATCGAAGACGTGAAATTGCGGAATGAAAGTTGGTAGCAAGTTGTTTCAGTGCTGATGGCCAACGATAAATCGACAACAATAATCTGCCGCAGTGTCTGATCGGGGACATTATCACCCCCGATCCATTTTGATATCAGTGGCTTACAGCATCGCGACGGCAATTTCCGCGGCAAGACGCGCGTTGTTTTCCACCAACGCGATATTGGTGGTCAGGCTGCGGCCGTCGGTGAGGTGATAGATTGCGTCGAGCAGGAAAGGCGTGACGGCTTTGCCAATGATTTCCTCGCGTTCAGCCGCGGCCAGCGCCCGGCCAATATAGATTTCCATCTCCTCGCGCGCGATTTCCTCTGCTTCCGGCACAGGATTGGCGATCAACATGCCGCCATCAATGCCCAATTGGTCGCGTACCTTCTGGAAATTGGCAATTGCTGCCGGGCTTTCCAGTTTAAGTGGGCTTTTCAAGCCCGATTCCCGCGACCAGAAGGCTGGAAATTCGTCGCTGTCGTAAGTCACGACAGGTACGCCACGGGTTTCCAGGACTTCCAATGTCTTGGGAATATCAAGAATGGCTTTTGCTCCGGCGCAGACGACGATGACAGGGGTGCGGGCCAGTTCTTCCAGGTCCGCTGAAATGTCAAAGCTTTCTTCTGCGCCACGATGCACGCCGCCGATGCCGCCGGTGGCAAAAACCGAGATATTGGCGCGGGCGGCAGCGATCATCGTCGCGGCTACCGTGGTAGCGCCGGTGCGGCGTTCGGCAATGGCGTAGGCGAGATCGGCACGAGAGACCTTCAGGACATCAGTCATTTGCGCCAGTTTTTGCAACTGATCTTCTTCCAGCCCGATATGCAAAACGCCTTCAATCACGGCGATGGTCGCCGGGACAGCACCACCGTCGCGAATGATTGCCTCCACGCTTTGCGCCATCTCGACATTTTTCGGATAGGGCATGCCATGGGTGATAATGGTGGATTCCAGCGCGACAATAGGCGCATTGCGCGTCTTGGCCGCAGCCACTTCGCGGGCGTATACGATGGGCAGGAGCGGAGAAATCGAACGGGTCATGATCGGGAACTCGTTTGGCGGGAAAGGGCGCGCGGCTCGCCAACAAGGTCAAGGCGCGCGGCGAGGCGATCTGCGGTGAGGTCCTCGTCTGTTGCCCTGTCAGATAGCAGGGTCAGGCCAGCCAAGGCAACACCGTGGCGCAGCGCCAGCGGCAAGGAACTGTCATTCACTCTTTGCGAAAGCACCCCCGCACAAAGCGAATCGCCAGCTCCGGTCACATCGGCCAATGCGTCCAGTGGCGGCGGGGTCAAGGCATAGTCACCGCTTGGATCAAAGGCCACGACCGGTCCCGCACCATTGGTGACAACGCCGCCATGGAGGCCTTTGGCGCGAAGCAGATCCGGCCAATCAGAAGGATCATCCGGTTTTGTTCCCGCCAGAACCGCTGCTTCAGCGCTGTTTAGAAACAGCATATCGAATCTATCGAGGCAGTCGGCGTATCGCACCACTTTGGCCGGTGAAATGCCGATCCCGGCCAAAGGTTTGGCAAGCTCACGCGCCATGGCCGCAATCGCCTCCAGCGTCTCTTGCGGCAGGTTGGCATCAACCAGCAAAACGCGTGTGGCTTCGAAAGCTTCGCGAACGGCGCGTACTTTCAGCCGGCGTGGCGAGAACAAGCGGTAGAGCTCCATATCGGCCAAGCCGATCACCAGATTGCCGTCTTTTTCCAAAATAGCAGTGTAGCTTGGGGTGCTCCGATCCAAAAAGGTGAAGGGCCGGTCGTCGACGCCAGCCGCTTCGGCGGCGACCGCCACCCGTTGGCCAAGCGCATCGCCGCCGCGGGGGCTGATCATGGCAACATTCAATCCAAGTCGTGCCAGGGCGCGCGCCGCGTTGAAGCCACCGCCGCCCGGTTCTTCCAACCATCGCCCCGGATTGCTGGCGCCAGCAATGGTTTCCGCATCGATGCGTCCGCGCCGATCGATATGCGCGCCGCCCAGAACGAGAATGTCGAGACTCATACCTGCCAGCCTCCTGGAAACAGTGGAAATTCGAATCGCGAAGGCGTCATTCCGAAGGGTGCGATGGGCTGAAAACCAACTTCTCTTAACGGCCAATGCCATGGAAACATTAAGAGAACACCCGTCAGATTAAAAAATAAACACAAAGACTTGGGCAAGACTTGCAAAAATGGAACAAACCATGTACATAGTTCGTGTCTGCTGTTTCGTTGCCTACGCGGCTTCAATAACCTAAAGGTGGTTCAAATGTCACAAAATTCTTTGCGGCTCGTAGAGGACAAAACGGTGGATAAAAGCAAGGCATTGGAAGCGGCCCTGTCGCAGATCGAGCGATCGTTCGGCAAGGGCTCGATCATGAAGCTCGGCGCGAACGAGAAAATCGTGGAGGTTGAAACCGTATCGACAGGCTCTCTCAGCCTCGATATCGCGCTCGGCATTGGTGGTCTTCCCAAAGGCCGTATCATTGAAATTTATGGACCGGAAAGCTCCGGTAAAACCACGCTTGCGTTGCAAACCATTGCCGAGGCCCAGAAAAAGGGCGGCGTTTGCGCTTTTGTCGATGCCGAGCATGCGCTGGATCCGGTTTATGCCCGCAAACTGGGTGTTGATCTCCAAAATTTGCTGATCTCGCAGCCAGATACCGGCGAACAGGCACTGGAAATCACCGATACGCTGGTGCGTTCGGGGGCGATCGATGTGTTGGTGATCGACTCGGTTGCGGCCTTGACACCGAAAGCTGAAATCGAAGGCGAAATGGGTGACAGTCTGCCGGGCATGCAGGCACGGTTGATGAGCCAGGCGCTGCGCAAGCTGACGGGCTCGATCTCGCGTTCGAACTGCATGGTGGTTTTCATCAACCAGATTCGCATGAAGATTGGCGTGATGTTCGGTTCCCCGGAAACGACGACCGGTGGTAACGCGTTGAAATTCTACGCTTCGGTTCGTCTCGATATTCGCCGTATCGGCGCGGTCAAGGACCGGGAAGAGATCGTTGGCAACCAGACCCGCGTCAAAGTGGTCAAGAACAAGATGGCGCCGCCTTTCAAACAGGTGGAATTCGACATCATGTATGGCGAAGGCGTGTCTAAGACCGGTGAATTGGTCGATCTGGGCGTCAAGGCTGGGATTGTTGAGAAGGCCGGTGCGTGGTTTTCTTATAATAGCCAGCGCTTGGGGCAGGGCCGGGAAAACGCCAAGATCTTCCTGCGCGATAACCCTGCGGTTGCCGATGAAATCGAAACGGCGCTTCGTCAGAATGCCGGTCTGATCGCCGAGCGTTTTCTGGAAAATGGCGGTCCGGACGCCAATGACAGCGTCGGTCTTGACGACGCCTGATTGATCAGGTCCGCTTATTTGGCGGTTGGACCTGTTCATTGTTACGGGCTGGGGATTTACATCTCCGGCCCTTTTCTTTCGATAGGCTGGACAGGCGTCATGGCGGACGATAAAAGCCGTTGTTTTCTGACGTCTGTCCGGCAACGGACACTTATTCCAAGGGCATCCCATGAGCGGCGTAAATGACATTCGGTCGACCTTCCTCGATTACTTCAAGACCAATGGTCATGAAGTCGTTGCGTCGAGCCCGCTCGTGCCCCGCAATGATCCGACGTTGATGTTCACCAATGCCGGCATGGTGCAATTCAAGAATGTCTTCACCGGACTGGAACACCGGCCTTATTCCCGTGCGACCACGGCGCAAAAATGCGTTCGGGCCGGGGGCAAGCATAACGATCTTGACAATGTCGGTTACACGGCGCGCCATCACACGTTTTTCGAAATGCTGGGCAATTTTTCCTTCGGCGATTATTTCAAGGAAAATGCCATCGAACTGGCCTGGAGCCTGATTACCCGGGAATTCGGCATTGATCGCAACAAGCTTTGCGTCACCGTCTATCATACCGATGATGAAGCCTTTGGCTTGTGGAAGAAAATTGCTGGTCTGCCTGAAGAGAAGATCATCCGGATTGGCACCAGCGACAATTTCTGGGCAATGGGTGATACCGGTCCCTGCGGTCCGTGCTCCGAAATCTTTTATGACCACGGCGACCATATCTGGGGTGGACCTCCAGGTTCCGCCGATGAGGATGGCGACCGGTTCATCGAGATCTGGAACCTGGTTTTCATGCAATATGAACAGGTGACCAAGGAGCAACGGGTTGACCTGCCGCGTCCGTCCATTGATACCGGCATGGGCTTGGAGCGGGTTGCCGCCCTGTTGCAGGGCAAGCACGACAATTACGATATCGACCTGTTCCGCGCCCTGATCGATGCTTCCGTTGATCTCACCGGTGTTCCGGCTGAGGGCGAGCGTCGGGCCAGCCACCGGGTGATTGCCGATCATCTGCGGTCTTCTGCGTTCCTGATTGCAGACGGTGTATTGCCGTCGAACGAAGGCCGCGGCTATGTTCTGCGCCGGATCATGCGCCGCGCCATGCGACATGCGGAACTGCTCGGTTCTCGCGATCCGATGATTTACAAGCTTCTGCCTGTGCTTGTGCAGCAGATGGGGCGCGCCTACCCGGAACTGGTCCGCGCCGAGGCGTTGATTTCCGAAACCTTGAAACTCGAGGAAAACCGTTTCCGCAAGACGTTGGAGCGTGGCCTTTCGCTGCTGTCCGACGCCACGGCCACTCTGAACAAGGGCGATAGCATTGACGGCGAGACCGCGTTCAAGCTTTACGACACCTACGGTTTTCCGCTGGATCTGACGCAGGATGCGCTGCGCGCCCGTGGCATTGGCGTCGATATCACCGGCTTTAACGATGCCATGCAGCGTCAGAAGGCCGAAGCCCGTGCCAGTTGGTCCGGCTCCGGCGACAAGGCGACAGAAACTGTCTGGTTCGAGTTGAAGGACAAGCACGGCGCAACCGAGTTTCTCGGTTATTCCGCCGAAAGCGCCGAGGGCGAAATTCAGGCGCTGGTGCGTGATGGTGCGGTGATCGAGCAAGCTAAGGCGGGCGAGACTGTTCAGGTCGTGGTCAACCAGACGCCGTTCTATGGCGAATCTGGTGGCCAGGTTGGCGATACAGGTGAGATCGTTGGCGATGGGTTCGTTCTTGAGGTGCGCGATACCTTGAAGAAGGGCGAGGGGCTGTTTGTCCACGTTGCCACTGTTCGTGAAGGGACTGTTCGCGCCGGTACGGTCGTCGCGCTCAATGTTGATCATGCTCGTCGCTCCAGATTGCGGGCCAACCATTCCGCGACGCATCTCCTGCATGAGGCATTGCGTGATGTGCTGGGCAGCCATGTGGCACAGAAGGGCTCGCTGGTTGCGCCGGAGCGTCTTCGCTTCGATATTTCTCATCCAAAGCCTGTCACGGCGGAGGAGTTGAAGATCGTTGAAGACATGGCCAATGAAATCATTGTTCAGAATGCTGCTGTCACCACCCGCTTGATGGCGGTGGATGATGCGATTGCCGAGGGTGCCATGGCGCTGTTTGGCGAGAAATATGGCGATGAAGTGCGTGTCGTGTCGATGGGGACGGCGGTGCGCGGTCCCAAGGCGGGCAGGCCCTATTCCATTGAGCTTTGCGGTGGAACGCATGTCTCGGCGACAGGCGATATCGGCTTAGTACGGCTGGTGGCAGAAAGCGCTGTTGGTGCAGGCGTCCGCCGGATCGAGGCACTGACTGGCGAATCCGCCCGTGCCTATCTGGCCGAACAGGACGAGCGTGTCAAAGCGCTGGCATCCGCCTTGAAGGTCCAGCCCGTCGATGTCGTTTCTCGCGTCGAAGCTTTGGTGGACGAGCGCCGCAAGCTGGAACGCGAATTGGCTGATGCCAAGCGGAAGCTTGCCATGGGCGGCGGTTCAACCGGCGCTGCCGACGTGCCGCGCGACTTAGGCGGCATCAAGTTTATCGGCAAGCAACTCGCTGGGATCGATCCTAAGGATCTTAAGGGCATGGCCGACGACGCCAAATCTGTACTCGGGTCTGGCGTGATCCTTCTGATCGCAGTGGCTGAGGATGGCAAAGCCAGTGCTGTTGCGAGTGTGACGGCTGATTTGACGAGCAAGGTTTCCGCCGTCGATCTGGTCCGTATTGCCTCGTCCGCCCTTGGTGGCAAGGGCGGTGGTGGACGTCCCGATATGGCCCAGGCCGGCGGCCCTGATGGTGCCAAGGCCGACGATGCCATCGAGGCCGTAGCTAAGGCAATTGAAGCGGCCTGACTGTCTGCTGCGATTTAGAATTTGTCTGGCTCAATTTGAACCTGACAGTTTCTAAATTTGCTTCAATAATTAAGATGGTTTGGTTTTTGTCATCGACGGACGTGATGACATTCTTGCCCACCATTGCTTCAGGTTGGCGTAGGGTTCAATCATTTCTTTTCCGTCGGATGTCATGAGGAAATAGTCGAACACAGGGGCTGCGTAGAGATCGGCGAGTGTCAATTGCTCGCCGATAAACCAAGGACCATCTCCTATAAGACGCGATAGAGCGTTTAAGCAGATTTGGCCTTTCGTCAAAGCCTCCGTAAGCTTTTCTTCATTGCTTGCAACGCCCCTGCTTGGCTTTAATATTCTCTCAACATAAATTCCCCAGACGAAGTGTGGATAAGCATAATTATCGATGATGCTGATTGCTTGATTGCATCTTGCGCGGTCCGCAACGTTTTCTGGTTGCAGCTTCGGACCAACGAAAGCTTCATCAATATATCGAGCGATCGCGCCGGTTTCGTAAAGCGAAATTGATCGTGTTCCAAGGCGGGAAAGCGCCCAAACGGGTGTTTCTTCAAATACTCTGGTGAAGGGCCGCCGTCCGCAAAAATATCGAACGGAACAAGATCGTAGTCTACCGCCTTTTCAACAAAGCAAAGGCGGGCGATGCGGACATAGACGCTGTAATCACCACCAAAAAGCCGAGGCGTCTTGTCATCCGCGATCGTCATGCATTTGACCTATGGATTGAATTTTAGATCGTCAATATTGGTGATGTGTCGCGCAGCCGGTATGCACTCAAGAAAACCAGCTCGGAAGGCTTATGTGCTCTCTGTGATTAGGAAGTGCCGTTCGTTTTTTTCCGTAAGCCATGTGTCGGTCAAGCGCGGTGATACGAATTCGTCTCTGGCGCTTTGCCCGGTAATGTTAGTCTGTGAAATCAATGCTTCGTTAAACAAACTCAGGGCCTGCCGAGTTCAGATTGAACCAGACAGGCCGTAGTTTTTTGTCTTTTCAGGAAAACCGCGATCGGGGTTTCCGAGAATGTTCTAGTGCAGGATCTGGCTGAGGAACAGCTTGGTGCGCTCGTGCTGCGGGTTGTCGAAGAATTCGGCGGGCGCGTTCTGTTCGACGATCTGGCCCTGGTCCATGAAGATCACCCGGTCGGCAACCTGGCGGGCGAAGCCCATTTCATGGGTAACGCAGAGCATGGTCATACCTTCTTCCGCCAGACCCACCATGGTATCCAACACTTCCTTGACCATTTCCGGATCGAGCGCCGAGGTTGGCTCGTCGAACAGCATGATCTTCGGCTTCATGCAGAGCGCACGGGCGATGGCGACACGCTGCTGCTGGCCACCGGAGAGCTGGCCTGGATATTTATTGGCCTGTTCCGGGATCTTGACACGCTTCAGATAGTGCATCGCAACTTCTTCGGCTTCTTTCTTTGGCATCTTGCGGACCCAGATCGGCGCCAGTGTGCAATTTTCAAGGATGGTCAGATGCGGGAACAGATTGAAGTGCTGGAACACCATGCCGACTTCGCGGCGGACTTCATCGATCTTCTTGAGGTCGTTGGTCAACTCGATGTTATCGACGATAATCTGTCCGGTCTGGTGTTCCTCCAGCCGGTTAATGCAGCGGATCATCGTTGATTTGCCGGAGCCCGACGGACCTGCAATGACGATCCGCTCGCCGGTCGCGACCTTGAGGTTGATGTCACGAAGGACGTGAAATTCGCCATACCATTTGTTCATGGCAATCAATTCGATTGCGGTTTTGGTTGGGGCTTTCTCGATGGAGGTTTGAGCTTCAGCCATAATTGAGTTTCCTAGAAGTGGAGTTTGTCAGGAAAGCCGGACACCGATCTTGTCCTGACAAACGAACGAAAGAATGAAGCAACTGCCGGATCAGGTCGAAACCGACAGATGCTAGTGCTTGTGGCCCGTGTCGAGGTGCCGTTCCATGAAATACGAGTAGCGCGACATGCTGAAGCAGAACAGCCAGTAGATGAAGCCTGCAAAAACCAGACCGGTTACGGCTGTCTCAGGCGTTGCCCAGTTGGAGTCCGACAGGTTGAGGATGACGATGCCCAGGAGGTCGAACATGCCAATGATCGAGACCAGCGACGTATCCTTGAACAGCCCGATAAAGGTATTGACGATACCCGGAATGACCAGCTTGATCGCCTGCGGCAGGATGATCAGCCGGATTTTCTGCCAGTAGCTCAGGCCAAGCGAGTCGGCACCTTCGAACTGCCCCTTCGGGATCGCTTGCAGGCCGCCGCGAATGACTTCAGCCATATAGGCCGAAGAAAAGATCGAGACACCAACCAACGCGCGCAGCAACTTATCGAAACTCCAGCCATCGGGAAGGAATAACGGCAGCATGACGCTGGCCATGAACAGTACGGTGATCAAGGGGACGCCGCGCACCACTTCGATGAAGATCACGCAGAGCATCTTGATGACCGGCATGGTGGATCGGCGACCAAGCGCCAACATGATGCCAACCGGCAGCGACACCGCGATCCCAAAGAAGGACAGGATCAGGGTCACCATCAGGCCGCCCCAGCGTGCCGTTTCCACATGCTCGAGGCCAAAGCCGCCGGTGAGCAAAAAGAAGGAAACCACCGGCAGCACCAGAAACAACAGTAAGGCATTGGTGCCCTTGAACGGCGCCTTCGGGATCAGCATGGGTGCCAGCAGGACGGCGAACAGGACCATGACGGTCAACGGCCGCCAGATCTCTTCGCTCGGATAGCGCCCGAAGATGAATTGCTGGAATTTGGCGCCGACAAAGGCCCAGCAGGCTCCAGCGCTGCCATCGGGCAATGCCCCGCCCTGAGAGACGGTAAGGCAGGCGAGGCGGCCTGCTCCCGACCAGACAGCGTGGACGAACAGCCAGTTGATCAAGCCGGGCAGGATATAGGCCAGAAAGGCCAATGCCAGCAGGGTCAGCACAACGTCTTTCGGGGTTGCAATCAGGTTCTTGCGGACCCAGGCCGCCGTGCCGATCTGGCCAGCGGGAGCCGGAGAGGCGGACACCATCTCCGTGCGTACGAATACAGGGGTGTGTAATGCCATGATATTACCTCTCGACCAGCGCCATCTTGGCATTAAACCAGTTCATGAAGACCGCAGTGCTGATGCTGATCGTCAGGTAGACGGCCAGCCAGACGGCAACGATTTCGACGGCCTGTCCGGTCTGATTGAGAATTGTACCACCGACAGCGACGATATCGGCAAAGCCGATGGCAACAGCCAGGGAGGAGTTTTTCGCAAGGTTGAGATACTGGCTGGTCAGCGGCGGAATGATAATCCGCATCGCCTGTGGCACGACAATGAGCCGTGAGGTGTGGCTATGCTTGAGGCCGAGCGCGCTGGCCGCTTCCGTCTGTCCCTTGGAGACAGCCTTGATGCCGCCGCGAACGATTTCCGCTATGAAAGCGGCGGTGTAGAAGGACAACGCCAGAAACAGCGAGGTGAACTCGGGTCCGACGACCGAACCGCCCTGCATGTTGAACCGGCCAACAATTGGAAGATCGAAGGTCAGCGGCATGCCGATCGCCATAAACACCAGGACTGGAATGCCGACGATCAGCGCCAGCGACGACCATAGGATTGGAAATTGTTGGCCTGTCGCCATCTGGCGCTTGCGGGCCCATTTCCTGACGAGAATGGAAAGAAAAATCCCTATCGCGATGGCTGGCAACAGCAACCAGGCCTCGTCGCCGAAAATCGCCTTTGGAAAGGTGACGCCGCGATTGTTCAGGTAGATATCGAAAGGCAGCGCGATGGAATCGCGCGCCTGCGGCAGAATGGCGATGACCCCGCGATACCAGAAGAAGATAACCAGCAGCGGTGGAATATTGCGGAAAATCTCAACGTAGACCTGGCAGAGCTTGGCGATCAGCCAATTGTGTGACAGCCGTCCTAGACCGACCGCAAAGCCGATGATCGAGGCGGTGATGATGCCGGCGACCGCGACTTGCAGCGTATTGAGCAGGCCGACGACAAGCGCCCGGCCATAGGTCGAATCGCTGCTGTAGCTGATCAACTGCTGGCCGATGTCGAAGCCAGCGCGGCCTTGCAGGAAGCCGAATCCAGAGGTGATATTGGCTTTTTGAAGATTGTGAATGGTATTATTGGCGACTATCCAGATGAAGGCGACCAAAATTACCAAGGTAACCACCTGATAAAATATGCCACGGACCTTCGGGTCGTAGATGAGCGATGCCGCGCTGACCGATCCGGTTTTAGAGGAGCTCGAATCCTGTATTGCCATTGAGGCTTTTTCCCCCTTTTTCACCCGTGTTTTGGGCGCGCATGTCCTTGCCCTTTTGCAATGGGGAGGCGGTGCGGACACCGCCTCCCCAAAAAGGCTTGGTTTGGGTTGGTTATCGGACCCGGTTGCGGATCAGCGGATCGGCGGGCCGTACTGCAGGCCGCCCTTGGTCCACAAAGCGTTGCCACCGCGGGCAATTTTCAGTGGGCTACCAGCGCCGACATTGCGATCGAAGACTTCGCCGTAATTGCCGACAAGCTTGATGACATTATAGGCCCAGTCTTCCTTGAGACCGAGATCGGTACCCAGCTTGCTGCCGGATTCTGCACCCAGCATACGCTTGATGTCAGGGCTGCCGCTGCTCTTCATGTCATCGACATTCTTCGAGGTCACGCCAGCTTCTTCAGCGTTCACCATGGCATAGTGAACCCAACTGACCACGTCGAACCACTTGTCGTCGCCCTGACGCACAGCCGGTCCGAGCGGCTCCTTGGAAATGACTTCCGGCAGAACCATGTTGTCATCGGGGTTCTTCAACTTCAGGCGGATAGCATAGAGGCCGGATTGGTCGGTGGTGTAAACGTCGCAACGGCCAGCGTCGTAAGCCGAAGTTGCGTCGTCTTCCTTTTCGAACACGACCGGGTTGTATTTCAGGCCGTTGGCCTTGAAATAGTCGGCCAGGTTCAATTCGGTCGTGGTGCCGGTCTGAACGCAGACAGCAGCGCCGGACAGTTCCAGAGCCGATTTCACGTTAAGGCTCTTTTTAGCCATAAAGCCCTGGCCGTCATAATAGTTGACGGTGCGGAAGTTGAAGCCGAGCGAGGTGTCGCGGCTGATCGTCCAGGTGGTGTTACGCGTCAGCACATCGACTTCACCCGACTGCAGTGCGGGGAAGCGGTCTTTGCTGGACAGCGGCGTAAACTTGGCCTTGGAGGCGTCGCCGAAGACGGCGGCAGCAATGCCGCGGCAGTAATCGACATCCAGACCCGACCAGTCGCCCTTGTCATTCGGAGCGGAAAATCCCGGAATGCCCTGGCTGACGCCGCATTGAACAAAGCCTTTTGCCTTAACATCGCTCAGCGTGTCGGCCGAGGCTGCTGATGCGCCAAAACCAAATGCCGCAGCGCCAAGCGCAACTGACAGGAGCGTCTTTTTCATGTTTCCCAACCTTTTTTCTGTTTGTCTTCCCTCCGGCGCGTGACACGGCTCTTGCCCCTCTCCATGCACCGGTGCCCGGGTTGTGACCCTAGCAAGCCCATCACATTCATAAATGGGTTCATGGTCAAGTGTTGATGGGTGGAAAATGCGTCGAAAAGTGGCAATTCCATTTTTTTGCTCATAAAATAGGCCCACAACACAGGAAAGCCGCAGTTGATGATGAAAATTTAGTCTGAATGGCGCCGTTGAATTTCATTGTCCCGGTGACGCGGGAAGGCTTGACCATGCTTGGCTGGCCTGTTCAAAAAAAGAAGTGGAGACGCGGCGGGGATAAACCGATAACGAGGTGGATTGCGCCGCTATTTTCGATAGTCATAACTCTTGGCAAATTGCTCGATCGGGCAGGTGGCCAGCACGTGAAAAAGGCAGTTATAGCGGATGTCCGACAAAGAAGACTGGTTGACGAGCGCTGGCACCAATACGAAATTGTGCCACATCGGCCATGATCCCTCGAGCTACCATGGTTTTGTCAATCCGCCGATCGTCAAGGCATCGACGGTGTTGTTTCCGACTGCGGAAAGCATGGAAACACGGACGCAGAAATATACCTATGGCACCCGCGGCACACCGACAACGGACGCGCTCTGCGATGCGATCGACGTGCTGGAAGGGGCGGCTGGAACGATTATACTGCCCTCCGGCCTCGCTGCGATTACCGTCCCTTTCCTGGCTTTTCTGTCGCCGGGCGATCATGCGCTGATCGTTGATTCGGTTTATGATCCGGCCCGACATTTCTGCGATACGATGTTGACGCGGATGGGTGTGGAGGTCGAATATTACGACCCCGCCATCGGTGCGGGACTAGCATCGCTGATGCGTGCCAATACAAAGCTGGTTCACGCCGAGGCTCCCGGCAGTAACACATTCGAAATGCAGGATATTCGCCTTCTGGCTGACATTGCTCATAGCCATGGTGCCGTGGTCAGCATGGACAATACCTGGGCAACGCCGCTCTATTTCCGTCCGCTGGATTTCGGTGTCGATATCTCCATGCAAGCGGCGACCAAATATCCGGCGGGCCATTCCGACATCCTGATGGGGACGGTTTCGGCCAATGCGGCCTGCTGGCCGCGGCTCAAGGCTGCCAATGGTGCCATGGGCCTCTGCGGTTCGGCAGAGGATAGCTATATGGTTCTGCGTGGTCTTAGAACCATGGCGGTCAGGCTTGCTCATCACGATCGCAGTGCTCGTGCCGTGGCCGAATGGCTGGAGACGAGGGATGACGTTGCGCGGGTCTTGCATCCGGCCCTGCCCAGTTTTCCCGGTCATGACATCTGGAAACGCGATTTTAAAGGCGCTTCGGGGATATTTTCCTTTGTGCTGGCGGAAAGCGATCCGGCGCAGTTCAAGCGAAAGGCGCATGCCTTTCTCGATGCCTTGCAGATTTTCGGCCTTGGATGGTCCTGGGGTGGTTACGAAAGCCTGGCGGTACTGGCCAATGTCGGCGACCGTGTTGTCACAAAACCGCCAACCGACGGGCCTTTGATTCGTCTTCAGATCGGACTTGAAGATGTTGCCGACCTTCAAGCGGATCTGGAGAGAGGATTCGCAGCGGCAGCTACTGCCTGATCCGAAATCGATTCCGGGTCAAAGTTATCGGAACGTCTCTGGCCTACCGGACCTGGAAAAAGGCCGGTAGCCGTAGAGCCAGTCGAGATCGCGGGCGAAGCTATCGGAAGACCGCAAGGACAAGAGGACGTCGCGCCCGATTTGCAGCGGCCCCTTGGCGTGATAGGCGAATTTGTTGATTGCCCCGCGTTTGCGCACGGCGCTGACCCGTTTTTGCCGACTTGCCTCATAAGCTGCGAGCGCCTGGGGGATGGACCGGCTGGAGACGAGATCGGCCAGTTCGAAAGCGTCTTCAATGGCCATGGCGGCACCCTGGGCCGAGAAGGGGAGCATGGCGTGGGCCGCATCACCGATCAGCACCAGATCTTTGTCGTTGTGCCAACGGCCATTTCCAGCCTGAAACAGTGGCCAGAAGGTCATGTTACCCTTGGCATTCGCCAGCATGGTGCAGATCTCGCTATTCCACCCTTTGAAGGCCCGCTCCAGCAGCAGTGCTTGGGATTCTTGCGTTTGTGCCGCCCATCCTTCGCCGGGATCGACGCCCGCGCCGATGGCCACGATGTTGATACTGTCGGTATCGCGCAAGGGGTAGGTGACCATATGGGCATTCGGTCCCAGAAAAGCCGTTACGGACTGGCGGTCGAGAAAGGCAGGCGCTTCAGCCTGAGGCAGAGCGACGCGCCAGGCAATGCTGCCGCTGAAGGACACATCGGGGCCTCCGGCGACGAAATTGCGTAGCCGCGACCAGACACCATCGGCAGCGATCAGCAGGTCGGGACGTTCGCCGGTCTGCGGATCGCGCAGGATTTGGGCATCGGGGCTTTCAACCCTCTGGTCCAATGTCAGGGAGCAAAGCGGATTTTGCGCCACGGCCTCAAGAAGAGCCTGTTGCAGCGTTGCGCGATGCAACACGCCGTAAGGCGCCTGCCAACGGGATTTCGCGTGGGCGCCAACTGGTACGTTGCACAGGCGTTTCAAGCTGATGCCGGAGGCAAGCGCGACCACATCCGGCTCATGCCAGCGCGTGCGCAGGTTTTCGAGAACACCGAGTTCGTCGAGAATCCAGGTGACGTTTGGCGTCAGTTGCAGGCCGGCGCCGACCTCAAGCAATTGCGGGCTTTTCTCAAAAATCCGGCTCGCAATGCCCTGTCGGGCAAAGCAAAGGGAAGCGACGAGACCGGCTATGCCGCCGCCGACAATTGCCACGGTTTTCGTGGACATGGTGATAATCCGATCGCTGGCGCGTCGCTGAGCGCCGCTCAGGCCGCCTTGACGTGAAAGACGCAGCCTGCGGGGTTGGTCTCAGTTGCCTTCAGGCTGCTGTTATAACGATAAAGCGTTGAGCAGTAGGGGCAGACCTTCTCGGTGTCATGGCCAAGATCGATGAAGATATGGGGATGATCGAAAGGAACGGACGCGCCGGTGCACATGAATTCCTTGACGCCGATTTCGACAAGCCGATGTCCGCCGTCGTTCTGGAAATGAGGAATGGAATGACCGGCCATGTCTATGCTCCGAATGCCTTGTTGCCCAGCTTCCAAGGCCTGTAAGGTCCGGAAACTCAACTGAAGATGAAACGTTTATGGCGCGTTATCCGCATTTCTGCCGTCGCCATGCACCGCGATTGGGTTGGGACGGACATTAGCCGCCTTTTTTTGAAATGGGTAGAGCCAATGCAGGGCGCTGCTGATTGTTTTTACAGAATTGGCGGGGCTTTTGTTGGGGGCATGGGAAGATTAAAGTCTTGAACCTTGCAGGGGTTACGACTTATTCATCAGGGTCTATGGACCGCAGCCCTTGCCTTGATCGACTATCAACTGGACCGATTGTGATGAATTTGAACGCTCCCGCTTTTTCCCGCTTTCGCCATGACGGTCTGGAGATCGCCTATTTCGATGAGGGCGATCCGTCTGGCCCGGCAGTTCTGCTGATCCACGGGTTTGCCTCCAGCGCCCTGGTCAATTGGGTGCATCCTGGCTGGTTGAAAACGCTGGGCGATGCCGGTTACCGGGTCATTGCACTTGATAATCGTGGCCACGGTCAGAGCGACAAGCCGCATGAAGCGGAAGTCTATCACCCTGAAAACATGGCAGCGGATGCCGCAGCCTTGCTCGATCATCTTGGTGTGGCTGAAGCACATGTCATGGGATATTCGATGGGCGCGCGGATTTCGGCTTTTATGGCGCTGGATTTTCCGCAGCGGGTCCGCTCGCTGGTGTTTGGCGGGCTTGGCATCGGCATATCCACCGGGGTCGGCGACTGGGATCCGATTGCCGATGCGCTGCTGGCGCCTTCGCTTGATGATGTGACCCATGAGCGCGGACGGATGTTTCGCGCCTTTGCCGAGCAGACCCGCAGCGACAGGCTGGCGCTTGCCGCCTGTATTTCCACGTCGCGCGATCTGGTGTCCGCAGCCGAGCTTGCCACAATCACCATGCCTGTCCTGATCGGCGTCGGCACAGTGGATGATATTGCCGGATCACCCCAGGAATTGGCGGCGCTGATGCCCAATGCCCGCGCACTCGATATTCCCAAGCGCGACCATATGCTGGCGGTTGGTGACAGGGTGTTTAAACAGGCCGTCCTAGAATTCTACGCCGAGCTGGATGGAAGATAAAGGTTTTCACTCTCCGGTAAAGATCGGTTGGCGTTTTTCGCGAAAGGCCGTGCGGCCTTCGCGATAGTCGGCGCTTTCGAACGTGGTTGAGCCGAGAACAGCGGCCTCGCTCAGCAGGCTGTCGTCCTGGCTTTCTGTTGCCCGCAGCGCCAGCTTGGCAGCGTGGATAGACAGCGGCGCATTGGCAGCGATGGTTTCTGCTAGCGAAAAGGCAGCACCATCAAGTGCTTGGGGGGCGACGAGATCGCCCAGAAAGCCGCAGGTCAACAGAGCGGCGGCAGGGAATGCCTGGCTAGTAAACAGCGCCCGTCGGGCGATCTGGCTGCCCAGCGTTCTGCTGAGATCGGCTACGGCATCTGCGGGATAGGCCAGGCCAAGCCGGGCCGCAGGTATGGCGAAGATTGCGGTGTCGTCGGCGATCCTGAGATCGGCAGCGGCGGCAAGCCCGAAGGCTCCACCATAGCAAACCCCGCGCAGCGAAGCGATGACAGGCACCCGCGCTTCCCGAATGGCCGAGAAAGCCGCACTATTGTCTGCCTCGTAAATCCGGGCCTGACGGCTGTCATTGCGCACGGCGTCGAATTCGGAAATGTCGGCACCGGCGCTGAAATCCGTCTGGCCGCCGCCTGTCATGACGATGCAGTGAACCCCGGCCTCGGCAATCAGCCAGTCCAGTGCCGGTGGAATGGCGCGCCACATGGCTTGGGTAATCGCATTCTTGCGTGTCGGATTGTCGATAATCAGCGCGCCAATGCCATTTTGTCCGGCCACTCGAATGCCGTTATCCGCAAAGGTCCGCGCTTTTTTCATCTCATGCCCCCATCTGGTCTGATCGAGAGATCATCTATATAATGGAGGATGAACGCCAATGAGGAGATTGCAATGGCTGTCATGCACGATCTTGCTATGCGCGAGATGATCAAGCCTATGGACCCGATCTGGGACAGCATGCGCCAGGAGGCGCGCAGCGCCGCCGAGCATGATCCGCTTCTGGCGGCCTTCCTCTATTCCACCGTGCTGAACCACCGTTCGCTGGAGGACAGCGTCATCTACCGGATCTGTGAACGGCTTGATCATGCCGACCTGCAATCCAGTCTTTTGCGCCAGACCTTCGAGGAAATGCTGAGCGATTGGCCGGAATGGGGTACGGTGTTGCGCGTCGATATTCAGGCCTATTATGATCGAGACCCTGCCTGCCTGCGCTTTATCGAGCCCGTGCTGTATTTCAAAGGGTTTCACGCGATCCAGACCCATCGGCTGGCAAACTGGCTTTGGAACAAGGGCAGGCGCGATTTTGCCCTCTATTTGCAAAGCCGGTCCTCCAGTGTCTTTCAGACGGATATCAATCCGGCGGCGCACATCGGCAAGGGGATCTTTTTGGATCACGCAACAGGTCTGGTGGTCGGCGAGACAGCACGGATCGGCGATAATGTTTCTATATTGCACGGAGTGACCCTGGGCGGAACCGGCAAGGAAGGGGCAGATCGCCATCCCAAGATTGGCAATGGTGTTCTGATCGGCGCGGGCGCCAAGGTGCTGGGCAATATCGAGATCGGCTGCTGCTCACGCGTGGCCGCAGGTTCTGTGGTGCTGAAGCCCGTACCGGCTGGCAAGACCGTGGCTGGTGTGCCGGCCAGGGTGGTGGGCGAGGCGGGCTGTGCTGAACCGGCCCGCTCAATGAATCAGGTGGTGTCCGAGGAAGGCTGATGTCATGCGGCGTCCCAACACGGTCGCAACCGTCAATCGTTTTCTAGACGAGGTGCCTGGGCTCCGAACCAGACGACATCCGGGGCCGCTCCGGTTGGCTTTCACGATTTGACCAGTTGGATGATTTTTTAGTGAACCGATTCCGCTTCCAGCAATTATCCCTTAAAAGCAGAGGCGGATCGATATTCGCGGCTTTACACAGCTGTTTGGCCCATGCGACAAGCAGGCCGCCGAAGCATGGTTCGTGCGGTTTGTCAGTCACTGCCATGCTGGAATTTTGAGAGCGCTGCGGCATCATGGCCGGATCGAAGGTTCGTGCTGCGCAGACAATCCATGGAGATTTTTGTGAAAGCAGACGAAATCAAGAAGCTTGACGCTTATTTCAAGCGGACTTTCAACCCGACGATGGCTGTAAAGGCGCGCCCGCGCAAGGATGACTCGGCAGAAGTGTATGTGGGCGAAGAGTTTCTCGGTGTTGTCTTCAAGGATGACGAGGACGGCGATCTGTCCTACAATTTCTCGATGGCCATTCTGGATGTCGATCTTTGATCCTAGGTTGCATTCATAAGGGATGCATTTATTGATATTTGATAATGAAGGGCGACCGCGTATGGGGTCGCCCTTTTTTGTTATTGATAAAATACAACTTTTTGGCGATGACGCACTGCACAAATTGACTTGACCAATTTTAGCAATCTGTCCTATGGTTTGGGACAGCAGAGGAAAAAGGAGTGCTGTTATGTTGAATTTCGAAGACGTGAACAAAAAGAGCAAAGAAGCCGTCGATACGATGGTGAAGAATTATTCCGAGGTTGCCAAGGGCATGCAGTCGATCGCCGCTGAAGCCCAGGATTACTCGAAAAAGTCCTTCCAGGATCTGGCCGGTTTCATGGAGCAGCTGACCGCTGCCCGCAGCATCGAAACCGTTTTCGAGTTGCAGACGAAATATGCGAAGAGCTCCTACGAAACCTTCGTGTCGGAAGCCACCAAGATCACCGAAATGTATGCTGATCTGGCCAAGACCGCATATAAGCCTTATGAGGCTCCGATTGCCAAGGCTTCGAAAGCGGCGTCCGCCGCGACGGCTGCCTGATCATTTTTTATTGATGTCGCTGCAAACGGCCGTCCTGTGGGACGGCCGTTTTTCGTTGGTACTTCCCAAGCAGCCCAGGTTTGGCAGCGCATGTCCATGCTCAGTCTTGTGGTCAGCCTGGGGCATTGCTGGGGAGACAATATGATGATCTGGTGGTAATCTCAGCTGGAATTGAACGTGCTGCGATTGCTGGTCTGGAAAACGCGGGTAAGGCACTTATCTTTAGGCCTGTTGCGTCGGTATCGGGACTTGTCCGGGGTGCCTTTTTGAGGCCGGACACGCAATTCTCTTTGCAGTGCGTATCTATGGGCTTAAAATCGATGAGAAATGGACTACCTTAATGAATCTGTGAGGTCTGGCGGGATTCGCCTTTTGCGATGAAGCGGCCGGAACTCGGGAGAATGGATGGAAATGATCGCGCAACCGATCGTCATGCAAGCGCAGGGTAACAACGACGGACCAAACAGGGGCACGTCGGTTATCACGCGCACGAAGCCGAAAACCAAGAAGCCCAATTTATATCGCGTTCTGCTGCTAAATGATGACTATACGCCGATGGAGTTCGTCATCCATATTCTGGAGCGTTTCTTCCAAAAGGACAGGGAAGCGGCAACCCTCGTCATGCTGCACGTACACAACCACGGGGTAGGGGAATGCGGCGTCTTCACCTATGAAGTCGCCGAAACCAAGGTAAGCCAAGTTATGGACTTCGCGCGGCAGCACGAGCATCCGCTGCAATGCGTCATGGAAAAGAAATGAGGATCTGACCGTGCCAACATTTTCTCCGAGCCTGGAAAAGGCGCTGCATCAGGCACTGACTTTTGCCAATGAGCGCCACCACGAATACGCAACGCTTGAACATTTGCTGATGGCACTGATCGATGATGCCGATGCCGCCGCTGTGATGGGCGCCTGCAATGTGAACCTCGATACGCTGCGCAAGACCGTGAGCGATTACGTCGATAATGAGCTGGCCAATCTTGTGACCGGCTATGATGAGGATTCCAAACCCACCTCCGGCTTCCAGCGGGTCATCCAGCGGGCTGTCATCCATGTCCAGTCTTCCGGTCGGGAAGAAGTGACGGGTGCCAATGTTCTGGTGGCGATCTTTGCCGAGCGTGAAAGCCATGCGGCTTACTTCCTGCAAGAACAGGAAATGACCCGCTATGATGCCGTCAACTATATTTCCCACGGTATTGGCAAGCGGCCTGGCACGTCTCAACCTCGTCCACCGCGCGGTGTCGAGGAAGAGAGTGAAGCCAGCCAGAAGCCGCCGCGTGAGCAGGAGGAAGGTCCGGCCAAGAAGCAGCCGGAAGCCCTCAAGGCCTATTGCGTCAACCTCAATGAAAAGGCCAAGACCGGCCGCATCGATCCGCTGATCGGCCGTCACGACGAGGTCAACCGTACCATTCAGGTCCTGTGCCGCCGCTCAAAAAACAATCCGCTCTATGTCGGCGATCCCGGCGTCGGCAAGACGGCAATTGCCGAAGGCCTTGCCAAGCGGATCGTTGAAGGCAAGGTGCCTGAGGCACTGGCCGATGCGACGATCTTCTCGCTCGACATGGGCACGCTTCTGGCCGGTACTCGCTATCGCGGTGATTTCGAGGAACGCTTGAAGCAGGTGGTCAAGGAGCTGGAAGACTACCCGGGCGCCGTGCTGTTCATCGATGAAATTCATACGGTGATCGGAGCCGGGGCAACCTCCGGCGGGGCGATGGATGCTTCCAACCTGTTGAAGCCTGCCTTGTCGTCTGGCGCGATCCGCTGCATCGGTTCGACCACCTATAAGGAATATCGGCAGTTCTTCGAGAAGGATCGGGCGCTGGTGCGCCGGTTCCAGAAGATCGATGTCAACGAGCCGTCGATCGATGATGCCATCGAGATCATGAAGGGCTTGAAGCCCTATTTCGAGGAATATCACAAGCTGCGTTACACCAACGAGGCGATCAAGACGGCTGTCGAGCTTTCGGCCCGCTATATCAGCGATCGCAAGCTGCCGGACAAGGCCATCGACGTGATCGATGAGACGGGTGCCGCGCAAATGCTGCTGCCTGCCTCGCGTCGCCGCAAGCTGATCACCGAGAAGGAAATCGAAGTCACCATCGCGACGATGGCGCGGATTCCGGCCAAGACCGTGTCCAAGGACGATGAGTTGGTTCTTGCCAATCTCGACAAGGAACTGCGCTCGGTCGTTTACGGTCAGGACGATGCCATCGAAGCGCTATCGACGGCGATCAAGCTGGCCCGGGCAGGGCTGCGTGAACCCAATAAGCCGATTGGCTCCTACGTCTTCTCCGGTCCGACAGGCGTCGGCAAGACCGAGGTTGCCAAGCAATTGGCTGCGTCGCTTGGCGTGGAAATGCTGCGCTTCGATATGTCTGAATATATGGAGCGTCACACGGTGTCGCGTCTGCTGGGTGCCCCTCCCGGCTATGTCGGCTTCGATCAGGGTGGCCTGCTGACTGATGGTGTCGATCAGCATCCGCATTGCGTCGTGCTGCTGGACGAAATCGAAAAGGCCCATCCTGACATCTACAACATTCTGTTGCAGGTCATGGACCATGGCTCGCTGACCGACCATAACGGCAAGAAGATCGACTTCCGCAATGTGATCCTGATCATGACCACCAATGCGGGCGCATCGGAAATGGCCAAGTCGGCGATCGGCTTTGGATCTTCAAAGCGCAGCGGTGAGGATGAAGAGGCGATCAATCGTCTGTTCACCCCGGAATTCCGCAATCGTCTGGATGCGATCATTCCGTTCGCCCCGCTGCCAAGCGAAGTGATCCACAAGGTCGTGCAGAAGTTTGTCATGCAGCTGGAAGCCCAGCTTTCGGAACGTGGCATCACGTTCGACCTGTCGGAACCCGCTGTCGCCTGGTTGGCGACGCGTGGCTATGACGAGAAAATGGGCGCCCGGCCGCTTGGCCGCGTCATTCAGGAGCATATCAAGAAGCCATTGGCCAATGAGATCCTGTTTGGCAAGCTAAAGAAGGGCGGCATCGTTAAGGTCGGCACTGTCACCAAGGATGGCGAGGAGCAGCTATCCTTGGACTGCGTGGCCGATGTGGCGCCGGTCAAGCCGAAGAAGGAAGCCGAAATTGCCGCCGTTGTGCCTGACGATGGCGAGGTCATCGCCAAGCCGCGTTCCAAGGCAAAAAAAGTCGCCAAGGCTGAGCCGGAAGTCGAGGCCTTGAAGGAGACCAAGCCGGTGGCCAAGAAAACCACGGTTCCAAAGGTGCCGAAAAAGAAGTAATTCTTTTGGAAGAACGGTCAAATTTTTGACAGCATCAATGCCGGGCAGTTTGCCCGGCATTGTCATGAGCGGAAGCGCTGATTTTTCAACGCAATGCGCTGTAACGCTTCGACTTTTGCTGGAAATCTTATGTCATCTCTCCTCCTTGCCGACCGCAGCCAGTTGCGCTGGTTCTTCACGGGCATGCGCGGCCTTTTCAGCCTGCCGGCGATTATTCTCATGGTATCGTTTGTCGGCTTCAGCGCCTTCGCATTGCAAAGCGGCGTCAGCCGCAATGAAGCGATGTTCATGACCGTGATCATCTGGGCCTTGCCTGCCAAGATGATCCTGATCGGCATGATGTCGAGTGGAGCCAATCTGCTGGCCTGTTTTCTGGCCGTGTCGCTCTCCTCGATCCGGATGATGCCGATGGTTGCCTCGCTGGTGCCGGAAATGCGCAGCCAACGCACCCCGACCTGGCTCCTGCTGTTTCTGTCGCATTTCGTCGCCATTACCGCCTGGGTCTATGCGATGGGCAATCTGAAGACCGTGCCACGGGAAGGGCGGGTGGCGTTTTTCGCAGGATTCGGCCTGACTTTGGTGGCGGTCAACACCATTCTGGTCGGTGTGTGCTATGGCCTTGTCTCCAGCCTGCCGCCGCTTGTCGCCGGTCTGTTGTTTTTCCTCACCCCGGTCTATTTCGTCGCTTCGATCTGGGCGACGGGCAAGCAGCGGGTGGTGAAGATTGCCTTTGTGATCGGCATCGTCTCCGGGCCGCTGCTGGCACTGGCGGTCCCAGGTTTCGACATCCTGATTGCAGGCCTGGGTGGTGGCACGATTGCCTATCTGATCGACCGGCAAATCCGCCGCCGAAGCCATGAGCCCTCGGATATTCGGCCGGTTGAAAACCTGTCGGAGGAGCTATGATGGCGGAGTTCTGGCCCTATCTGGTTATCATCGTCGCGGGCTGGCTTGCGACCGATCTCTGGCGCTGGCTGGGCGTGCTGGCCGGAAACCGCCTTCAGGAAGGTTCCGAGCCGCTCTATTGGGTGAGGGCGGTTGCCACGGCCCTGGTCATGGCCGTGACGGCCAAGCTGATCGTCTTTCCAACCGGCACACTTGAACATTCGCCGCTCTGGCTGCGGCTGGCTGCGACCGGCCTCGGTTTTGCAGCATTCCTGCTTGCCGGTCAGCGGATCATCGTTGGGGTTCTGGTGTCGCTTGGTGTTTTAGCCGCAGGCCTGTTCGTCCTGTAGAGCATTTCCAGGAAAAGTGTGAAGCGGTTTTCCGTCCGGAAATGCATAAGAACAAAAATCTATAGCATCGTGCTGACTCCGGTGTTCTGCACGATGCTATAGTGCTGCGATAATTTTCGCGGCATTGGCCTTGAGCACATCGATATTTTCCATGCCACTCACATGCGGCTTCAACGGCTGCCCGTCATGGCGGGGAATGAGGTGGAAATGCAGATGAAACACGGTCTGGCCTGCGGCAGGCTCGTTGAATTGCGCAACATAGACACCGTCGGCATCGAAGGCCTGTTTGACTGCAACGGCCAATTTCTGCACGACCGGGATGAGTTTTGCCAGCACAGCCGGATCGGCATCCAGCAGATTGCGAGAGCCCTGCTTTGGAATCACCAGGCAATGGCCAGGCGCTTGCGGCATCACATCCATGAAGGCCAGCGCGTCGTCATCCTCATAGAGCTTGATCGAGGGGATGTCGCCCTTGAGGATCTTGGCGAAAATATTGTCTGGATCATAGGCCGAAATGCTCATCATCTGTCTCCGTTACCGGGTCTTGTCTATCCTGGTCGTAACCTGCCAATCAAGATCAGCCGTCGATTTCCTCGCCGTCGCGCGGCTGGCGCTCGCCCTTGCGAAACGGCGTATGTTCGCCGAGATAGGCGCCGATGTGCTCCACCTCTTCGCGTTCGCGTTCCAGATAATCTGCAATGGCCCGGCGTAAGCCCGGATGGGCGATGTAATGGGCGGAATGGGTGGTCACCGGCTGATAGCCGCGCGCCAGTTTATGCTCGCCCTGCGCGCCCGCTTCGACTTTTTTCAGCCCCTTGGCTAGGGCAAAGTCGATGGCCTGATGGTAGCAGACCTCGAAATGCAGGAAAGGGTGATCTTCGCTACAGCCCCAATGGCGACCGAACAGCGTCTCCTCGCCGATGAAGTTGATGGCACCCGCCACATAGCGGCCATCGCGTTTGGCCATCACCAGCAGAATGTCCTCGGCCATGCGCTCGCCAATCAGCGAGTAGAATTGCCGGGTCAGGTAGGGCTTGCCCCATTTGCGGCTGCCGGTATCCATGTAGAAGGTGAAAAATTGGTCCCACACCGCTTCCGTCAAGTCACTGCCGGTCAGCCAATCAATGGTGATGCCGTTTTCCAGCGCCGCCCGCCGCTCCTTCTTCAGGGCCTTGCGTTTGCGCGACGCTAGTGTTTCCAAAAAGGCGTCGTGATTGGCGTAGCCCTGGTTGATGAAGTGGAATTGCTGATCCAGACGGTGCAGGAAATCCGCATCCTTGAAATGCTCCAGCTCGTTTTCCGGCAGGAAGGTCGCATGGGCTGAAGACACGCCAAGCTTGCGGGATATTTCCGCAAAGCTGGCGGCCAGCGAGGCGCGGGCGCTTTCCGGTTCAACGCCATCTGCAACCATCAGCCTTGGGCCGGTTGCTGGCGTAAACGGGATGGAGGCCTGTAATTTCGGATAATATTGCCCGCCGGCCCGCTCAAATGCATCGGCCCAGCCCTGGTCGAACACATATTCGCCCCGGCTATGGTTTTTGAGATAACAGGGCATGGCACCAAGCAATTGCCCATCACCATCCTCCATCAGCAGATGATGGCCGAGCCAGCCGGTTTTGGCGGTGGCCGAGCCTGATTCTTCTAATGCCGAAAGATAGGCCCAGCTGTTGAAGGGATTATAGGCTTCGCCTCCCGATGCCTTGGCGGCACCGGAAAGCCTGTTCCATGCGTGTCTGTCGATCGCCTTGAAAGACTGCTCGACCCGGATGATGACCTCTTGTGTCATGCCACTCCACTATAAGGTTATGATGCCGCGGTCTCGCGCGGGTCAAAGCCTTCAAACGTCATTTGATCGGCATAAGTATAGGTGTGGGCGCGCATGATTTCATCCCGCACCGTCCAGGTGATCACTGGAATGTTTTTCTGCCGCTGCGCGTCGATGAAGCTGTTTGGCAGATGGGCGACGCAATAGGAGATGAAATCCAGACCCAGCTGCATGGCCTCGTCATGGACAAAGAAATTTTCCGGCTTGGCACCCTCGGCAGTCAACCCGACTGGGTAGGGGCAATCATTGGCCTTCAGCTCTTTCAAAAGATGATGGTCGAAACTCATCAGGGCGACTTTGCCCTGGTAGCCGTTGAGGATCTCCAGCACATCCTCAACAAAGCCCTCGTCGTCGCCAAGTCTGCCTTTCAGCTCGATGATCAACGGCACCTGGCCCTTGACCAGATCAAGCAATTGCCGCAGCGTCGGCACCTTGTCGGCTGTCCCGCCGACCGACATCATTTTCAGTTCCGCCGAGGTACGGGCGCGCACGTCGCCGGTCATGTTGCACAGGCGTTGCATGTCGTCATCGTGAAATACCACCGGTACGCTGTCCGTCGTATATTGCAGGTCGCATTCGATGGCAAAACCGGCCTCTATGGCGCGGGCGGCAGCCGACAGCGTATTTTCCCAGACAAGTTTGTTCTGGTCGTGAAAACCGCGATGGGCAACCGGGCGCTCCTTGATCCAGCTTGCATCCCTCACAGGCGGATCTCCAGGATGGCATCGATTTCCACGGCGGCATTCAGGGGCAGGGCGGCCATGCCAACGGCGGCGCGGGCGTGTTTGCCCGCCTCCCCCAGCACCGAGGCAATCAGGTTGGAAGCGCCGTTGATCACCAGATGCTGATCGGTAAAGCCGGGGCCTGAGGCCACGAAGCCGTTGAGCTTGATGACACGGGCAATGCGGGAAAGGTCGCCGTCCAGTGCCGATTTTGCCTGGGCCAGAATATTGATGGCGCACAGCTCTGCGGCGCGCTGGGCCGAAGCCAGGTCCACATCGCTGCCGACCAGGCCGGTCACGGCAATTTTGCCAGCTTCCATCGGCAATTGGCCAGAGAGATAAAGTAGGTTGCCGCTGATGACATAGGGTACATAATTGGCAGCAGGTGCTGCGGCCTGGGGCAAGGTAATGCCAAGGGCGGCAAGGCGGCTGTCGATAGTGTCGGACATGATCAAATCCCGGCTAGCATGAAAACGGAAACGTGGTGATAAACTCAGGCAAGTTGCGTAAGCGCCTCGCTTTTGACAACTCAGTTCTTATAGCATCAAGCCAGACCGCAACAGGAGAATATCGATGCCGCAACTGACCTTGGCCCTTGTTATGGCATTGACGGCAAACACCGCGGTGACATCCGTGAAGGTCGATCCGCAGGCTGTAGGCGATCTTGCGCCACATCGCGCCACCTATGATATCCAGCTGAAAAAGGCGACCGACCAGTCCGGCGTCGATAATATGAGCGGCCGGATGGTCTATGAGTTCAATGGATCGGCTTGCGATGGCTATTCCACCAGCTTCCGATTCGTCACCAAGATAGAGACCGGCGATCAGGTCAGTGTCACCGACCAGCAGGTTCGCACCTTCGAGGACATGGCCGCCAGACGATTCGACTTTGAGTCGAAAAGTTTTACCGACGACAAGCTGGACAAGGACGTCAAAGGAGCGGCTGCGGCGAAAACAGACGGTCTTCTCATCGAGTTGAAGGAACCGCAGAAAAAGGAGCTGGAACTGGCCTCGGCTCGTTTTCCGGCTCAACATATGATCGATATGATCGATAAGGCCAGGAAGGGTAATCGCTTCTTCGAGGCTCGCGTGTTTGATGGCACGGAAGACGGCGACAAAAGCTATTTGACCACGACGGTGCTGGGGGCATCGAAAAAGCTGACGGGCGATACCAAGGACCCCCTGTCGGGCCGTACCTATTGGCCGGTCGCCATCGCCTATTATGAGGACAAGTCGGATGGCGATCAATTGCCGGTCTATACCCAGTCCTTCGACCTCTATGATAATGGGGTGACGCGGGATCTGACGCTGGATTACGGTGATGTTGTCCTGACAGGCAAGCTTTCCAAGTTGGAATTGCTGCCACCGACGGCCTGCAAGGCGCAAAAGTAGCAATTGCAGGCTTTTTCTCGACCCTACACTTGCCTTGGCCGTCAAATCGTTCTATGCGACCGGCATTCCACACGTGAAGCTTGGGATAGGCCGGGAGACATCCGGTCCGTTCCGCCCGGTGGCGTTTTGAAAAAGACGCTGTTTGCTTCACGGGGGTTAAACCGGAAAAGGAGAACAAGGCATGGCATTGCCTGATTTTAGCATGCGTCAGCTTCTGGAAGCTGGCGTTCACTTCGGCCACCAGACACATCGCTGGAACCCGAAGATGAAGCCGTATATCTTCGGCGATCGTAACAACATCCACATCATCGATCTGGCTCAGACCGTACCGATGCTGTCGCGCGCCCTGCAGGTCGTATCTGACACGGTTGCCCGTGGCGGTCGCGTTCTGTTCGTCGGCACCAAGCGTCAGGCCTCTGACCTGATTGCCGATGCTGCAAAGCGCTCGGCCCAGTATTATGTCAATTCCCGCTGGCTCGGCGGCATGATGACCAACTGGAAGACCATTTCCAATTCGATCCAGCGTCTGCGCAAGCTCGACGAAATCCTCAATTCGGAAGCTCAGGGCTTCACGAAGAAGGAACGTCTGAACCTTGAGCGCGAGCGCGAAAAGCTTGACAAGGCTCTCGGCGGTATCCGCGACATGGGCGGCACCCCGGACCTGATGGTGATCGTTGACACCAACAAGGAAAAGATCGCTATCGATGAAGCCAAGCGCCTGGGCATTCCGGTCGTTGCCATCATCGACTCGAACTGCGATCCGGACCTGATCGATTACCCGATCCCGGGCAATGACGACGCTTCGCGCGCCATCGCTCTTTACTGCGACCTGATCTCGCGCGCTGCCATCGACGGCATCGCCCGTCAGCAGGGTTCGTCTGGCCGCGATATCGGCGCTTCGGTTGAAGCTCCAATCGAGCCTGCTCTGGAAGGCTCCGCTGAGGCTTGATGCCTTGACCGGATGAGGGCGGGTGTGACCCGCCCTTTGTAAAGGCCAGCCTTCTTTAGAGGCCTGCCTTTTCTACAGGATTGATGGGCCGCCCGTCAGCGTCAGGCTGTGCGGCGGCCCGCTCCTTTGAATAGGGTCTTATCCCCGGGCGCCATCTTACGGTTCCCCGCGCGCGTGATGACACTGATTTCATCACGCTGTAACATTTCCGGGTACAAGTCGTGCCCAATCCGGGCGCCGGTTGCAGGTTTCTGTCCTGCCGCCCGCCCCTGAACAGACAAAGAGGCAAACAATGACCGAGATCACTGCTGCAATGGTGAAGGAACTGCGCGAAAAGTCCGGCGCAGGCATGATGGACTGCAAAAAGGCGCTGGCTGAAAATGGCGGCGACATGGAAGCATCTATCGACTGGCTGCGCGCCAAGGGCATTGCCAAGGCCGACAAGAAGTCCGGTCGCACTGCAGCCGAAGGCCTGATCGGTATTGCTAGCTCCGGCACAACCGCCGTGGTCGTCGAAGTCAACTCCGAAACCGACTTCGTTGCCCGCAACGATGCCTTCCAGGACATGGTTCGCGGCATCTCCAACGTCGCTCTCTCCACCGACGGCACGGTTGATGCCATCAATGCCGCGACTTATGCCGCGACCGGCAAGTCGGTTTCCGACTCGATCAAGGACGCGATTGCGACCATTGGCGAGAACATGGCTCTGCGCCGCGCCACCCAGCTGAAGGTTGAGGACGGCGTTGTCGCAACTTACGTCCACAATGCTGTTGCTGACGGTCTCGGCAAGCTCGGCGTGCTGGTTGCCCTGAAGTCCACCGGCAACAAGGAAGCGCTCAACACGATCGGTCGCCAGATCGCCATGCATGTTGCTGCCACCAACCCGCTGGCTGTGCGCGCTGAAGAAGTGGATGCTGCCGTTGCCGAGCGCGAGCGTAATGTGTTCATTGAGCAGTCGCGCGAATCGGGCAAGCCGGAAAACATCATCGAAAAGATGGTTGAAGGCCGGATGCGCAAGTTCTTCGAAGACGTGGCCCTGCTGTCGCAGGCTTTCGTTATCAATCCTGACCTGACCGTTGCCGCCGCCCTCAAGGAAGCCGAAAAGGACGTTGGCGCACCGATCGAGATCACCGGCATCGCCCGCCTGCTGCTGGGTGAAGGCATCGAGAAGGAAGAGAGCGATTTCGCTGCCGAAGTGGCTGCTGTCGCCAAGGGCTGATCGGTCTTTACCGTAAAACATTCCAATCATGGGAAAAGTCAGGGCATCGCGTGACAACGCGATGCCCTTCGTGTATCCGGCATTGCTGGTGCCCGCGCTCATCGTCAGCTGCGGTCCATATCGTGACGTTTTTCACCATTGCGGCCTCTGTTCCACCGTCCGCCGGTCTTTCAGCTGGGGGTGTTCATCAGGCGGCAGGTTCCATTTCAGGAGAGACCATGACCTCCAAGCCCATCTATCAACGAGTTCTCCTCAAAGCCTCCGGTGAAGCCCTGATGGGCAGCCAGGGCTTCGGGATTGATGTCGCGGTCGCCGACCGGATCGCGGGCGATATTGCCGAGGCGCGCGCCATGGGCGTCGAAGTCGGCGTTGTGGTCGGCGGCGGCAATATCTTTCGCGGCGTGGCCGTTGCATCCAAGGGCGGTGATCGGGTAACCGGCGACCATATGGGCATGCTCGGCACGGTGATCAATGCGCTGGCGCTGGCGACCTCGCTGCGTAAGCTGGACATCGACACCGTGGTGCTTTCAGCCATTGCCATGCCGGAAATCTGTGAGAGTTTTTCGCAGCGCGTTGCGGTTCATCATCTGTCGCAGGGCAGGGTGGTGATTTTCGCTGGCGGCACCGGCAATCCATTCTTCACCACCGATTCTGCCGCTGCATTGCGGGCTGCCGAAATGGGTGCGCAGGCGATTTTCAAGGGCACCCAGGTGGATGGCATCTATTCCGCCGACCCGAAAAAAGACCCGACAGCCACCCGTTTCGACCATATTACCCATGCTGAAGTGCTCGAAAAAGGCTTGGCGGTGATGGAT